>NZ_JAYGIL010000011.1:0-191782 GCF_034931025.1 Arcicella gelida | reverse complement strand
AATGCGTGCAGAACTAATCATTACATTTGAAGACAGAATTTCACAAGTTGATTTATTGAGTTAGGGGGCTAGCCCCCTAACTCAATAAATCAACTGACACAGTTGAATGAACACTTCCGTCCAAATTAAGTATGTACCAAGGTGTACAATTACTGTGTAAAAGCAATTCGTCTATTGTATCAAGTAATTTAGCTTTTACTGAAAGTTTAGCACTGTTCAACTCACAAATTGAGGAAATTCAATTCTATTTAGGGCAACAAATTAAAGAAACTACTGGTATTACTAATGATAAGCAATTAGTTAAAGAGAATCTCTGTAGAATGGCTTCGGATATTGCAGGTATTATTTATGCTTTTGCTTCTACCCAGAAAAAAATGGTATTAATGGAAGAGGTTAATTATTCTTACACTAAACTATTTAGATTAAGAGAAGACTTAATATTACCTACAATGCAAAATATTTATGTAGCTGCTGAAGCAAATCGAGAAGCAATTGTTGATTATGGTATCGATACTGAAAAGATTAAAGCCTTTGAGCAAGCAATTCTTCATTTTAAAGCAGTATTACCTAAAATAAGAATTATAAGGTCTGAGAAATCTATTTATTTAGATAAAATATCCGAAATAATGGCAGAAGCAGATGCTTTATTAAGTAATCGTTTAGATAAATTGGCGGTTCTTTTTCAGAAATCTAATCCTGACTTTTACAATGCCTATAAACATATTAGAAAAATTGATGCTCCCAATAGTACAAGTACTCAAGTAAAAGGAAATATTAGTACAGCGTTTGATGGAAAAGCAATTGAAGGAGCAACAATTATATTTAATGGTAAAACAAATACTAACACTCAAAGTGACAAAGAAGGAAATTTTATCATAAAACCCATTGCTTTGGGTATGTATCGAATATCCATTGAAGCAAAAGGGTTTAAACCTCAAACGATTGAAAATTTTAGGGTGAAATTAGGAAAGATTAATAGATTAAATGTGATGATGAAGGAAGAAGAGGAATGAAAGCAGAAACTTATTGTATCAATTGGTCAGGACTTAAGTCCTGACCAATTGATAATTTATCTTTAGTTTCAATCAATTTTGCTAGTCAAAGAATGACTTAAGTCTAGTTCTCAAACTATTGAAGCCTTTAGGGTGAAATTAGGAAAAGTTAACAGATTAAATGTATTGATGAAGGAGGAGGAGTAATAATAGAAGAAATTTATTGTATCAATTATCAATAGAGCTGGACTTAAGTCCAGCCTTATTGATAATTGATTTTTAGTTTTATATCTTCATACTTCCAGTTTCGATCAATCTTGCTTGCCAAGAAAGGGCTTCATTGAGTAAATGTGGAGTATGTCCGCCTTGAAGACAAGCACGTTGGAAATAATCTAACAAATGAGGTCTATAATCTGGATGTGAACAGTTTTGAATAATTCTTACAGCTCTTTCACGAGGAGATAAACCTCTTAAATCTGCCAAACCATAGTCAGTAACAATAATATCTACATCGTGTTCGGAATGATCTACGTGCGAAACCATCGGAACGATATGTGAAATATTATCACCTTTAGAAGCAGCTTGTGTTACAAAAATGCAGAGATAGGAATTTCTTGCAAAATCGCCAGAACCACCGATGCCATTCATCATTTTAGTACCGTAAACATGGGTTGAATTCACATTTCCATAAATATCACATTCAATAGCAGTATTAATAGCAATGATTCCTAAACGTCGAATCACTTCAGCGGCATTACTGATGTTTTGAGGACGTAAGAGAATTTTGTTTTTATAGCTATCAAAATTTTGAAAGATACGCTGATAACATTTTTCGGAAACAGTAATAGAAGACGCAGAAGCAAAAGTTAAATTACCTGCATCTATCAAATCAAAAGTACTGTCTTGTAGAACTTCTGAATACATCGTAAGATTATTAAACTCACTGTTGACGAAACCTTCAAGAATGGCATTAGCAACTTTACCAATACCTGCCTGTAAAGGCAATAATGAAGTAGTTAATCGTCCGTGTTTTACTTCATTTCTGAGGAAATCTAATAAAAAGTTGGCTATGGCAATGGTTTTTGTATCAGGCTCAGCTATACTAGCGGGACTATCCGCAACATTCGTATAAACAATACCGATAACTTTAGAAACATCTAATGGAATACTGGTAGTACCAATTAAAGAATTGGCTTGTGTGATAGGAATAATGGCACGATGAGGGTAATCTCCAGCAAAAAATATATCATGAATACCTTCAATGTTGGTAGGAATAGTAAGATTTACTTCAAGGATAATCTTTTTTGCGTTTTGAATAAATGTAGCCGAATTTCCTATAGAAGTAGTTGGCACAACACTGCCATCGGCTTTAATCATTGCAACTTCGATAACAGCAATGTCTATTTCAGGGAGATGATGGTTATTAATAAGTTCGGCAGTTTCGCCTAAATGTTGGTCGATAAACAATACTTCGCCAGCATTGATATGTTTTCTTAATACAGCATCAGATTGAAAAGGCATTCTTTTAGCAAGCATACCAGTATCTGCGAGAATACCATCAATATCATGCCCTAACGAAGCCCCAGTGATTAAAGTAATTTTTAATTGTGCCTCTTTTCCTCTATCGGCTAAAGCTTTTAAAACAACTTTACTATCACCAGCACGAGTAAAGCCACTAGAACCAACCACCATTCCGTTTTCGAAAAATAAAGCAGCCTCTTTGGCAGTAATAACTTTGTCTAATAAATCAGTATTTTGAATTCTTTCTAGGTTCATACATTTAAGCTTTTATTGAAAAGCTCGAAATTCGCCTGAAAGGACTTGAATAACTATGACTATTATTAGTTTTCGGGGTAAAACACCGATTAAAATATTTTAAATTGATATACTAATCGGTGTTAACAACTTATTTAATCAATTTCACCTCAACACCTTCATTCGTAATGATGACAGGTTTAATCAAACCATTTTCATCAAAAAACATTTTATCAATACAAGTAACTCTTGAATTACCATCTTTTTCAGTCAATGGGCTTCTATGATAAACAATGTACCAATCGTCTGTTTTGGGATTTTTTATCACTGAATGATGCCCCGCACCTGTAGCAATCTTTGGGTCTTGTTGTAAAATTTTACCAATTCTTTTGAAAGGACCAAAAGGAGAATCTGCAATGGCATAAGCCACAGAGTAATTTGGACCAGTCCAACCACCTTCCGACCACATGAAGTAATATTTTCCATTCTTTTTAAACATAAATGGCCCTTCAACGTAGTTTTCTGGCGTAATTTCTTTGAAAATACTTCCGTCTTCATAAGGAATGAAACCTGTAAAGTCTTTTTTTAAATGAGCAATATTACAATGTCTCCAGCCACCATAAATTAAATAGTACTCATCTTTATCTTTAAAAACAAATTGGTCGATTGGCTGAGCACCATTATAGAATTTATCAATTAAAGGTTTTTTAAGGTAATCTTTAAAAGGGCCTGAAGGTTTATCGGCAACAGCTACGCCAATGCCACCATATTCTTTATCGCTTTGAATATCGTTTGCACCAAAAAATAGGAAATATTTACCACCTTTTTCAATGATTGATGGAGCCCAAACGGCACGTTTAGCCCATTTTACGTTAGAAGTATCTAAAATTTTAGAATGCTTCGTCCAAGTAATTAAATCTTTGGATGAAAAAGCATCGAAGAATACTTGTTTATCGTAAGGAGCAGAATAAGTTGGGTAAATCCAGTAAGTTTTATTGAATATTATTCCTTCTGGGTCGGCATACCAACCTTGAAAAACGGGATTGCCAGCACTTGACTTTTTCTGTGCATGAATTGTCAGGGCAATCAAAATAAAAAGTAATAAGGATAATAATTTTTTCATGATTTGAAATGAAAATGTTTTTACAGATAATTGGATAATTGAACCTCAAACATAGCATTTGAGTACAACAAAGAAATCATAAAAACCTTTTGAAAGAAAACAAAGAATAAAATCTTTGATTGATAAGTACATTTTACTGAAATTGTATTTTAATTAGATAAAGATTTTAAACCATTATTTATGAAAAACATTTTTTCAAGAAGAGTATTTTTACAATCCTCAGCAATATCATCTATAGCAATGAGCTTAAAAAGTAATAATGTTTCTGCTACAAATTTTGAGATGGAAACAAAACTTACTTTTCTTTTTCAGGGAGATTCTATTACTGATGGAAACAGAGGTAGAAATACCGATCCCAATCACATTATGGGGCATGGTTATGCGTATGGAGTAGCCAGTAGGATAGGAGCTGATTTTCCTGAGGCAGGTTTTTCTTTTTATAATAGAGGAATCAGTGGAAATAGAATTCCAGATTTACAAAAACGTTGGAAAGAAGAAACGCTTGATTTAAAACCTGATGTATTGAGTTTACTGATCGGTATTAACGATGTAAATGCTTTAATTCGTAAACCAGAGGAGGCACCCAATCTTGAACAATTTGAAATTGGTTACAGAGATTTACTCGACCAATGTAAACAAAACAACCCGAATATTCTATTTGTATTAGGCATTCCATTTGTTTATGCAATTAAGGGTAGAAAAGATAATTGGGACATTTGGCAAAAAGAAACAAATGATAGAGCCGAGGTTGTCAAAAAACTTGCGAAAGAATATGATGCAGTTTTGATTGATTATCCTTCAATGTTCGAAAAAGCCTTTAAAAATGCACCAGATGAATATTGGGTTTGGGATGGAATTCATCCAACTGTTTTTGGACATGAATTGATGGCTCGTGAATGGATTAAAGCAGTAAGTAAAAGATTGAAGTTTCTGAAAAAGTATAAATATTAGATGAATGGTAGCCTTCGGATAAGAAGGCTATTTTTTTGATTTCAATCTAATCCTTTATTTAATCCTCAGAAGAGCAGTCCGTTTTTTGATTTTGATGTTAAAAAGCCTGAAATTTGCATCTAAAATCAAATTCATCAATTTAATAAAAATACAATGCACATTGCCGTAACTGGAAATATCGGAGCTGGGAAAACATCACTAGCGAAAAAATTAGCGGATCATTTTGGATGGGAAGTATTATTTGAGGCTGTGGAGGGAAATCCATATTTAGCTGATTTTTATGGAGATATGCCACGTTGGGCTTTTCATTTGCAATTGTATTTTTTGAAAAGTAGATACGAACAAGTATTACAAATTCAACAGTCTAATAAAAGAATTATTCAAGATAGAACGATTTATGAAGATGCCTACATCTTTGCTCAGAATTTGTATGAAGGCGGAATCATGTCGGAAAACGATTATCTTACTTATAAAGGAATCTTCGATTTGATGATGACTTCCGTAAAAGCACCAGATTTAACGATTTATTTAAAAGCTGATATGCCTAAATTGATTTCTCAGATTAAAAAAAGAGGAAGAGATTTTGAAGCAAATATTTCTATTGATTATTTACAAGATTTGAATAAACACTATGATAATTTTACCGAAAACTATACTTATGGTAAATTATTGATTTTAGATGTTAACGAGTTAGATTACTTAAATAACGCAGAAGATTTGGCTTTTGTCATTAACCAAGTGGACAAAGCTTTACTTTATGAAACGCCTCCACGTCCCAAACCGCTTACAATCCCTTCTTTATTCGATAAATCTGAATAAATTTCAGCCTGAATATTTACCGTTTAAAGTAAATAAATGCCATTTTGAATTTATTTACGAAAATATTCGTAGATAAATTTGTTTGTACGAATTCTTTCGTAGTATATTTGTTACGAAATCATTCGTAACAAATATTATTATTGAAATGGAAGCTATCAAACCTACAGAATCAGAATTACAAATTCTTCAAGTACTTTGGTCATTGGGTCAAGCCAGTGTCAGACAAGTAAATGATGAACTTTCGAAAGTAAGAGACATTGGCTATACAACAACTTTGAAGTTACTTCAAATCATGTTTGAAAAGAAAATTGTTTCACGTATAGAGGAGGGGCGTTATCACTTGTACGAAGCCGCCATTACTGAAGAAGCCACGCAACAATTTTTAGTTGACAAATTTGTGGATACTGCTTTTCGTGGTTCAGCCATGAAATTGGTGATGCAAACTTTGGGAAATCACCAAGCTTCGAAAGAAGAATTGGATGAAATCAAAAAACTCATTGCTCAAATTGAACAAAATGCCTAAACCTAATTTAACTAACCTCATATTTAACCCCTTTCTAAATCAATGAACTCAATTTTGAATTTTTTCCCAGAAAATGTAATGTCAGCCGTTGGTTGGACATTACTTCACTCAGTTTGGCAATTAATGGCACTTGCCATTGTTCTAAAGGCTGTATTCTTTTTTGTTAAGAACTCGGCAATTAAGAAATATTGGTTTGGTTTTGCGAGTTTACTTTTTCAGGTTTTTGCAAGTATCATTACTTTTTTAATTGTTTTTGAAGAAAATTCAGTTTCATCAATCACTCAAACTAATTTTACTTTCGATAAAATTGCTCAAACTAATTTAAGTACATCATCTACAGTTGCCTCAAATACAAGTATTTGGATGGATTTTCAAATATTGTTTTCAGAAAATGTAAATGTATTTGTAAGTGCTTGGATGATTGGAATGTTATTTTTGTCTATCAGGTTGATGGGAGGTTATTTTTATACAGAACAATTGCGTTGGAAATACACCAAAACCATTCAAGGCGATACGTTAGTACTTTTTAATCAGCTTTTAGAAAAAGTAAACATTAAAAAAGGAATTAATTTATTAGAATCTTCTTTGGCAACTAGTCCAATGACGATTGGTTTCTTGCAACCAGTTATTTTATTGCCAATTGGTTTAATTACAGGTTTGTCAAATAAAGAACTTGAAGCCGTTTTAGCACATGAATTGGCTCATATCAAACGTCATGATTATTTAGTAAACATTATACAATCATTGGTTGAAATTATATTTTTCTTTCATCCTGCTACTTGGTGGATTTCTGCGAATATTCGTGAAGAAAGAGAAAATTGCTGTGATGATTTAGCGATTGAATTATGCGGAAATAAGGTTTATTTAGCGAAAGCATTAACAAAAGTTGAGATTTTCCAACAGCAAACTAATATGTCTTTGGCGATGGGTTTTGCAGGGAAAAAACAAACTTTATTAGGAAGAGTTCATAGAATTTTAGGTGTAAAGAAAACAAAATCAGTGAATTATGCAGGTATTATTGTGATGTCTTTATTTGCATTAACTACGTTGGTTTTTGTGAATTTTCCCAATAATGCGGATGCACAAACAGTTCCACAAGCTCCTAAACCGCCTAAGAAAGTTGATGCACCGAAACCTCCTAAAAAAATAAAAAAGACTGAGAGCATTGAACATCGCTTTGATAATAACCTTAATATCTCCAAGGGAAATATCTATATCAATGGAGAAAAGGTTCATCTTTCTCAAGTAGATAGTATTAAAGTATCGAAAGAATTAGTAGCCATTGAAATGCTTGAAAAGAAAATGGAACCTCATACCAAGAAGATTGAGGCACTTTCAAAAGAAATGTCAGTATTTATTCAAAAAATTACAGAAGAAAACAAGCCAATGAATGAATTTTCAGGAAAGGTTTCTGTAATTGGTAGTCAGCTAGGTAAACTTGGTGAAAAGCAAGCTAAAATTGCTACCAGCATGATTAATCTAAAGAATGGTTCGCAAGCAAAGAAAAATGCTGAGTCTGAAATGGCAGAGATTCAAAAACAAATGAATGTGCTTGAAGAGCAAATAGAAAAGTATGGAAAGCAAATGGAAAAGGTAGGAGAGAAGATGAATTTTCATACTGCACCCATTGATAGTCTGAGCAAATTGATTGAATTTGAAGCAAAACCAATAGAAGCATTAGGAAAAGAAATTGAATTTCATGCAAAAGAAATACAAAAGAATCTTCCTATTTCGATAAGAGCTAAAATTAATAGTGCAATGAATATTTCAACGCCAGATGCACCAGAACCACCGTCGCCTCCAACACCGCCTGTACCTTCAGTACCACCTGTACCTCCAGTAAAAAAACAATAATAGACATAAAATAAAAAAAGCATCTTTGGAAAACTCCAAAGATGCTTTTTTTGTGACAATGAGGAGACTCGAACTCCTACAGGATAACTCCCACTACCACCTCAAAGTAGCGTGTCTACCAATTCCACCACATTGCCTAATGATGGTGCGAAATTAAAGAAAATTTGCTTAATTGCAAAGGTTTTCAGAAGGCGAAGGGTCAAGTTTGCATTTGTCTTTTTTAAACCTTTGAAAATCAAGTATAACAAACAAAGTAAAAAATAAAAAAATATTACAATGGCATTAGAATTTGAAGGTAATTTGATAAAAGTACTCAATGAAGTAACCGGTCAAGGAAAAAATGGAGCTTGGGTTAAGCAAGATTTTGTGCTTGAAACAGAAGACCAATATCCTAAAAAAGCTTGTTTCACTGCTTGGGGAGACAAATCAGCAGATTTAAAAACTTTCTCTTTAGGCGATAAACTTAGAGTTACTTTTAGTGTAGAATCTCGTGAATACAACGAAAGATGGTACACAGATTTAAGAGCTTACAGAATAGATTTAGCTGGTGACGCTCCAAGTTCATCAGCTCCAGTGGATTCTTCAAGACCATCTTCGGCACCAGCTAGTAAACCAGTAACTCCTGCTGCTGACCTTCCTTCATTCAGTGAGGACGACCAAGATTTACCGTTTTAAGTATGAATTTTAGGTGTTATTATATGAATTTATCGGTTATAATAACACCTAAAAAAATTAGCAAACCTTCAATGCATTTGATCTGAGCCATTCTGGGCGTGTTGTGGTTACTTTGGCTTTCAATTCATTAAGAATAGAATATAAACCAAAATAAGTACGATTGATATACAAACCATGTTGTGAACCTCTGGCTACTTTCGAGCTTTTTAGTTCATCTAAGTTTTGTAATTTCTCGGCATATAAATATACACTTTCAAAATATTCGTCATCAGCAAAATCAAATTCTTCTACAGCGAAAGGCTTTCCAAGTAAAAAAATCATTTCTTTAAAAAGTTCAGTAAAAAATTTGGCTTCTTTTTCTGAATCAGATTTTGTGATAAAATCTAAGGTTTTGAAAATTCTTGTCGTTTTATCATTATCATCTAAAGTATCAAAATTGATCAATGCGAAGTAATTATCATAAAATTCATCATTAATTACTTTGATACAGCCAAAATCAATAATTCCCATCGTTCCATCTTCTCTCATTAAGAAATTGCCAGGATGTGGGTCTGCATGAACTTTACGAAGTGTATGTATCTGAAAATCATAGAAATCCCAAAGTGCCTGACCAATTTTATTACGAATTTCTTGTGAAGGATTTGTTTTCAGAAATTCATTTAAGTGAAATCCTTCCAGCCAATCCATTGTTAGAATTTTTTCACAAGATAATTCAGCATAATATTTTGGAAAAAACAAACCGTCAATGTGTGTGCAAGCCTCTGAGATTTCGACAGAGCGTTTTAATTCCAATAAATAATCAGTTTCTTCAATGAGCTTTTCTGCAACTTCCCCCATATACCTATCAACATCATTCTCATTTAAGCCAAACATTGCGATTGCAATTGGACGAATCATTTTTAAATCACTTCCTATACTTTCTGAAACACCCGGATATTGTACTTTAACTGCTAACGGTTTACCATTTTTAGTAGCCTTGTGTACTTGTCCGATAGAGGCAGCATTGCTTGCATTTATATCAAAAGTATCATAAAGTTCTTGTGGCGATTTACCAAAATGTTTCCTAAAAGTCTTCATTACTAAAGGACCAGAAAGGGGTGGAGCAGAGTACTGAGACATAGCAAATTTTTCTCTGTAAGCTCTTGGCAACATTCCTTTGTCCATACTCAACATTTGTGTAACTTTGAGGGCAGAACCTTTCATCTCGCTCAATGAGGAATAGATGTCAGTAGCATTGTCTTGATGTAATTCGTCACGACTAATATTGGGGTCAATCATTTTTTTAACATTATGTTTTAAATAATTACCACCAATTTTTACACCTGTTTTTACGAATTTTGTAGCTCTTGCAACCTTTGAAGTTGGTATCGAATTTTGTTCTTTCATTGTCATAGAGAAAATCTATACTCTTATTTTAAATACCAAATAATATATTTATTGAAATATTAACTTGTTGTTTTTCAATTATGTTATAGTATTTTTAGTAAATAAAATATTGAGAATACGTTTTTTCTGTTATCTGTTTTGAAACATGAATTTAGCAAAGTCAAGCACAGAATCTAGTGCTGACGATGCCATCAAATCAAACGAAGTATTTACGGATTTTTCAATCATCGCATCTGTTTGTTCAAAGCCTTTTGTTTTATCTTTTACCCAAAAATCTAGTATCATCAAGAATTGTAACCAGAAGGCATCTGGGTATCTTTCATCAATAAATTTTCTAGGTTGAACTTCATTACTTTCTTTGCCTTCTAAAACCAAATCATGAGAAAAATCTTTGAAAGCAATTTTCAAGTCGGTCATAAAAACTGGCGTTTTTAATTTACGTTTATCAATAAGTCGCCAAGTTTGTGAAGTGTAACTTCTATGTTGTTTAAGTACTTCAATCCATGTGTAGTAAAATGCTAAAAGCTTTTCACGAACACTATACGTAGCATACACTTCTTCGGATTCTATTTTGCTTTTGGTTTCATTGAAAAAGCCGAGCCAGATAGCACTTTCTAAAAGTTCAAATGAGTTATAGTGTTCATAAAACTCACTCTCTTTCATTTTCAATTTTTTAGTGAAGGCAAATACAGAAGGGGGTTGAGTTCCATTTTCAAGAAAGTACTCAATGTAGGCCTGTTTGATTTTTTCTACTTTATCCATGTTTTTTCTTTTTTGTTATTCATCAAGAAGGATATTATATCTACTTATTGATGCTGTAACATACTGGTGAAGAGCTTTGTTTCTTATTCTTGGAATAATTAGCAATATTAGCGTTGTACCAAAACCTTTTTTGAAATGTTTTCAGTACTGGTTTTTATATTGAGAATGTAATATCCTGTTGCTAATGCTTCTGAACTCAAATAATAGAAGCCACTTTTCTGTTTATCAAGATTTTTTTCTTGCATTAAAATGCCTCTGCCATCATAAAGCTGAATGCTTAAATCTTGTTCATCTTTAAAAGTTACTCTTATTTTGATACTTCCGTCAGTTGATGGATTGATTGGGTTGGGTTCAATAGATGCTTGTAGTTTTTCAGTATCCGAAAGTGGTTCAGCGTTGTTTAATAACATTTGTCGCTTCATACTTAAACTCAAGGCGGCTCTTGTTCTATTTTTTTGGTCGAGTGTAAAAACATTCATGCAGCGGTCAGGAGAGTAATCCATGTAGTTTTCAATCATGTTAGTAATTCTCTCATTACTACAGCTTGATGTCAATTTATCACAAGTTGTGTTTAAATTCAAACTTTCAATTTGAGGAGTATCATCACAGTAATCTGTTCCACAATTTTCATCACCATTTGGATGTAAAAGCCCAAGCCAGTGACCAACTTCATGTGTAGTTGTTCTGCCCAAGTTATAAGTCTGACTTAAAGTACCACAACAATTTCCAAAATTTTTATAGTCAATAATTACTCCATCGAATAATTCTTGTTCAGCAATATTTGAACTGTTAGCCCCTAATCCTTCGATTTTACTGTCATAAGGGAAACTTGCATAGCCAATTACTCCATTATTGCCACGAGTAACCCAAATATTCAGGTATTTCTCATTATCCCATTGGATAATTTCTGCAATTTGGTTTTTATCATCTACAAAATTGAACCCTGTTTGTTTAACATAAGTACGAGTAATACCAGTTGTAGAATTACCATCTGGATCAACATCAGCTAATTTGAAATTTATTTCCATATCAGCTCCAACTGGATTGAGATTGTACCCATTTGTACCGAATTGACGTCTGTAATCTTCATTCAAAATTTGAATCTGAGATTTAATTTGTGCATCGGTGATATTGATATTATTTGCTCCGCCGATTATATTATTGACATTGTTATGAAGAATATGTACAACAACTGGGATAGTATAAATTTTATCTTCTACTCTTGCTGAACTGTTTTTCCTTAGTGCCTGAATTGCTTGAAGTTGTGCTTCAAAGTTTGCTTTTTTTTGATTCCAGTTACTGTATTTTGCTTGAAGTTGTTTATCGTTCATTACTACTCCACATTTGTCTTGGGCAGATAGGATAGAGGGAACAAGTATTAAAAAGGAGGATAGTATTTTTTTCATAATAAATATTTTTTGAAGTAACGCAAAAACGGCTTTGATTTGTATTATTGACAGAATACAAATCAAAGCCGTTGCGTATGTTCATAAATTTGCAAGCCTTATTTTTCAGCTTCAGATTTTTCGTATGCCATAATGATGTCACGAACTAAACGGTGACGAACAACATCTTTCCCGTCTAACTCTACAAAAGCAATGCCTTTGATATTATCAAGAATTCTACTTGCTTCTGCCAGACCAGATTTTACTTTAGTTGGTAAATCAATCTGAGTTTTATCGCCAGTAATGATTACTTTAGATTGAATTCCCATTCTTGTCAAAAACATTTTCATTTGCATGGGTGTTGTGTTTTGTGCTTCGTCCAATAAAATAAAAGCATTATTGAGGGTTCTACCACGCATATATGCCAATGGTGCTATTTCAATTACTCTGTTTTCGATAAAGTATTTAAGCTTCTCTGGCTGAATCATATCATCCAAAGCATCATAAATTGGTCGAAGATAAGGGTCAATTTTTTCTTTTAAATCACCAGGCAAAAAACCCAAATTTTCACCTGCTTCAACGGCTGGGCGAGTGATGATGATTTTCTTAACCTCTTTGTTTTTTAAAGCTTTTACTGCAATGGCTACCGCAGTATAAGTTTTTCCAGTTCCTGCAGGCCCAACAGCGAAAACAATATCATTTTTTGCAGCAGCCTCAACCATTTTTTGTTGGTTGGGCGTTTTTACTTTGATGACAACTCCTTTTGTACCGTACAATAAAACATCGTCTTCTTCTTTCAAATGTACTGTTGGTTCGGTTGAAGGATTTTTTTCAAGAGTAAGATAGGATTGAACTTGCTCTTTGGTAATCTTACCGTACTTTTGATAGTGTTGAATAAGCGAATCCATGATTTCGTTTATTCTTACAATTTCAGGTAATGAGCCTCTGATTGTAATTTCATTGCCACGAGAGATGATTTTACTCTGAGGAAATGCCGCCGCTACTTGCTTAATATTGCTGTTTTCAACACCAAGAAAACCAACCAACTCAAGGTCTTCTAAGGTAATTATTTTTTCTGTCAAATCTGAAATAGTTAAAGTTTGAATAATATTCTACCTAAACTTAATAAAAAAATGCTTCAATTGTTTTATAATTTTGTATTAAATATCAAACATTACTTTTAAACTTTGATTATCAATAAATTAGGAAATGTCAGTTTTTTTATTTCTCGGTTTTCTAAGATTTTCTTTGTAAAATTGTGTTACGGATAGAAAATCTTCTTTTTTATTGCTAGAAAGAATTGTAATATCCTAATAAAAGGATTGAATATTGAGAATGGAACTATCAAATCAAAATAACGGAAATTTTAAGAAAAACGGAAATTTCGCTGGTGGAAGAATATCTGCACAAAACAGATGGTTGGATACTGGCCTTGGTAAAATTCCACCTCAGGCTACAGATTTAGAAGAAGCGGTTTTAGGTGCTTTAATGTTAGAGCGTGACGCTTTGACGGATGTAATTGATATTTTAAAAGTTGAGTCATTTTATAAAGAAGCACATCAAAGAATTTATGGTGCTATTACGCAATTATTTGCTAATTCTGAGCCGATTGACTTATTAACTGTAAAAAACCAATTAGTAACAACTGGCGAATTAGAAATCGCAGGTGGTGTACAATATTTAGCAGAACTTACCCAAAGAGTAAATTCTGCTGCCAATATTGAATTTCACGCAAGAATTGTTGTTGAACATTCTTTAAAAAGACAATTGATTACGGTTTCTTCTGAGATTCAAAAAATGGCTTATGAAGATACGACTGACGTTTTTATGCTCTTAGATAAAATTGAGCAAGAATTGTTCAGAATTTCAGAAGCCAATATTCGTAAGAATTATTCTGATATGGGGCAAATTATGCGTTCTGCCTTATTGGAATTAGAATTAAAGAAAAATCAGAAAGAAGGATTGACAGGAGTACCTACTGGCTTTACGGCTTTGGATAGAGTAACTTCTGGTTTTCAGAAAACGGAATTAATTATTATTGCGGCTCGTCCGGGTATGGGTAAAACCGCTTTGATTTTATCTGCTTGTAGAAATGCTGCTGTTGACCACGGTCAGGCTGTAGCTTTCTTCTCTCTTGAGATGTCCTCTGTACAATTAGTCAATCGTTTGATTTCAGCTGAAGCAGAATTAGAATCAGATAAATTAAGAAAAGGTAATCTTGCTCCACATGAATGGGCACAATTACATGCTAAAATTGGTAAATTGACCAATGCTCCAATTTTTATTGATGATACTCCAGCTCTGTCAATTTTGGAATTAAGAGCAAAGGCTCGTCGTTTGAAAGCTCAGCACGATATTCAGATTATTGTAATTGACTACCTTCAACTAATGTCTGGCGATTCTGGAGGAAAAGGTACAGGTAACCGAGAACAAGAGATTGCGAATATTTCTCGTTCATTGAAACAGTTAGCGAAAGAATTGAATGTACCTGTAATTGCACTTTCACAATTGAGCCGTGCAGTTGAGACAAGAGGTGGAGATAAGAAACCACAACTATCAGATTTACGTGAATCTGGGTCAATTGAGCAAGATGCAGATATGGTAATGTTTATTTACCGTCCTGATTATTATGGAATTACGCAAGATGAAGCTGGAAATTCTGTTGCAGGAATAGGGGAGTTGATTATTGCGAAAAACCGTGCGGGTTCATTGGATACTGTTCAATTAAGATTTATTGGTAAATATACGAAGTATTGTGATTTAGATGCTGGCGACTACATGGGTTTTGCTGGCGAAGGCTTACAATCTTTTCAACAAATAGACAATCCAGTTGCTGCTTTTGAAACGGGAGGGAAAATGTTAGGAAGTAAAATAAATAACTTACCATCACAAAATCCATCTTCTTCGTTCGGAAGTAATCTTCCTAATCAGGATGTTCCATTCTAAATGGATTATTATTAAAATGAAAAAGCTACTGATACAAATCAGTAGCTTTTTCATTTTATGGCAATATATTTGATTATCGCAAATCTAATCTTACTACATTTTCAACGTGATGAGTCTGTGGGAACATATCAACAGGTTGAACGGCCGTTACTTGATACTTTTCATCTAACAAGGCTAAATCTCTGGCTTGAGTAGCTGGATTACAACTTACATAGACAATTCTCTTTGGAGAAGCTTCCAAAAGTGTTCTAACTACTGGTTCATCCATACCTGCACGTGGCGGGTCTGTAATAACGATGTCTGGTCGCCCGTGTTTATTCACAAATTCGCTACTCAATAATTTACGCATATCGCCTGCATAAAATTCTGTATTGGTAATATTATTGATTTGAGAATTTACTCTTGCATCTTCAACCGCCATTTCAACGTATTCTAAACCAATTACTTTTTTGGCTTGTCGAGCTACGAAATTAGCAATTGTTCCAGTTCCTGTATAAAGGTCATATACAAAATCATTAGCCTGAATATCAGCATATTCACGAGTGATTTTGTATAATTCATACGCTTGTTTTGAATTGGTTTGAAAGAAAGATTTTGGACCTACTCTAAATTTCAAATCTTCCATTTCTTCAACAATGTAAGGCAATCCTTTGAAGTTGATGATTTCTAAGTCAAAGAAAGTATCGTTTCCTTTTGTATTGATAACATAATTTAAGGAAGTAATTTCTGGAAATTTTTCTGCCATAAAGTTCATCACCAAATCAATATCTTCAGGTTGGCAGTATGCAAATTGTACCACAACCATTAAATCTCCAGAACTAGCAGTTCTAATAATTAGATTTCTTAAAGCTCCTTTTTCTTGGCGTACTTGTTCGTAATAATCTAAATTATTAGCTGCTGTAAAATCTCTCAAGGCTAAACGAATAGCATTTGATGGGTCTGGCTGTAAATAACAATGATCAATATCCAAGATTTTATCATATCGTTTAGGAATATGAAAACCTAAAGCATTTCTTGAGAAAGATTCTCCGGAATCAATTTGGGCTTGAGTTAACCAACGGTTTTGCGAGAAAGTATATTCTAATTTATTACGATAATAAAATGTTTCAGCAGAAGGGTAAATTTGTTTTATTTCAGGCAATTCTACTTTAGCAATTCTTTCTAAAGCGTCAACAACTTGCTTGTGCTTAAAAGTTAATTGTGTTTGATAATCAATATGTTGCCATTTACAACCACCACAAGTTCCAAAATGGGAACATATTGTTTGGGTACGATATTGTGAGTTTGGGCGAATGTTAAAAGCAGTCGCTTCCATGAAGCTTGACTTTGATTTGGTAACTCTTAAATCAGCATAATCGCCAGGAGCAACGGGTCCTTCTATAAAAATTACTTTGTCTTCAATTCGACTTATACACTTTGCTTCGGCAGCAAAGTTTTCAATTAATACATTTTCAAAAATGATATTTTCTTTCTTTTTCTTTTTCATACGCTACAAAAATACGAAGGATTAAAATTATTATTGATAATCAACGAGGAGTTTTCAGAAACTTAGTTGAATTTTGTAATAAATAAGGATACTCTGAAAGCTCGTTGTTAGTATCCTAATCATTTTGAAAAAATCATTGACAGAGCAACAAAATTTTAATTATGAAAGGTAAAGTTGTCATTATTACGGGTGCATCATCAGGAATTGGAAAAGCTTTAGCTTTTGCCTTTGGTCGTGAAGGTGCCAAAATTGTTATTACTGGTAGAAAAAAAGATGCACTTTTAGAGACAAGTAAGGAATTGAATGCTGTTGGTATCGAAAATTTGCCAATTGTTTCCGATGTAAGTATTGAAAAAGATAACCAAGATGTTGTTGAAAAAACAGTAGCTACGTTCGGTAAAATAGATATTCTTATCAATAATGCTGGCGTTTCGATGAGAGCTATGTTTGATGATTGTGATACTGAAGTCATCAGAAAAGTAATGGATATTAACTTTTTTGGTACGGTTTATATCACTAAATACGCTTTGCCTCATATTAAAGCCACAAAGGGTTCTATTGTTGGAATTTCTTCGATTGCTGGTTATAGAGGTTTACCTGTTAGAGTTGGTTATTCTGCGTCTAAATTTGCTTTGAATGGCTTTTTGGAAGGACTTCGTACAGAGCTTCTTCATTCAGGAGTACACGTACTCACAGCTTGCCCAGGTTTTACGGCTTCTAATATAAGAGTAGCTTCTTTAGGTGCTGATGGTAATTCTAAAGGCGAATCGATGCGTGATGAAGGAAATATGATGAGTTCAGAAGAAGTAGCGGAACGTATTCTTCAAGCTGTGAAAGCTAGAAAAAGAGATTTAGTACTCACTCTGCAAGGAAAATTCACTGTTTTTATTAATAAATGGTTACCTTCTTTAGCCGATACATTAGTTTTTAATACTTTGGCAAAAGAAAAAGATTCGCCTTTGAAAAGGTAAAATAAAATGTCTAGTTCATATTTATTGAACTAGACATTTTATTTTTATTCAACTATCCAAATATCACTTTCTTTCAAATAAAGAAATTTATCGTCCCAATAAACTCTTTTCCAAATATCATTTCCTCCTATAAGATTCAAACGATGTCCTCTATCAATCATCAACACTACTGGTGCTACCGCAGAAGGCTCTGCTCTCAATAAAACACCATCTCTGTTGATAATACCTTGATGATACTTGTCGGGAAGATTCAGGAGAATTCCAATTCCAATAATATATATTAATAAAAAAATCTTTTGACCGATAGGAATAAAGCTATTTTTATATCTTTTCGTAAAAAGTACAAAGAATATATAAATACTTAACAGCAACATAATGCCGATTAAAAAACCAGAATATTGCTTGTAGAAAAGAATTAGAAAATTAAAATCATTTAATTCATAACCTTTTAATTCATGAAGTTGAGCAATTTCATTCAGTTTTGAAAGAATTTTTTCGTTTGGGTCTTGCTGATATGCCTTATTGAGGTAGTAAAGAGTCTTCAAAAAATCACCTTTTTTTTCTTTGAGAAAAGCTAATTTTAAAAACAGTGCTGTAGAAGGTTTTTCTATGTTTGGTAAAAGTTGCTCATAAATAAGTTCTGCTTGAATAAAATTGTCAGATTTATACAGAGAATCTGCCTTTTTAAGCGTTGCTACATTGCTCTGAGAATAAGCTAGTTGTAGTAAAGTTAAAGAAAAACAGAAAAAAAATATGATTTTTTTTAGATAGTATGCTTGCATTGTATTCTTAATAATCGTAGTTTTGCACCGCAATTAAGGGAAACAATATGACAAAAACAAAAGATGTTGGGTCGCTTTCTCAAAAAAGCAAATGATTCCGTAGCTCAGTTGGTAGAGCAATACACTTTTAATGTATGGGTCCTGGGTTCGAGTCCCAGCGGGATCACAAAAGAAAAAGCCATCGTTTTAGCTGAAGCGATGGCTTTTTTTACCGAAAAAAATAATTGCCGATTCCGTAGCTCAGTTGGTAGAGCAATACACTTTTAATGTATGGGTCCTGGGTTCGAGTCCCAGCGGGATCACGAAGATTACCATCGGTAATTTTCCTTTCGTGCTAGATGGCACACTTTATATATAAATCGGTTTTCCGATTACCGATTCCGTAGCTCAGTTGGTAGAGCAATACACTTTTAATGTATGGGTCCTGGGTTCGAGTCCCAGCGGGATCACGAAGATTACCATCGGTAATTTTCCTTTCGTGCTAGATGGCACACTTTATATATAAATCGGTTTTCCGATTACTGATTCCGTAGCTCAGTTGGTAGAGCAATACACTTTTAATGTATGGGTCCTGGGTTCGAGTCCCAGCGGGATCACAAAAAAGCCTTCAAAACTTAGTTTTGAAGGCTTTTTTATTGAATTTACCTTTTTGATTTACTAACTAATTTTCATTGGTAACTGTAAGTGTTACTTCAATATTTCCTCTAGTTGCATTTGAGTATGGACAAACTTGATGTGCTTGTTTTACAAGTTCTTCAGCTTTTGATTGCTCAACTCCCGGAACATTGACAAATAATTCTACCGCTAAACCAAAACCACCATTTTCAATTTTTCCGATGCTTACTGCTGCTTTTACCGAGGTTTCGCCAGTAGTGACTTTCGCCATTTTTATTACTAATTTCAAAGCACTATCAAAACAAGCTGAATAACCTGCAGCAAATAATTGTTCTGGATTGGTGTAATTATCATTTGCACCGCCAAGTGCTTTTGGCATACGAACCTCTAAATCTAAAATTCCATCAGAACTTTTTACTTTTCCATTTCTTCCGCCAGTAGCAGTAGCTACGGCTGTATATAATTTTTCCATTGATAATTGATTGATATTAAACGTTTTGTGATGATTTTACTGATAATATTTGATTAATTTGTTTTTGAAGTAAGAAAAACTGCTTTTCATCTGTCGCTAATTCCTTTATTAGTTTTGAAGGAATATCGACAGCTTCTTGTTTTAAGTTTTCACCTTTTTCTGTAATAATTATATTGACAACTCTTTCGTCTTGTTCAGACCGTTTCCTTATCAATAAACCATTTTCAGCCATTCGTTTTAATAGTGGGGTTAAAGTGCCACTATCAAGCCATAGTTTATTTCCTAATTCCTTTACTGTTACGTGTTGATGTTCCCAAAGTACCATCATTACCAAATATTGGGGATATGTAAGCCCGATATTTTCAAGATGTGGACGATACAAGGAAGTAATATGCCTTGATAAAGCATATACTGGGAAGCATAATTGGTTTTCAAGTTTTAAAACATCCATTGCTATAATTATTATTGTGTAAAATTAAATTGTAAACAATTTAATTGCAAGTAAAATGACAATTTATTCTAAATAATTATTTCAGTTAATAGAAATTTGTTCAGCTTGATAAATTAACTATTATCGTAAGAATAAAATTGCTTTAATTATCTTTGCATCCCTTTCAAAATACTTCAACAATGAACACAATTTTCCCAACCCAATATTCTACTGTTTCTACTAGAGCATTAGAACAATTTTTAAATGAACAATATGGTTTTAAAGAATTGTCATGCCGTTTGTTGATTCGTAATGTAAGTGATACTTACCTGTTAGCAGGTGAATCGGAGAAATACATCTTTAAAATTTACAGAAATACACATAGAAGTTTATCTGAAATTCAAGCTGAAGTTGAATTATTGCATCATTTAAAACAACATGGTGCCAAAGTAGCTTTTCCGATTTTTGATAAAGAAGGAAATGATATTCAATCATTCAATGTGGCTGAAGGAGTTAGATATGGCGTTTTATTTACTTATGCTTTAGGAAAACCAGTTTATGATTTAAATGAGTATCAATTGCTGACTGTGGGAAGAGAAATGGCTATCAACCATAATATTAGTTCAAAAGTAGTATTGAGTCATTTACGAGAGACGCTAGATATCAATACTACTTTATTGACGCCTTTAGAAGTAATTAAACCTGCCTTTAAAGATTTGCCTGAAGAATACGAGTATTTAAGAGCAACAAGCCATAAAGTAATCGAAAAAATGAATGAGTTTAATACCACGAAGTTTAGTTATGGCTATTGTCATTATGATTATTTACCTAAAAATTTCCATTTTGACGAAAACGATAGCATTACTTTTTTTGATTTCGACTTTACTGCAAAAGGCTTGCTTGTCAACGATGTCATGACTTTTTTTGTGCATTTTTTCTTTCATGTACATTTTAAAGCCATTACGCAAGAACAAGCTGATAAGGATTTTGATATTTTTTTGAAGGGTTATCGAGAAAACAGAGAATTGTCGGATGAAGAAATTGCCATAATTCCTTATTTAGGTTTTATGTTTTGGATGTATTACTTCAAATTTCAATTTGAGCATTTTGAAGATTGGTCCAATTACTTTTTTACGCCTAGATTTATCAAAGAAAGAGTAAACTTGATAAAAAAATGGGTGGATTTGTTCTGTGAATTTTAAAATTATCATAAAGAAACATGAGTCATCCCGAATTTTGGGCAAAGCTTATCCATAGGATATTGTGAATGGCTATTCTTAATCTGTAAATCGGTATCGAAACATTTCGGTACCGATTTCCTGTTCTATGACACCATCGTTTTAAGGCTAGTTGTATCCAATTTCCCCAGTTGTTAATTAAGTTCATCAAGAAGTCATAAATAAGAGCTACGATTCCCAGTAACTTACAAGTATTCTCAAAAAACCATAATCTCGGTGACTCAATGGCTAATTCTGTTTTACAAAACCTAAAGCTCTGTTCTATAGACCATCTGTGCATATAAGAATGGCACATTTCCCAAGCCTGTTCGACATTATTAATCTGAATTGAAGTAAGTAGATACAAAGGAGATTGATGATTTTTTCTATCTCTAACAATCACTAATGACAAAAGACTACCTTCAAAATCAGGATGTTGAACCTCTGCCCATGCAATAGAAATACTCTTGGCTATTTTACGTTGATTATCAAATACAACCTTACGGTGTTTCGCTTTGAAGGAACGAGCGAGTAAATGTGTTTTCTTTTTACCTTTATCAGCATGAATAAGTAGATGATTTTTCTTCCAACGAACTAAGAAATCCTGCTGAAAAAACGTAAACCACTCGATTGTCCAAGCATTTGCATAGCCTCTATCAAGTACATGTAAAACCCCTTTACCAATAGACCGATGTAACTTTTCCAACACCCTAAAGATAATATTAGTGCCGTGTTCTTTATGTTTTCCCCTTGTAGTCCACCAAGTCATTTGACAAACACTTGGAGCTTCACCCAAAGCTGAAAGCAATGTAGCAGTCCAGTGATAACCTGGCACACAGATACGACTTACGGGTGGACGATAAAAACCTTTCTTGACTTTTGTCAGGCGTTTCCCTTTACTACTTTCTACACTGCATAGACCCTCAGTAAACCAACTCTCATGTTTCTCAATTTTACTATCGTCCCACACTAACAAAGGGCGTTTTCCTATTTGGATTAGTTGTTCAATACGTTTTTTACTGCGAGCAAATAGAAAATCATCAATCACAGTAGCTGTCCATTTCTTTGAACGTAGCAGGTTACTGATACGTTTGGTTCCTGCTGGTGCATGATTGAATCCACAAATAAAGCCTCCTAACTCGCTCAGAAGCAAGCCAATAGAGCGATTCCTGTTCAAAAGAATAGCCACAAATAAATTGTAGAAAGTCTCAACAAGACGTTTATCAAGAAGATTGTCTAAAGTAAACGTTAAATCAGAAAGGTAAACAGCTATTTTTTTAAGAAGAAAATATGAAGCATTTGCTTTTTTTGTAAAACTATCGTTTTTTTGTAGAAGTGCCTTGTACATAATAAAACCTCCTGTTTTTTTGTGTTTGTCGTAATTCACAAAAATAAACAAGGAGGTTTTTATTTTAAAAGCTATATGAAAAATTCGGGATGACTCATGTTTCTTTATGATTCCTACAAAATTTCTCGAATCGCTTGTTTGGCTTTTACCAATGTAATCATACCAGTATGACGCCACTTTTGTTTCCCTTTTTTGAAAGCAATTAATGTCGGAACAGCAGTGATATTATATTTTTTCCTCAAAGCTGGATTTTTATCGATGTCAATTTTTATAATTGTCACTTCCTCATCCAACTCATCTACTAACTGACTTAAAATTGGCGTGATTTTCTTGCAAGGCACACACCATTCTGCCGAAAAGTCTATTATCACTGGAGTTGATGAAGCAATTAATTCTTCGAAAGTACCTGTCATTTTATTTTATATTTGATGATTCTGAATTATTGAACAGCTTTTTAAATAGCTATAGTTCATAATTGATATATATTTTTCACCAACTTGTAATTAATACAAAAAACAACTTACACAAAATAAGGGATAGTGTAAAACGAAACTACTTCTAAATAAAAATCCCAAGCTAAAAACTTGGGATTTTTACTTTAGCCATAAATGACTAACAATTTTACACTAGTTTTTCGCACCTTGGACTGCACTAGCTTTTTGCTGTTGCATAGGGTTTGGTTGCGACTGGCGACTTTGTTTAAATACTTGAAAACGAGTAGGCTCTTCTGGTTCTCTTGGGAAAACATTGCTTTTTGTATCAATATCTGCAATTTCGAAGAATGGATCTAAAACCCACTTTGTTACTTTTTTGTCTGTAGGAATTACTTTTTTAATTTCCTTATCATTTAAACGCCAAATTTCAGCAGGGTATCTGAATACTTCACTTGTGCCGTCTTCATAATTTGCTTTTACAATTACGGGCATTGGTAAACCGCCTACGTTTTTCACGTTCAATACATAAAAGTTTTTATTTCCTTGTACTAAAGATTTTTCTTCTTCATTGAGCCCAGCCATCGTTTGTTCGAATCGCTTTTTATCAGCTTCGCTTGTCGCAAATTTATCATAAGTGTTATAGAAGTCTCTCATATCAGGATTTTCTTCTACTACTGTCTTAGGAATATCTGTTTTGTTACGAATATTACTCATTGTTTGTTTTTTAGCTTGGTCTTCAGCTTTTGCTTTTTCGCTTTTCTTTTCTGGAGAAACATTATCAATACCAAACCATTCTACATTTTCTAAAGATAAATCCACTGGTTCAACGCCATAAAACCAACCTTTCCAGAACCAATCCAAATCAACACCTGAAGCATCTTCCATAGTACGGAAGAAATCTTGTGGAGTAGGATGCTTAAATGCCCAACGACGTGCATATTCTTTGAAGGCTGCATCAAATAATTCTCTTCCCATTACTGTCTCACGCAAGATGTTTAATGCGGTAGCAGGCTTAGTATATGCGTTTGGTCCGAATGCCATGATATTATCTGAACTCGACATAATCGCTACTTGTTGGCTTTTGTCAGTTTTCATATAAGGAACAATATCTTGTGGTTCACCCGAAGCATCAAAATTTCTGTCCCATTCTTTTTCTGCCAATTGTTCACAGAAAGTATTTAAACCTTCATCCATCCAAGACCATTGTCTTTCATCTGAATTGACAATCATTGGAAAGAAGTTATGACCTACTTCATGAATTACTACGCCAATCAAGAAATCTTTTGTTCCTTGTGAATAAGTACCATCAGCCTCTGGTCTTGCTCCGTTGAAAGAAATCATAGGATACTCCATTCCACCAACTGGCCCGTGTACTGATTGTGCCACTGGATAAGGATAAGCAATTGTTCTTTTTGAATATGAACGAAGTGTGTGAGCCACTAACATCGTAGAGTACTGTCCCCAAAGTGGATTTGCTTCTTTTGGATAAGCTGACATTGCCCAAACTTTCTTTCCTTCAATATTTACTTGCATGGCATCCCAGATAAATTTTCTCGAACCTGCAAATGCAAAATCTCTCACATTTTGTGCGGCAAATACCCACGTTTTTTTACCAGTTGGTTTTGCTTTTTCAGCAGCTGTTGCTTCGTCTTGTGTTACAATTAATACTGGACGAGTAGCATTTTTTGCTTGTTCTAATCTTTTCGCTTGTGTTGCACTGATTACTTGTGTTGCATTTTGTAATTCTCCTGTTCCTAGAATCACAAAATCATTTGGAGCTGTAATACTTACTTTGTAATCTCCGAAAGGAACAGTAAATTCTCCTTGTCCAAGGAATTGTTTGTGTTGCCAGCCATTTACGTCATCATAAACGCACATTCTTGGAAACCACTGTGCCAATTCGTATAAATAGTTTCCATCTTTTGGAAAGTATTCGTAACCACTTCTTGCACGGGTAGCAATGGCATCAGTAATATTGAAATTCCAATCAATTGAGAAAGTGAAAGAAGCACCAGATTTCAACGGAACTGGTAAATCAATTCTCATCATCGTTTCATTGATGGTATATTTTAAAGCATTACCTGCTTTGTCTTTTACGGCTGTAATGTTATAGCCATATTCTTTAGGATTAACTCCAGCAACATTCCCTAATCTTGCAAAAGAAGTACCTCTGTCTGTTAAACTTGATGTTTGTGAAAGTTGAGCGATACCGCCTTTCTTAAAATTGTTTTGGTCTAACTGTACCCATAAGTAGCCTAATTCATCTGGAGAGAAATTTTTGTAGGTAATTACTTCCGAAGCGGTCATTGATTGATTTTGGTCGTTCAATTCTGCTTTGATTTCGTAATCGGCACGGTTTTGCCAATAACTTTTTCCAGGTGCACCCGATGCTGCTCTATAAGCATTTGGAGTAGGCAAAATGTTTCCGAGTTGCTCGAAACGATTGTTACCATTGTACTGTCCTGCTTGTTGTGCAAATGCTTGAATACTGCAAGCGATAAGCATCAAACAGGGAGATAGGAATCTTTTTGTCATGATGGATAGTTTGAATGAATGAATTAATCCAACGAATTTAATAAAAAAAAGGCTTTCTTATTCATCTTTTAGATGATTGGTAGCATTATCCTGAATGTGTCAAGTTTGCTCGTTGATTTTTTTACCGCAATTTTTCTTTATTCTGAATGTTGAAGGGTTATCAGCTGTTGTTATTTGTTGTAAATTCGTTATTCAACAATAAAAAAAACAAACGATGGAAAATTATTATAATCCTGAAGACCTTAAAAAATTTGGTAAGATAGGTGAGTTCCAAAAAGAGTTAGCTGATAAATTTTTTGATTATTATGGTGCTGTTTTCGCTGAAGGTGCTTTAACAGCTCGTGAAAAATCTCTCATTGCGTTGGCAGTTGCTCATGCCGTTCAATGTCCTTATTGTATTGACGCTTATACTACAGATACTTTAGAGAAAGGTTGTTCTGAAACGGAAATGATGGAGGCTGTTCACGTTTCTGCTGCCATTCGTGGAGGAGCAAGTTTAGTACATGGTGTACAAATGATGAATAAAGCCAAAGAATTATCAATGTAAGAACTTATGAAGTCATTAAAAGCAATTGGTCATCAGTTTGCTGAATCTTCTACCCAAATTAAATCACTTCATCAAGAGGTAGTTGATGTCTTGAAACTACCTACTTTTCAAGAAAAATTAGCAAATGCTTCTCTTTTCCCTTTAAAAACCAAGCAAATTGATACTTTGCAAATTAATGTTGGGAAAATGTGTAACCAAGTTTGTAAGCATTGTCATGTGGATGCTGGACCAGACCGAAAGGAAATCATGACTCAGGAAACCATGCAAGCATGTTTGGAAGCTTTAAAACGCTCTGATATTGCTATCGTAGATTTAACAGGTGGCGCTCCCGAGATGAATCCTCATTTTCGTTGGTTTGTAGAGGAAATTGCTAAACTCGGAAAGCATATTATTGTTCGTTGTAACCTTACTATCATTGTAGCCAACCCTAAATACAACGATTTACCTGAATTTTTTAAGCAACACCAAGTGGAGGTTGTTAGCTCTTTGCCTTTTTACAATGCTGATAAAACCGATCGCCAACGTGGACAAGGAGTTTTCGCTGATTCTATTAAGGCTTTGAAATTACTAAATGCTGTTGGTTATGGAATTGAGGAGGATTTAAAACTTAATTTGGTTTACAATCCCAATGGGGCTTTTATGCCCGCTCCGCAAGATAGTTTACAGAAACAATATAAACGTGCTTTGCTAAATGAATTCGGAATTGTATTTAATGATTTGTTCGCCATCACGAATGTTCCTGTGAGTCGATATTTAGATTATCTGATTACTTCTAAGAATTATGATGGCTACATGGAGAAACTGATTAATGCTTTTAATCCTGTAGCGGCTGAAGGAGTAATGTGTCGCTCTATGATTTCTGTGGGTTGGGATGGCTTTCTTTATGATTGCGATTTTAATCAAATGCTTGATTTAACTGTGAATACTGCTGTGAAACATATCAGTGATTTTGATAATGAGATATTATCTCAACGTAATATCGTCATCGGAGAACATTGTTACGCTTGTACGGCTGGGGCTGGCTCTAGTTGTGGAGGAAATACCATTTAAGAGGCTGTAAGTTTTCTTTTTGGAGTAATAAGATTTCTCAGCCAAGTAGGAATATTTCTTTTTAAGGTAGTAAGATTTCTCAGTCAAGTAAGAATATTTCTTTTTGTAGTAACAAGATTTCTTAGACACGTAAGAATATTTCTTTTTAGAGTAGCAAGATTTCTCAGACAAGTAAAAATATTTCTTTTTGGAGTAGCAAGATTTCTCAGACAAGTAAAAATATTTCTTTTTGGAGTAGCAAGATTTCTCAGACAAGTAAAAATATTTCTTTTCAGAGTAGCAATATTTCTTTAACCCAAAGGAGTGTTTAAATTAAACCTATAAGGATTTTGATGATTACCAGTTGATGAAATCTTTTAAATGAAATCCTTATAGGTTTTAGTCTTAATATTTCTTTTTGAGGTAAGAATATTTCTATTTAGACTAGTTGTATTTCTAAATTGAGGAGGAATTTTGTTTAACTACAAGACTAAAACCTATAAGGATTCTATCTAATTCTCTTATAATGAGAATGTTGTATAAATCCTTATAGGTTTAAAAATCATTTCTAATGCAAAATTCTAAAAGTCATTTCTCTTAAAGCTTCGCCGTCACTCAAAGAGCCACTTTCAATGCCTTTTGATTTTAAATCTAATTTCTTAATCTCATTAATAATCTGGATAACCTTTGAAAGATTGTAGTTTCTTACTGCTAATGAGTAATCTTTCGTGAAAAAGGGATTTACGCCCAACACTTGTGCTAAATTTTTCTCTGTTTTATCGGCAGTAACATGCGTTAGCAAGACTTTCGAAAAAAAGTTGAAGAGCATCATCACGATAGGAGCAAGCGGATTATATTTCGGATTCGAAGCAAAGAAATTAACAATTTGGTTGGCTTTCAACACATCACGGTTAATTAATGCTTTCTGGAATTCAAAATAATTATATTCTTTACTGATGCCTACAAATTTCTCGACTACATGTGCATTGATTTCCTCATCTACTCGTAGGTTCAATACAATTTTATTGATTTCTGAAGCCAATCGTTTCAAATCGTTTCCAACGTTTTCAATCAGCATTTCAATGGCTTTTCTACTGATTTTCAAGCCTTGTTCATGGCAATACTCCAATATCCAATCTGGAATTTTATTATCATATAGCTTTTTAGAAGGCATCAAAACGCCAGATTTATCAAAAGCTTTTACCCATGCTTTGCGTTCATCGACGGCATCTTTAAACATTAAAACTAGAATCGTCGAAGAAAGTGGATTTTTAGCATAATTTTCAAGGGCAACTTGCATATCTTTTTGCTCTAACCCTTGGATTCCCTGTGCTTCTTTCACCAAAATAAGCTGTCTGTCCGACATCATCGGGAAGCTTTTGGCATAAGATAACAAAGAAGGAACGCTCAAATCTTTTCCAAATAAAATATATTGGTTAAAGCTTTTATCGCCCGTTCCTAAAGCATGTTCCTCTAAATAATCCGCAACTTTTTCGATATAATAAGGCTCATCGCCATGTAATAAATACAGCGGAGCATAGTGTTTTTTCTTTAAATCTTTTAAAACTTCAATACTAGATTTTGGCATTATGTTGTTTTGCTAAAATGTCTTGACAATACGAAATGAGTTCTGGAAAGAAAACCTGAAATTCTTCCAAATATAAGTCATAATCTCTTTTTAAATCTTCTGTGGCGTTTTCTATGCCCGATTCGAAACGTAATCTTTGTGAAATTCCTTTCAAGGACCATTCAATTCCTTGATATGTAGCATAGCCATTGAACCAATCACGAGTTACCATCGAATGAATGAGTCTTTCTATATTAACAGGCATATCATTTTTTCGTTGTTGAATCAAATGATAAAAACTTTGACTATAAACAGGCAAGGAAATGGGAGAGTAGTCGTGGAAATTTTTCGCAAGAAGATGATCGTAAAATACATCCACAATAATTCCAGCACATTTATGATATTGAGGTTGAAGTCTTTGAATACTTTTTCGAACCACAGGGTGCATATCTGTAAAAGAATCTATGGCTCTATGTAAAATAATGCCATTTTTAATGCCTCCATTTATCAAAGAATTTTGCTCATTATCAAGATTTCCTTTGATAAAATCACCCATCAAATTCCCGATTTTTATATCATCGTCATCGCCAGAAAGAAAAGTATGTGCTAGAAAATTCAACTTTTATGGTTTTTTTATTGTTCTGAGACCATAAAGTTAAGGAAAAACCCTTACGTTTGTGGCAAATACGGTTTCCTCAACGAAAACACTATCAAAAACTTAGTACAATGCAAATTTCAAATGAAAAGGTTGTTACCTTAACATACGAGCTAACAGTAACGGATGCTGAAGGCGTAAAAGATTTAATTGAAACCGTAGAACAAGAAGACCCAATGGTTTTTATTCAAGGTTTAAGTGGTTTACCAGAAGCTTTTGAAGAAAAAATTCAAGGACTTTCAGCGGGAGATACTTTTGAATTTTCAATTCCTGCGGAAGAAGGTTACGGTGAATACGACCCATCTGCTGTGGTTGAATTACCAAAAGAAATTTTTAAAGTTGACGGCGAATATGTAGAAGAAATGTTAGAAGTTGGTAATTTTTTACCAATGACTGATGACGCTGGAAATCGTTTAAACGGAAAAATTATTGCTGTAGAAGATACCTTAGTGAGAATGGATTTTAATCATCCATTGGTTGATAAAGAAATGTTTTTCAAAGGAACTATCGTTGCGGTTAGAGAAGCTACGCAGTCTGAACTAGACCACGGTCACGTTCATGGCGACGGCGGAGTACATCATTAATAGTTTATGAGTTTAAAGTTTATGAGCTTATGAGTTTAAAGTTGATGAGTTTTTTTACTCATAAGCTCATCAACTCATTAGCTCATCAACTGATAGCTCATAAACTCATAAACTCAAAAAGAATGCAGAAACCTGCTTTTGATGATATTTTTATGGATTTGGCTGTTAATCTAGCCAAACGCTCACATTGTGTGAAAGCACAAGTAGGAGCAGTACTTACAAAAGATACCAGAATTATTTCGATTGGTTATAACGGTCCACCCGCTGAAACACATAATTGTGATATAGAATTTCCAGTTGAAGGCTGTGAGAGAGACTCAAAAGGAAGTTGTTCTTTAGCATTGCATGCAGAACAAAATGCTATTTTGTATGCAGTAAAAAATGGCTCAAGTATTGAAGGCTCAACTATTTATGTAACACTTTCGCCATGTATCGCTTGTGCAAGAGTAATTTACACGATGAAAGTTGCAAAAGTAGTTTTTTTAAATTCTTATGCCGAATACAAAGGAATTCCTAAAGACGAAGGAGTGGAGTTTCTAAAGAAATTTGGAGTAGAAGTGGTTAGGTATAAAAAAGACTAAAGGACTTGAAGATTTGAGGACTTAATGACTTTAAGACTGGGAAGACTTAAAAAACAAAGGACTTAATAACTCAAAGAATAAAATCTTAAAGTCATTAAGTCCTATAGTCCTAAATCTAAAAGTCTAAAAACTATCCAAGATAAGTTTTCAACGCTTTACTTCTTGAAGTATGTCTTAAACGACGAATAGCTTTTTCTTTGATTTGACGAACACGTTCACGAGTTAAATTGAATTTTTCACCAATTTCTTCTAATGTCATAGCGTGTTCTCCGTTCAATCCAAAATATAAAGTAACTACATCTGCTTCACGTTGTGTTAAAGTAGATAAAGCTCTTTGTACTTCACGACGAAGGGAATCATTAATTAATCCTGAATCTGGCTTATCTTCACCGTCATTTTCCAAAACGTCCAACAATGAATTTTCTTCACCTTGTACGAATGGTGCATCCATCGAAACGTGACGACCCGAAATTTTTAATGTATCAACAACTTCACCAGTAGAGATTTCTAATACTTCTGCTAATTCTTCAGGAGTTGGCTCACGCTCGAACTTCTGCTCTAATTCAGAAAAAGTTTTAGAAATTTTATTTAATGAACCTACACGGTTCAAAGGTAAACGTACAATACGAGATTGCTCAGCTAAAGCTTGCAAAATAGATTGACGAATCCACCAAACAGCATAAGAGATAAATTTAAAACCACGAGTTTCATCAAAACGTTGAGCAGCTTTAATCAAACCTAAGTTACCTTCGTTAATTAAGTCACCTAAGCTAAGCCCTTGATTTTGATATTGTTTTGCTACGGATACCACAAAACGAAGGTTTGCCTTCGTTAGTCTTTCTAATGAAAGTTGATCCCCGTCACGAATTTTCTGAGCTAAAATAACCTCCTCCTCTGGTGTCAATAAATCCACCTTACCAATCTCTTGTAAATACTTATCAAGGGATTGACTCTCTCTGTTAGTAATTTGCTTACTAATTTTTAGCTGTCTCATATTATACTTGTTATATTTTAAATGGTTAACAAATCCAAATGGTAAAAACCAAACAATTATATAAAGACAAAATCGTCAAAATATAATCGTTTGGTAAAATATATTTTTAATGCGTTATCAAGAGAACGTAATAAAATTCGGATTTGTTCTAATTCTTTTCTGGTTTTGGTAAAAGAGCTTTACGTGATAAACGGAACTTTCCAGTTTTCTTATCAACTTCAATCAATTTTACTTTTACTTGTTCGCCAATTTGTAATACACCTTCTACTGTTTCTAAACGTTCCCATTTAATTTCAGAGATGTGTAATAAACCATCTTTGCCCGGTAAGAACTCAACAAATGCACCAAATGGCATAATTGATTTTACAATACCATCGTAAACTTCTCCTTCTTCTGGAATCATTACAATTCCTTTAACCATTGCAACAGCTTTATCCATTGACTCTTTGTTTGAAGAGAAAATAGAAACATAACCACCGTCTGGTTTTTCTTCAATCGTAACAGTTGCTCCAGATTGTTTTTGAATATCTTGAACGATTTTACCACCTGGCCCGATTACTGAACCAATTTGGTCTTTCAAGATTTTAATAACCATTGCTCTTGGAGTATGCGGTTTCAATTCAGCTCTCGTAGTTTCGATAGCTTCTTTCATCTTACCCAAAATGTGTAAACGACCACGTTTTGCTTGATCCAAAGCTTCTGCCAATACTTCATACGAAAGTCCGTCAACTTTAATATCCATTTGACAAGCAGTGATACCATTTTCAGTACCAGTTACTTTGAAGTCCATATCTCCTAAGTGATCTTCATCACCCAAAATGTCAGAAAGTACAGCATATTTACCAGTCTTGGGGTCAGAAATTAAACCCATAGCAATACCAGAAACAGGCGCTTTGATTTTCACACCAGCATCCATCAATGCTAAAGTACCAGCACAAACGGTAGCCATTGATGAAGAACCATTCGATTCTAAAATATCAGAAACTACACGAATTGTATAAGGATTGTCAACATCAGCAGGTAATACTTTTTTGATAGCACGCATTGCTAAGTTACCATGACCGATTTCACGACGACCAGGTCCTCTGTTTGGTCTAACTTCACCTGTTGAGAAACCTGGGAAGTTGTAGTGTAACATAAAACGGTTGTAACCAGACGTCATCGCTTGATCAACGATTTGTTCATCTAATTTCGTTCCTAATGTTACTGTTGTAAGTGATTGAGTTTCACCACGAGTAAAGACTGCTGAACCGTGTGGAGAAGGTAAATAATCAACTTCGCAAGTAATTTGACGAATTTCGTCTAATTTACGACCATCTAAACGATAACGTTCGTTCAATACTAATTGGCGAGCCGCTTCTTTTTCGATGTCATGGAAATACCATTTTGCTAAAGTTTTATTAACAGTAGAATCTTCTGGCAATGAAGTGAAATATTCTTCTTCAATAGCTTTGAATGATTCTTTTCTGCCGTTTTTACTTGGGTTAGCTAATTTTACAGCCTCATAGAATTTAGTAAAATAAGTATCCCAAAGGAATTTCTTCAATTCTTCATCATGTGTTTCGTGATTGTAAACACGCTTTTCTGTTTTACCAGTTTCAGCAGTTAATTCAATCAAAGCCGCACATTGAATTCTAATAGCATCATGAGCAATTTTCAAAGCTGCAAGCATATCAGTTTCAGAAATTTCATTTCCTTCACCTTCTACCATCAAAATATCATTTACGTTTGCTGCAACCAATAATTCTAGTTCAGCATTGGCAATTTGTGATGAAAGAGGGTTAACAACAAATTCTCCGTTGATTTTTGCTACACGTACTTCTGAAATTGGACCATTGAATGGAATATCTGATACTGCTAAACAAGCTGCTGCTGCTAAACCTGCAAAAGCATCAGGAGTGATTTCTGAATCAGCAGAAATCATCGTAATCATTACTTGTGTATCAGCGTGATAATCTGAAGGGAAAGTAGGGCGTAAAGCTCTATCTACTAAACGGCTAACTAAAATTTCATAATCAGAAAGTCTAGATTCACGGCGTAAAAAACCTCCTGGGATTTTACCCGCAGAGGCAAATTTTTCTTGGTAATCAACTGATAATGGTAAAAAATCAGTTCCTTCTTTGGCTGTTGGGCTTGATACCACCGTTGCCAAAAGCATCATGTTTCCGCTTCTCACGACCACAGACCCATCTGCCTGTTTTGCGAGTTTACCTGTTTCGATGGTGATTTCTTTACCATCGGGCATTATTATTTTCTTCGTAATTACGTTAAAAGACATATATTTTGATTAATTACCTTGTTGGATTAATTGTTTAACGTATCGAACAAGGTTTTTGTTGGATGTTGATTCGCATATTCTCTGTTCGTCAATGCTCAATTTATCGTTAAATTGTCTAGAGAAACTACTTTACTGACGAACCACAAAAAATTGACGAGTACCCAAAGAGAGGAAATGTAAGCAGGGAATCTTTTTCAAGACTCCCTGCTTTGAAAGAAAATTACTTTCTAATGCCTAGTTCAGCAATGATAGCACGGTAACGAGTAATATCAGTTTTGATTAAATAATCTAATAAACTTCTACGTTTACCAACCAACTTCAAAAGACCCATACGAGTAGAGTGATCCTTTTTGTTTTTCTTTAAGTGTTCTGTCAAATGAGAGATTCTGAAAGTAAACAAAGCGATTTGCGACTCTGCAGAACCAGTATCAATTTTTGACTTCTCATGTCCACGAGATTCGAAAATCCCCTGCTTTACTTCTGAAGTTAAATACATCTTCAACCAGTTTAAATTGTTATAAAATATGAAAACGTGCAAAAATAACGCTTTTTTTACCTAATAACAAATCTAATCCTTAATTATTAAAGAATCTCTTTGAAAACTTTAGTTTTTTGAAGCTTTCTTTAGCTTGATTGAAATAAACAATGTAAGCATCGCTCTCAAAAAGACGAGAATCATTTTTGGCTTTGTTCAGAAAGTACAGACCAATAAAAAACAATACTGTATTTGAAAGCCAAGCACCAATTTGTACAATTACTCTACTTTCTTTTGCAGCTTTGTCGCCTTGCTGTGTCATTACATACATTAATATAAAGAACACAATTGCAATAACAACAGGCAAACCAAAACCTCCTTTTTTGATAATACCTCCTAATGGCGCTCCAATAAGGAACATTACAAAAACCGCAATGGCATTCGTGAATTTATGATGCCATTCAAGATTTGTTTTCCTCAAATCTTCACCTTTTGACTTTAAAGCAGAAGCATTACTTTCTGCAAAACTTAAAACATTATTGGTTTGAGAAATAGCAAAATCAAGTACTTGAAAAGGATTGGCAGTTCTATTATCTCTTTTTTTGATGAGTGAATCCAAGCTACTCATCTTCATTTTTTTAAGTTTTTTTTGCTCTTCTGTTAATGGAAGAGGCAACCTGTTCATTTCAAAAAGATAATATGAACGAGAATTATCATAAAAATTTTCTTTAATTCTATTAAAATCTCTTTTGAGTGAATCAGCATCTTTAGCTAATTCATCATAGCTTCTCATCATTTGATAATGCTTAAATTGTTCTTCTTCGGTTTTGTGCATATCAAAAGCTGCTAAACTCATTACTACTTTACTCTTCGTAAAAGCATGAGTTACCATATCGGTCTGGTTGGTATTACTTGTTTTGTCTGCATCTTCTACATAATCATTACCATTAAAAAGCTCAAAAATTAGATATTGTTTATCCATGATGGTGTACATCAATGCAGAATCAGCCAAAGTTAGATGTTTGTTACCATCATTTTTTGTGTGGTCGAAGATGACAATATTTTTCAAGGTTTTATTGTCAGCATATTTTTTTGATACTTTGATACTGTATCCAGGCAAATCATTATAAAAAATGCCTTCTTTAATATTTAAGGTTGTTTTTGTGGTTTTGATGTCGTAAAGTAATCTATAGCCTTTGAGGTTTGCCCAAGGTAAAGCAACATTATTGAACCAGAATGCAAAAAGACTAATGAATACTGCAATGACAAACATGGGTTGCATAGCACGAGTAATGGAAATTCCAGCACTTTTAATAGCTGTCAGTTCAAAAAATTCGCCTAGTTTTCCATAAGTCATTAGTGTAGAAAGTAGCATCGCCAAAGGTAAAGCGATGGGAATTGTGATTAGACTAAAATAGAAAAAAAGCTCAAAATATACTTCAACACCCAAATCTTTCCCGAAAAGATCGGCGAAATACACTAAAATAAGCCTCATCAAAAAAATAAAAATGACTACAGCTAATGTTAAAACAAAAGGTTGCCAGAAGGCTTTGATGATAAGTTTATCAAGTTTCTTAATCATATTCTATAATTAAAACGCTCGTATTTCATCAAATGAAAAACGAGCGTTGTGTGCGTCTGTTCAAAGAAACGCAAAATTAAATATTTTTGAGTTGATACGCTTGTTAAATAAGCTTAATTGCCAACAATTTCTTTGAGTTTATAGATTAAATCTTCCCATAACTCGCTCAATTCATTGTCGTCTGTGTTATCAGAGTAGTCAACAATTTTCAAATAGGTTGAACCCGTCAAATCACTTACTTCCATCTTGAATTCGATATAGTTATGGTCACGATCTTCAGGACTGCTTGGTAAAAAATCAAATTTTGCTGATTTATTTAACCTCAATTGTGAAAGTTTGGCAATGTGGCTGTCTCCATCCCAAGAAAAATCAAATGTTGAACTGTCTTTCAATGTGACTTTCTCTGCAAACCACTGTTGTAAGCCAGATGCCGAGCTGATGTAAGGAAAAAGTACCTTAGGAGAGGCTCTCAATTCAAATTCTACAATAAATTTATGTTTGCTCATAATCCTAACATTTAAAGGTATTTAAATCACTAAATTACTCGTCTCCATAGTTTGAGGAGATAGGGATCGAGTAATTGACTACCGAAACTCTGTTTTGGCAAAGGTATAAATGTTAGAGAAATACGCAAGCTTTTTTTTTAATTTCAAAAAAATTACTTTTTTTTTGATAAAAAAAGCATCTGCTTTCCTTCTTGATTCTCAATTATTTATAATGAATATTGATTGTAAAACGGTTAAAAGAAAAAAATATTTTCAATAAAAAATGAAAGTATTTGTGAAATCACTTTGCATTTGAACACAAAAGTGCTAATTTTGCACCACAATACGACAGCGGGATAGCTCAGATGGTTAGAGCGTAGGATTCATAACCCTAAGGTCGGCAGTTCGATCCTGCTTCCCGCTACTTATTAAAAGCGTAATTAATTGAATTTCAATTGGTTACGCTTTTTCTTTTTTAATCTGTTTTTAGGGTTTATTAATCTGTAAATATCTATGCTTTTACAACCCATAGTTAATCTTGTAGAAATTCTTTCGAGAAAAGGTGTTAATGATGCCATCATTTCACCCGGTTCAAGAAATGCTCCGTTGACGATTGCTCTGGTTCGTCATCCTGATATTAAAACTCTATCAATTTCTGACGAACGTTCGGCCGCTTTCATTGCAATGGGAATGGCTCAAAACCTTAAAAAACCTGTTACTATTTGTTGTACTTCTGGTTCGGCAGCTTATAATTATGCACCAGCTGTTGCGGAAGCTTTTTTCCAAGAAATTCCGTTGATTATTCTTACAGCAGATAGACCCAAAGAGTGGATTCATCAACATGATGGGCAAACGATTTATCAAACTGATATTTTTGGAAAACACGTTAAACAAAGTTTTGAAATAGGAGCTGACTACAGTCATCCTGATGCTATTTGGCATATTGAGCGTACTGTAAATAACGCTGTTAATTTAGCAAATACTTTCCCGAAAGGACCAGTTCATATCAATATCCCACTGAGAGAACCTTTTTATCCTGCTGAAAATGAGCAAATTAGATTTGATAATGATGTTAGAGTTATTGAAAGATTAGATACTGAAAACACACTTTCAAAAGAAGTTTGGGCTACTCTTTTACAAAGTATTGAACAATATGACAGAGTATTAATTGCTGGTGGTCAAAACGAATATAATCCAGCTTTAACAGCTGTTTTACAGAAATTACAAGATGAATTTAACTTCCCAATCCTTGGCGATGCTATTGCTAATTTGAAGTTTGATGTAATCTCAAATCATGATATTTTTCTGAATCAAGAGACAGATAATCTAAGGCCAGAACTCTTAATTACTTTTGGAAAATCTTTTATTTCAAAGAGCTTTAAAACCTTTTTACGTAAAAATAAAGCCATTGAACATTGGCATTTAAGTCTCGATAATCACTTGATTGATACTTTTCAATCTTTAACGAAAGTAATTCCTGTTCAACCTCAGTACTTTTTTGAGAAACTTCTTGAGGATATTGATTTTGCTCAATTTAAAAATGGTGATGACGAAGAAAGAGATGGCTTTTATTTAGATGAATGGAAAAAAAATAACTTTAAAGCAAAGAGTTATCTTGAACATTTCTTTTTAGCAGATTTTCATCAAAAGCAACTCAATGAATTTTATGCGATTAAAAAATTATTAGATGCAATTCCTGCTAATAGCCAATTACACTTAGCGAATTCTATGTCAGTACGTTATGCAAATTATATTGGTACTGCTCCCGAAAAACAAATTGAAATCTTTGCTAACAGAGGAACAAGCGGGATTGATGGTTGTGTAAGTACTGCTTTGGGGGCTGCTTTGAGTACGGATAAATTAGTTTATTTATTAATTGGGGACTTGGCTTTCTTTTATGACAGAAATGCTCTTTGGAATCGTTATATTCCTGATAATCTGCGTATTATTTTAATCAATAATCACGGTGGTGGAATTTTTAGAATGATAGATGGCCCAAGTAAACAAGCTGAATTAGCTGATTATTTTGAAACGGTTCAATCTTATACCGCTGAAAAAACTGCTTTAGAAGCTGATCTAGATTATTTTAATGCTAAAACAGTGGATGAATTTCATGCTTTATCAACAGCTTTCCTTGACCATAATGGAAAAGCGAAAATTTTTGAAATTGAAACAAATAGTGTTTATAACACAGAAATATTCAAACAATTTAAGGCTGGCTTTTCGGCTTAGTTGATAACAAAAAAGACTTTACGATGAGCGTAAAGTCTTTTTTGTTATTTTATTTCTATGCTATTATCAAGCTTTTTAGCTTCTGTAAATTTGGCTTGTGCTTCCGTTTCTTTTCCGATTTTTCTAAAATAATAACCTAAATTCCTCAGCGTATAAGCGTTTTGTGGGTTAATTCTCAAGGAGCGTTCCAAAGTTTCTTTTGCTAGTTCTAATTTCCCAATTTGTAATAAAATGTATCCATAATTGTTCAAATAGATGGCATCTGTTGGTTTTAGAGCGATGGCTTGTTCTGAATAAACTTTTGCTTCTTGAAATTTTTGCTCTTCTGAAAGAATAAAAGCAAGATTGTTCAAGGCAAAATCTTGTTTTGGATTAATTGCAATTGCTTTCTGAAAATCTTTCTTCGCTAAATCGTACTGCTTATTCTCAAAGTAAATAAAACCATGATTTGAATAGGCTTCGGCATTTTTAGGATTTATCCTGAGTGCTTTCTCATAATCTGCGGTAGCACCCGACGAGTTATTCATTTGTACTTTTACATTTCCTAGGCTCACAAAATAAAACGAAGAATCTTTAAAAGGAACAGAAATTTTCTCTAAATCTACCAAGCTGTTTTGAAAATCGCCTTTCTGAAAAAATATTTCTGAACGATTGTAATAAGCCTCCCAGTACTTTTTATCAAGATCAATGGCTTTATCTAAATCTGCCAAAGCTTCGTCCAGTTTATCTAACTTCTGATAAGCCAATGCTCTATTGTTGTAAGCATCTGCAAAATCTGGATTTTGAATAATGGCTTCATCGAACCAATGAATGGCTTCTTGATACTCTTTATCTTTTAATTTATAATTACCTCTTTGAAAGAATTTTATGGCTTCTTCTTTTTTATCAGCTCCGCAAGAGAAAAAAATCACGCAAGAGAGTATGAATAGGATTGATTTATTTTTCACTAAAATTAATGTGTTTGTTTGTACAAGACTGTGTTTAATCTTTGAATGGATTTTTTACATTCAATTTCGGCTTCAAAATTACTACAAATTGTTGAGAACGACTCATGCTAATTACTTTCAATTGTTTTTTTGAAAAATTAGGAAGACTGCCTTCGAAACTATGACTTTAACGCTTTTGTTTCTAATTTTGTGAGGGTGCTTTGTTACCTTTATTTAAACTTTAAAAAATATTACAATGATTAAAGCTGAAATGCTAACCGACAAAGGTTTGATGGTGATAGAATTTTACGAGCAAGATGCTCCAATTCATGTTAAAAACTTTGTTGATTTATCAAAAAGTGGTTTTTATGATGGCGTTACTTTTCATAGAGTATTACCAGATTTCGTAATCCAAGGTGGCGACCCAACTGGAACTGGTGGCGGTGGCCCTGGTTATACTATTCCTTGTGAATTAACTGGAAATAATCAATACCATGATCGTGGCGTTTTATCAATGGCTCACCGTGGAAGAAATACTGGTGGTTCTCAGTTCTTTATCTGCCATAGCCGTAGAAATACTGCTCACTTAGACCGTAACCATACTTGTTTTGGTAAAGTTGTTGAAGGTTTAGAGGTAATTGATGCGATTCGTGAAGGCGATGTAATTCAAAAAATTACAATTATCGAAGACGTAGTAGCTTAATTCTCACAATTAAAATTTATCTGATATGTACTTTATTGGCGAGTTGAAAGGTTCTAGTCCTGATTTGAAAATTTCATTATATAAATGGAATTCAAAGTTTTTTGTAAAATTCGAAACCCCAGATTTGGAGCAAGTCTATAAAATTTCAGAAATGGATGTTTCAGAAGACGAAATTCGAGCAATGGTGAACGAAGAATTTATCGAAAAAATAATTACTCGTTTTAAAGAAATGTATCAGGATTTAGGTGAATTGATGGGTGATTACTGAGAAATTCGCTGGATAGCGAAATAGATTTTTTCTCACAAAAAAGGCTTCTTGTTCAAAACAGGAAGCCTTTTTTGTGAGAAAATACAATTAAATTACTTTATAAAAATAACCATTTTTTATAAAGTGCTTGTTGCTCTGGGCTTTGATTTGCCAAAGGTTCAATCACGAAATTTTTGTTTGGATTTCTCAGAAGGGTAATCGGATATGTTTTTTCTAAACCATCTCGTTTTACTTTAACGGTCAATACTTCTCCAATTTTCTTATTACTTACGGCTTTTAAAAGATCCTCATTTTTAGTAATGGTTTGTCCGTCGATTTGAAGAATATCATCACCCACGTTCAACCCATTTATATAAGCAGGAGAATCTTTGATAATGCCAGTAATTCTCAAATTAGTAGTTTTGCTTAATTCCGCACCCAAGAAAGGCTCGTTCTTATCAGCATTTTTATCCACTAAATTCATTCCAACTGCTTCTAAATAAGTATTGTATGGAATGGTTTCTGTTCCGAAAATATATTTTTGGAAGAAATCATTCATACTTTTTCCTGCAATTGTTTCAACTGTTTTCTGGAATTCTTCATCTGTAAAACCTCTACCTTGTTTTTTGTAATATTCATTGTACAAAGCTCTCATTACATCATCGAGGTTTTTTGCACCTTTAGTCGATTGTAAAATAATAAGGTTTAATACTCCGCCTAGCACAGCACCTTTGTCATAATATGAAACGGTACTGTTTTTTGAATTTTCGTTCGGGCGATAATATTTTATCCAAGCATCCCAGCTAGATTCTGTTACAGATTGCGTTTTATTTCCGGGTTGATTTTCAATCGTGTTAATTTCAGAAGCATAAGTATTAATATAATCTTCTACGCTTTGTATGTTCGCTCTACGTAAAATATAACTTTGGTAGAAACTTGTACAACCTTCCGAGAACCACAACATGTGCGTATAGTTTTCGTTTTCGTAATCGAATGGACCAAGAGCTTTTGGACGAATACGTTTTACATTCCATAAGTGAAAATATTCGTGAGCCACCAAGCTTAATAAACTTTGGTAACGTCTTGGGTCAGCATAACTACTTCTTGAAGTTTGGCAAGTGGTTGAGTTTAAGTGTTCTAAGCCACCGCCACCCACAGCTAAATTATGAATCAAGAAAGTATAATCTTTACAAGGATGTTCGCCTACTACTGATAGTGCAGCTTCGCATACTTTTTTGAAATCAGCAGTTACTTTAGCCTCGTCAAATTTTGCTTCGCCATACATAGCAATTTTATGGGGAATTCCATTCAAATCAAATGAAAGTACTTTTTGTGTTCCAATTTCAATCGGTGAATCAATCAAAATATCAAGGTTTTCAGCTTGATAAGTAAAAGTACCAATGTTTTTTAAACCTGTGGAAACGGTAGTCCAACCTTGAAAAGGTTTAATTGTAAGCGTAGAAGGAACTTGTTTCCAAGCATTAACGTATAAGAATACACTTGCAGGGTTTAAATAACCATGAGAATCATCTAAGAAAGATGTTCTTACTGATAACTCATAAGCATATACTTTATAGGAAATATTTACTTCATTCGTGTTTTTATCAATTTGAACTCGCCAAGTATTTTTATTGATTTTATCTGATTTTAAAGGAATCGTTTTATTGGAAGCCTTTACACTTTCTACGTTTTTGGCATACTCACGAACGAGGTAAGAGCCGGGCGTCCAAACAGCCATTTTAAAATCAATATAACCTTGATTTTTCGTTTTGATGTCAAGATTAGATACTTTCAGGTTTACATCAAAATAGTGCGTTTGAGGTTGTTCCATCGAAAGCGTGTACTCAATTTTAGGCTGACTTATGGGGTTCTGAGCCCTCAGAAATTGGCAAATGAGTAGAAATACGGCTAATATTGATTTTTTTTTCATAATTTAATGTTTGTTATGAACGTTTTAAAATTAAATAATACTTTGCTGTGAAAAATGCTTGGTGACTTTTTAAATTTGCTTTCTAATTCAATACAAGCAAGCATTAAAGAATTTCACAAATGTCAAAAGTAATAATCCATAGCTTGTTTAACAAATTATTTTCTATCTAAAAATAATCATATTTACATTTTTTGATAGATTAAACACCCTAAAAATCATCTCTAATGAAAAGATTAACTTCGTTAGTAATCTCAACACTTCTTACTTCAACAATTGCTTTCCAGACAACTACTTTGGCACAAAGCACTTTAAGTTATTCAGATATTTCTGTGCATTTTAGAAATGGACAAGAACATTTTGAATCGAAGAATTATGAAGCTTGTAGAGCAGAACTAGCACAATACCTCGAAGCAGACAGAACCTTTTTGGAAAAAGAAGATGCCAATAAAGTATGGGCAGAATATTATTTAGTGAAGTGTAGTTTGTATTTGAATTATTCTGATACTGAATTATTGGCAAGCAGATTTGTTAGAAATTATCCTGAACATCCAATTGCTGCAACACTTTTTACGGAGATTGGAAATTACTTTTATGACCAAGGCGATTATGCTCGTGCTGTAGATTATTTATCAAAAAGTCCGAAATCAAATGAAGAAGCACAATATCGTTTAGGAATTTCACATTTCACACTTCAGAATTATAGAGAAGCCTTAAATATTTTTAGTGCCATCAAAGGTGGACAAGGAGCTTATGCTTCGTCGGCATCGTATTACTCTGGAATTATTAATTTCCGAGATAAAAAATATGAAGAAGCCATTTTTGATTTTAAACAAGCAGAACTTTCTACGGCGTATTTCTCAGAAATTCCAAGTTGGTTAGCACATAGTTATTACCGTCAAGGAAAATATACTGAAATGTTGGCCTACACTGAGCCTTTGTTAAGAGAGAAAAATTCAGGAAAGAAATTAGACGATGTATCTTTATTAAGTGCAGAAGTATATTTCCAACAAGCTAACTATATAAAAGCTGAAAATTATTATACCATTTATAAAAACTATAAGTCACAAGGAATGCCTCCAACGATTGCCTATCGTTATGGATATAGTTTGTATAAGACAGACCAATTTGCCCTTGCCAGCGAACAATTAAAAAATGTAGCAGCCAAAGGAGATACTCTTGGACAGTACGCTGCATATATTTTGGGAATTAGTTATTTGAAAGCCAATAATCCAAATTATGCTCTAGGAGCATTTGACCAAGCTAGAAAAACAAGTTTTAATAAAACGGTTACCGAAGATGCAGATTTCAATTATGCCAAAGTATTATTGGATTTGCAAAGAGGAGCGGAGTCTATCAAAGCTTTTGAAGGCTTTCTGGCAAAGTATCCAAATTCTAAATATGAAGATGAAGCCAATGAGTTGGTGAGTGAAGCTTATTTATATTCAAATAATTATCAAGCCGCTTTAGCTTATATTGAAGGTTTGAGAAAACGTACTCCAAGAACAAATGGAGCTTATCAAAGAATTTCCTTCAATCAAGCTGTGAAATTCTATAACGATGAGCGTTACGTTGATGCACTTCCTTATTTTGAGAAATCTTTATTAACACCAGAAAGTGCTGAAACAAAATACTCGGCAATTTTCTGGAAAGCTGAAGCTTTATCAGCAGAGAAACGTTATGCAGAAGCGATTCCTCTGTATCAAATGCTTATTGGAACTTCAGACCCCTCGGTGAGTACTTTAACGGAGATTCAAGGAAAAAGCAGATACTCATTAGCGTATTGCTACTATAATAATAAGGAATACGATAAAGCAAACAGAATTTTTAAAGAGTATGCAGATTTGATGAAATCTTCGGGCGACACTCAAGCATTACAAGATGCTTTGGTGCGTTTAGGAGATACTTACTTTGCTTCTAAAAATTACGATCAAGCAATTTATTATTATGATCAAGCCATTGCTGGTAATCGTTCTGACCGTGATTACGCTACTTTCCAAAAAGGTTTGGTTTTGGCTTTGAAAGGAAATGAAGCTGGAGCAAAAGCTGCTTTCCAAAAAGTACAATCAGATTTCCCCCAATCACTTTATTTTGATAATGCCCTTTATCAAGAAGCAAATCTTGAATTTGTAGCTGGTAGATACATTCCTGCTATTACAAGATTTACACAATTGATTAATAATAAACCGCAAAGTAGATTGATTCCTAATGCTTTATTGAAAAGAGCTGCGGCTTTCTCGAATACAGCGAATCACGAAGCTGCCATTTTAGATTACAAAAACATTTTGAAAAACTTCCCAACACTTCCACAAAGTAAAGATGCTTTGACAGGTGTTCAAGAAGCATTGAATGAAGTAGGTCGCCCTGATGATTTTTCAATGATTTTAATGGAATATCAAAGAACTAATCCAACTGATAATTCGGTAGTTGGTTTAGAATACGAAACAGCGAAACGTCTTTTCTATGCTGATAAATTTGACAAGGCTATTCCAGCTTTAACTGAATACATTCGTAAAAATCCAACAAGTGTAGAATCTTATGAAGCAAAATATTTGATTGCAGAATCTTACAGTAAGTTGAATGATAAAAATCAAGCGCTGAATTATTATTACCAAGTAATTGCTGATAATAAATATAAATCAGTCAATAAAGCATTGGTAAAAGCTGCTGAGATTGAATTCAATACAAATAATTTCAACCGAGCAATTACGAATTACAAAAATATTTTAAGATTAGTTGCTGATAAAAAAGACCAACAATCTGCTTTAATTGGTTTGATGGAATCGTATTATAAAATATCAAGAACAGATTCTACCATTTATTATGCCAATGAAGTAGCGAATACTCCTGATTTAGTGTTGGGTGCAAAAAGTAAAGCTAAACTTTATACAGGTAAAATTTATTTGGATAGAAACGATTTTGTAAAGGCTACTGATTTCTTTAATCAAACAATTGCGATTGCTAAAGATAATTATGGTGCTGAAGCACAGTATTTAATTGCGAGAATTCTTTACAATCAAAGAAAGTATAAAGAGTCGTCTGAAATGATTATCAGTAAATTCAGAAATGATTTTGCTGATGCTTCTGACAACATTGTTGGAAAAGCTTATTTATTACTTTCTGATGATTTTGTAGGTTTAGATAATATCGTTCAGGCTCGTGCTACTTTAAACTCTATTATTGAAAATCTTCCAGATCAAGAAATCGTCGCTGAAGCAAAAGCAAAATTAAAGGCTATCGAAAGAAAATAAGTAATAAATATGAATTATAAGTAATGAATTAAAAATGTAAGATATTGATATTCATTGTTATAATTATATAACAGCATCGTTTATTTTTCATCGACTACATAGTGTTCAAACAGACAGAAAATTGATTAGGTCATTAAAACCTTTCTTAAAATGCAAAATAGCTCATTCAATACCATATATACACGAGTTCCTCTTTTAATCATGGCGCTAGGTTTTTCATTAAAAATGAATGCTCAGAAAAAAGAAGGAGAAGTAAAAACAGATGAAATTGAAGTTTGGAAAGAAGCAAAAGTAAATTTGCCACAAGCCAACAGAATTTTCGAAAAGATTTCAACGGCAAAAATTGATAATAGTAAAAAGCCAATTCGATACGAATTTACAGAAAGAAGATTGCCTGTAGAAACACCTGAATTTAGTCCAATTGTTACAATGCCCGACAAAGGAAGTACTAAGGAAGACGAAAATGCAGAAAGATATAATAATATTATCAGAGCTGGTTTTGGTAATTATGGACATACTTTTTTAGAAGGTCACGCAGGGATTTCTACTGGAGAAGACAATTATCATGGAATTTATCTAAAACATAATGCTTTTAGATTAGGCCCGATTGGAGCAAATTACTCTGGTCAATCACAAAACTTAATCAAAGTACATAGTCGTACTTCATTGAGTTCGATGAAGTTAGCAGGTTCATTAGGTTGGGAAAGAAGAGGTTTTGATTTCTATGCTTATAGCCAAAGCAATTTTAATTTTCCAGAGTCTCAAATTTTTAATTCTTGGAATAAATTTAATTTTACAGGAGCAATCAGTAATAATAAAAAAGACGCAAAGGTAGATTATGTATTTAACTCAAATCTTTCTTATTTATTCACCCATCTGAAAGCCAATGAATTGGTTTGGAATGCAAGTATGAAAGGTGTGTATCCATTAACAGAAGAATTGTCGGCTTTGATGGAGGGAAATATTGTAATAGCTCAACGTCAAGATTCACTTACTTTATACCGCAATCTTTACAAGCTAAAACCTACTTTTCAATACAAGAATGATTTGTTTTCAATTTCTGCAGGTTTAAATATTATTAATGACCGAGAAAAAAATACTTTCAACCGCAGTTATTTATATCCAGTTGTCAAGCTTGATGTTCAGCCCTTGGAAGGTGTAAAAGTATTTGCGGGTTATGAAGGAGATGTTTATGCCAATAACCTTACATCTTTATTGACAGAAAATCAATGGTTGGGTCGATTTACACAATTAAGAAATACCAGAAAAACCGCTGATTATTTTGTTGGAGGAAAAGCTACATTATCTAATGGACTTTCGGTAGAAGCCAAAGTAAGTTATGCTCGTTACAAAGATTTCTATGTATTTAATAGCAATTCAACTGATAGTACTCGTTTTGATGTAATGTATTCAAATGATACAACGACTGTAAAAGTAACAACCTTCTCAGGTCAGGCAAGTTATCAAATCCAAGATATTTGGAAATCAAATTTCAAATTTGACGTAAATGTTTATAGCGGTTTAGGTAATCTTGAAGGCGCATGGCATCGTCCAGCTTTCAATGCCATTTGGACAAATACTTTTACTGTTAAAAATAAATTGTTGTTAGCATCTGATTTTTATATGATGACAGGATTGAAAGGTAAAAATTACGTAACAGATCGTGAAGTAAAACTTAAATCAATTATTGACTTAAATTTCAAAGCCACTTATTTACTTTCAGATCATTTGAATTTGTTTATTTCTGTGAATAATATATTAAATAAAAGCTATCAGCGTTACTTATATTATCCTACACAAGGGGTGAATTTTCTTGGTGGTCTGTCATATTCTTTCTAAATTCGTAAGCAGAACATATAAACAATTATTTGAATTATTTTAAAATTTATGACAACGGTACAAAATCATATTAGAGAATTACTCTTTGAACAAGATTGTGTTGTAATCCCAGATTTTGGTGGATTCGTCACCAATTTTGATTGTGCTAAGGTTGATAAATCTGAAAAATATATCAAGCCTGCTCAAAAATGGTTGGCCTTCAATGGTTTACTTAAAAATGATGATGGTTTGTTGTGCAACTATATTGCCAAAAATGAGGGAATAAATAGAGATGAGGCTAACCTTAAAATTAAGTCTTTTGTAGAAACAGCTAAAAAAGGAATACGTTTCGATCAGCGTTTTGATATTTCTGGAGTTGGTACTTTTACTGAAAATGAAGAAGGTAAAATTCAATTCAATCCTTCTGAGAACAGTAATTTTCTGGGTGAAAGCTTTGGATTAGAAAAAATATTGATCAAAAAATCTAATTTTATTCAACCAATTATTCAAGCAGAAACAATCAACACTAAGGTTTCTCCGAAAACGGTTCAACAAGTTTTTGCAAGCAATGACCGTGAAACTTCTGCTGAAGAAATTAAGTTGGTTATTAATCCGAATAAAACTCGTGAAATTCGTAAAAATCGTAGAAAAGGAACTGCAGTGTTAAAATTTTTACTGGGAATGTTTTCAGCAGCCTTATTTGTTTCGGCAATCTATTTATACGACAATGAGAAAAACAGTTTAAGCTCGTTTAATCCTTTTCATTTTTCTCAGAAACAAGCTCAAGAAGCCTATTCAGAGTCTATTGAAAAAGAAATTGCCAAATCTGAGCCAATTAAGGTAGCTCCAGTATTAACTAAAAAAGATACTTTAGTCAACATTGCAAAGCCGATAATAAATGAAGAGGAGAATCGTTTTTTTGTAATAGCAGGTAGCTTTGGAGAAAGAGAAAATGCAGAAAATCAATTATACGTTTTAAAAAGTAAGGGTTTTGCAAAAGCTTCAATTTTAAAGCCTCGCAAAAAAGGTAAATTAATTAAAGTTTCTGCAGGTGGTTTTACAGATGAACAAAGTGCTAATGAAGAGGCTATAAAAGTAGCTAAAGCAATTAATCAAAATGCTTGGATTTTTAAAAAGTAAATTCTGTGAATCTATAAATAATTATCACAATGAACTCCTATCATCTCGAAGAAGAAGAAAGTAAGAATAGGCAAAGAGCACTCATTATTACTATTGTCGTCAATGCCATAATGTTCTACTTGTTTTGGTACATTACAGTATGGACAGACGAGGAGAATAAAAAAGAAGAGTTGGCTGGTGGTGGTGGTTTTGTACTAAATTTTGGCACAGATAAATCAGGAAGCGGTAATGTTTATACAAGAAATAAAGCCAGTGATTTAAAAGAAGTAAATGAATCCAAAGCTGCTCCAGAAGAAAAGAAAGTAGAAAAGGTAATTACTAAGCCCGCTGTAGTTGCTCCAGAAGTTGAAAAAATAAAAAAAGTTGTAAAATCACCGAAGGAAGCACCACTCGTAAGTAGCAAAATTAGTAGTCCAGTTAAAGTCAAAGAGAGTATAAATACTAAAGTTGATAAAAAGATTCTATCAGCAAAACCAACTGAAGTAAAGCCGACTCCAACTCCTGCTAAACCCGTTGAGAAAATTAATAACTCAGCTTTATTACCAACAAAAAAAGGAACTTTAGCTTCAAATGGAACTACAGGTTCTGATTCAAGACCAGGAGGAGCTTCTGATGGAAATACAAGTGGAAGAGGTAATCAAGGTCAACCTAATGGACAAATAGTTCAAGGGGGTGAATATTCTAAAAGACCATTAGGTGATGGAAACGGTGGAACAGGAGGGAACGCTGGCGGTGGAAGTTCATTAAGTTTAACTGGTTGGACTTGGTTTAGTAAACCAGTGGTAGATGATGATTCAAACGATACGGGTATAATCCGATTTAAAATCAAAGTTGATTCTGATGGTGATGTAGTTGATATAAGCGTTTTAGAAAGTACAGTCAGCCCAACAGTGATGCAGAAGTACAAAAAAACAGTTCAGAGAACAAAATTTAGACCAACGAGTGATGGAGATAGACCTGAGTACTCATCAGGAACGGTAACATTTAAGTTGAGTCCAAGATAATAAATTCAAAAGTGTAAGTCGAAAGATTTACACTTTTTTTCTTTTAAGGAAGTTCATCAATTATCTTTGTTCATCATTCAATAAAGAAAAATAATCGGGATTATTCTTTAGCATGGTTTAGTTCCGATTTTTGAAAAAATGACTTATCAAGAAACAATCAATTATTTATACCAGCAATTACCAGTATTTCATCGAATTGGTAAAAAAGCCTTCAAGGCTAATCTTCATAATACACTTGCTATTTGTAATCATTTAGGAAATCCACAGGAAAAATTTAAGTCTATTCATATTGCCGGAACCAACGGGAAAGGGAGTACTTCTCATTTTTTAGCAGCTATTTTACAATCAGCAGGATATAAAACAGGTTTATATACTTCACCACATTTAAAATCTTTTACTGAACGGATTCGTATTAATGGACAGCCAATTCCAGAAGAAGAGGTTATTTCTTATGTTGTTGATAATCAAGTTTTTTTAGAAGATTTAAAGCCTTCATTTTTTGAAATGAGCGTAGGTATGGCTTTTGATTACTTTGCCAAACAGCAGGTTGATATTGCAGTAATTGAAGTTGGTTTGGGTGGACGATTAGACTCTACCAATGTAATCAATCCAGAGTTATCAGTAATTACTAATATTAGTTTTGATCATACCGATATTTTAGGAGATACTCTTCCACAAATTGCAGGTGAAAAGGCTGGAATTATTAAAAAAAATACACCAGTTGTCATCAGTGAATTTCAAAAGGAAACAAAGGATGTCTTTGTCCTAAAAGCTCAAGAAGAAAATGCTAAAATTTATTTTGCAGAAGATGATTTTGGAATTAAATCATCTAATAATAATGGTACTTCTTTAGAATTAGAAATTTCAATAAAAAAAACAGGAGTAACAAAAAAAATGACTTCTCAACTTACTGGAAGTTACCAATTAAAAAATATTCTTGGAGTATTAAAATCTGTAGAAATATTAAACAAACAAGGCTTTGATATTTCGGAAGAGGCTGTTTATCAAGGGATTGAAAAAGTGGTTTCAATTACTGGCTTAAAAGGTCGTTGGCAAATTTTATCTGAAAAACCTTTGATGATTTGCGATACCGCCCATAATTTAAGTGGAATTACAGAAATCCTATCGAGTATTGCAAATGTTAAATACCATCAGCTTTGGATGATTTTAGGATTTGTTTCAGATAAAGATATTGATGGAATTCTGACAATGCTTCCTAAAGAGGCAAACTATATTTTTTGTCAAGCAAATGTTCCTAGAGCCTTAGAAGCAAAATTATTGCAAGAAAAAGCAGAAAGTTACGCATTAAAAGGAGAGATTATTGAAGATGTGAATAAAGCAATAGCTTTTGTAAAAGGTAAATCTTCTGACATCGATATGATTTACATCGGTGGAAGTACTTTTGTGGTAGCAGATATTGATGAATTATAATTTTAAATTGATAAGTAAAAGATTGAATATTAAATGGGAAGAAAGAAGGCAATAAGATTTGAAAGTAATATTACTCAAGAAAATGTAATACAAGAAGGGAAACCTCTTTATGAAAAAGTAAAAGGTTTGTGGAATAAAGAAGTTTTTAAGAATTCAAATCCAATTGTTCTTGAATTAGGCTGTGGTAAAGGTGAATATACTGTTGGGCTTGCAAAGTTATTTCCAGATAAAAATTTTATTGGAATTGATATTAAGGGAGATAGAATAGCAGTAGGAAGTATAAAGGCTACGGAGGCTAATTTAAATAATGTTGCTTTTCTTAGAACGAAAGTACATGAATTAGAATCATTTTTTAATGAAAATGAAGTCGCTGAGATTTGGATAACTTTTCCTGATCCGCAAGTATTACAGAGTGGCGAAAGGAGAAGGCTTACAAATCCTCGTTTTTTGGAGATTTATGCTAAAATTTTAGCTGCTGGAGGTTGTTTACATTTAAAAACTGACTCGGAATCTTTCTTTAAATACTCTGTATCAACACTTCAAAACTTTGGTGTAAATAAATTAACTAAAACTGAAGACCTTTATAATTCAGATTTGAATGTTAGGCATTACAATATTAAAACCAGATTTGAGGAAATTTTTACGGCTAAAGGCTTTAATATAAACTATTTATATTGTTATTTCTCATGAAAATTATTTAGAAAACTAGGTAAATAAAAAAGGTGATTCTATGAATAGAGTCACCTTTTTATTTTTCGAAAGAGATTAAATTATTTAATCAATTGAGCGAAATAGTTTACTGTACGTACTAATTGAGAAACGTAAGACATTTCGTTATCGTACCAAGATACAGTTCTAACAATCTGAGAATCACCTACGTTTTGTACTTTAGTTTGAGTTGCATCAAATAATGAACCGAAAGAAGTACCAATTACATCGCTACTTACAATTTCATCTTCAGTATAACCAAAGCTTTCGTTCGATGCAACTTTCATTGCTTCATTGATTTCGCTTGCAGTAACTTTTTTAGATAAAATTACAGTAAGTTCAGTTAATGAGCCAGTGATTGTTGGAACTCTTTGAGCTGAGCCATCTAATTTACCTTTCAATGAAGGAAGTACTAAGCCGATAGCTTTTGCCGCACCAGTAGAGTTTGGTACAATGTTTTCAGCAGCTGCTCTAGCTCTTCTTAAATCACCTTTTGGATGTGGAGCATCTAAAGTATTTTGGTCGTTTGTATAAGCATGAACAGTTGTCATTAAACCGTTTACAATACCAAATTGTTCTTCTAATACTTTTGCCATTGGAGCTAAACAGTTCGTTGTACAAGAAGCACCACTAATTACTGTTTCAGAACCATCTAAAATATCGTGATTTACGTTGAATACAATTGTTTTTGCATCTCCAGTAGCAGGAGCAGAGATTACTACTTTTTTAGCACCAGCAGTGATGTGAGCAGAAGCTTTTTCTTTGTCTGTAAAGAATCCTGTACATTCTAATACAACATCAACTTCGTGTTTACCCCAAGGAATAAGTGCTGGATCTCTCTGTGCATAAATTGTTACTTCTTCACCATTAACAGTAATTGTGTTATCAGTAGAAGTTACCTCTGCATTGAAACGTCCTTGAGCTGAGTCATACTTTAATAAATGAGCTAATACTTTAGGACTAGTTAGGTCATTGATTGCTACGATGTCAATACCTTCCATGTTATAAATTTGACGATAGACTAAGCGTCCTATGCGTCCGAAACCGTTGATTGCAACTTTTACCTTTGCCATTTTAAATAAGGGATAATGATTAAATCTACAGTACAAAAGTAGAGTTTTAAGAATAATAATACAAGTGTTTTCAATACATAATATTAGCAAGTTGTTTAGTAATAACAGGTAATATTTTTAGTAAAATCTCAAAAATTTCATTTAATTTACTAAAAATAGTAGCTAATTTATTTTAAGTTACTAATACATCTTTGCTTTAAATACAAGTTTTCTGGAGATATATGATGTAAAATAGATTCTTAAAGCTAAGAGTGTAAAGCCTTTAGTTTTAAGAATGAGATCTATACAAATGAAAAAACTACAAATTAGACCATGTAAATAGTAATGGGATAGGAGTAACATTACTATCACCGAATTACTTAAGTTACAATGGAAACTATAAGAGAACTCTCATTTATTCCCTCGTAGATAGTTAAATGATATAATGCAAACACTATGATGAATAACTATAAAATTGGTTATTTTATCTTGAACAAATAAATCTAGTTTATCTGTTATGACAAACTGTCATAAAATTGAGTAAAAATACCACCAAATAATATTCTGCCAATTGTTTTCAATAAATTTTAAAATAAACATAATGTAATAAAAATCAGATACTTAAACACATTTATATAAAGTAAAGAATTGTACATTACAAGAACGGGATAAATATTTTAAATACTTACAATGAATAGAGATATAAGCTAAAATATTCTTTCTAATCTGTAGAAATTCTCTGACTTTGTATAAAAACAGTTTATCTTTGCACACTAATTATAAGTAACGATATTCAAAATATTTAAATGGAAAATTTAAAACAAATTATTGAAAACGCTTGGGAAAACCCTAGTTTGAGGTCTTCTGATGAAACAAAAGAAGCTATTGAATCAGTAGTTGATAAAGTTGATAAAGGTGAGCTAAGAACTGCTAATCCAAACGAAGATGGTACTTGGACAGTAAATGAATGGGTAAAAAAAGCGATAGTAATGTATTTCCCAATTCGTCAAATGCAAGTTCAAGAGGTTGGTATTTTTGAATTTCACGACAAGATGAAATTAAAAAATAATTATGCTAATTTAGGCGTTCGTGTTGTACCACCGGCTGTAGCAAGATATGGAGCTTTTTTAGCAAAAGGAGTTATCATGATGCCATCTTATGTAAATATTGGTGCTTATGTAGATTCTGGGACAATGGTTGATACTTGGGCTACAGTGGGTAGTTGTGCCCAAATCGGTAAAGATGTTCACTTGAGTGGTGGCGTTGGAATTGGTGGCGTTTTAGAGCCACCTCAGGCATCTCCTGTAATTATTGAGGATGGTGCATTTATTGGTTCACGTTGTATTGTCGTTGAAGGTGCAAGAATTGGGAAGCGTGCAGTACTAGGTGCAGGGGTAACAATCACTGGTAGCTCTAAAATTATAGATGTTACAGGGTCTGAACCTGTTGAATATATCGGTTTCGTTCCAGAAAATAGTGTAGTAATTCCTGGAAGTCTTACTAAGAAATTTGCTGCAGGAGAATACAATGTTCCTTGTGCACTTATCATTGGTAAGCGTAAAGAAAGTACAGATCTTAAAACTTCTTTAAACCAAGCTTTGAGAGAAAATAATGTAGTTGTTTAGGAATAACCATTACTGATAAGCAAAAAAGTCGTGATAATTCACGACTTTTTTGCTTATATCTATATACATTAGAGGAAATGAAAATATATACTTATATTTCATTTGAGTTGTTTTTAACAGTAATTTTTAGAAAAAACTGAATATTCATTCTAATTAAACATTTAAATTAAAATCAGATGATTAACGATGTAGCTCCTTTGCAATTAGGCAAATACAATAGACTTCAAGTCATCAAAGAATTAGACTTTGGCTTATACCTAGATGGCTTTGAAGGTGAGGAAATTTTAATACCCAGGGTCTATGTTCCAGAAGGTACAGAAATAGGACAATTCTTAGATGTCTTCATTTACAGAGATTCTGAAGATAGACTTATTGCAACCACTCTAAAACCCTTTGCGACTGTTGGAGAATTTGCTTATTTGAAAGTGAAAGATGTCAGTAAATTAGGTGTATTCCTAGACTGGGGTCTCATGAAAGACTTGTTCGTTCCTTTCGGAGAACAGCTCTCTAAAATGGCAGTTGGTAGATCTTATTTAGTATATATATACATTGATGAAGAGACGCAAAGAATTGTGGCATCTGCTAAAATCGATAAGTTTCTTCCAGAAGTTACCCAAGCATTAAATGAAAGAGATGAAGTGGAGTTACTTCCTTATGAATATACTGACCTTGGAATAAAAGCATTAATTAACAAATGTAAAATAGGGGTTATATACAAAAACGAAGTGTTTAGAGATGTCAATTTAGGGGAATTTACAATTGGATACATTAAAAAAATCAGGGATGATAGCAAGATAGATTTAACACTAGAAAAAATCGGATTTGATAGAATTGACAATGTTAAACAATCTATATTATCATCTCTTTATGCACAGAAAGGCTTTTTACCTTACAATGACAAAACCGATGCTGAGGTCATTTATAGCAATTTACAAATGTCAAAGAAGGATTTTAAGAAAGCAATTGGTGGCTTATATAAAGATAAAAAAATCTCTATAAAAGAAGATGGAATTTACATAGTTCAATCTGAGTAATTATATACACTTTACATTTGTTTTAATTACTTCTATAATGTAAATTTACAATATTGTACACAAATGTAAATTTTACACATGTAATATGGATTTAAATAAAAAAATTGAACAAATAATAATAGACAAAGGGTTGTCTCCAAGCTATTTTGCAGATGCAATTGGCATCCAACGTAGCAGCATATCTCATATTCTTTCTGGCAGAAATAAACCAAGTTTAGACATTGTACAAAGGATTTTGAAGGTATTCCCTGACATTGATAGAGATTGGCTACTTTTTGACAATGAATCACCTAATATCAATACCGTACAAAATAGTAATCAAATAGTTAATTCTCAGCCAATTAGGCAACATTCAAACAGGGATATAAAGCCTTCAGAATCGATTAAAAATGTTACTCCAGAGCAATTGTATGTACAAACACCTGTAAACGCCCTACAAAGGCGTAAAACAGAGCGACCTGAGATTGAAGCACCAGCTCCATCTGGTAAGCAAATTGAAAGGATAGTAATCTTTTATACAGATGGTACTTTCATGGAAAGTAAGCCTGTCTGAAATAGGGGATAATTGTATTTTTTGAAGATATATAAAAGTATATATACTTCAAAAAATAGGAGGTAGCAAATTCATTTTGATGAATTACCTTTCAATAATTCGATAGGATAGGGCTCAATTTTAAGTTTAATTTGCTCTAATTTCAAAAATCAGGATATAGTTTTATTTAAAATAAATAGCTGTTTAAAATCAAAAACAACGAAAAAAAATGAGTTAAAAAAACTATTTTTAAGAAGCTAATTCTTTTTTTAAGATACAACTTGAATACAATACAGCAGTTATTTTAAATTTCTTGCGGTTTTCCATCCGACTCTAGTTCTTTTGACACCTAGCTAGCTATTCAACTATATTATCTTCAATATGCCTATAAATTATTATCTATTATTTATAGTAAATCGTTTCACGAAGATGAAAAAATAAAATATAACTAACTGATTACCAGACACATAAAACAAGGTGTTCCACGTGAATTTATAAGTATCTAATTTTCAGACACTTATAAATTCATTAGTAAAACTAAATAATCAACTAGATTTTTCTAGTTAATATTAAATCATTTTTCATTAAAATATTATCATTTCAAACATGCAAAGTATAGATTCTCTTAATCAAGTTGCTGAATTTCATCGTACATTCAAAGCTCCAATTCTTGATACTCCACAAATTCCTTCTATAGAACGATGTAATTTAAGAGTAAGCCTTATCGCAGAAGAACTAAAAGAATTACAAGAAGCCATTGAAGCTAATGATATTGTAGAAATTGCTGACGCTCTTTGTGATATTCAATATGTCCTTTCTGGTGCTGTGTTAGAATTTGGTCTCGGCAATAAATTTGTTGAATTATTCAATGAAGTACAAAGATCTAATATGTCTAAGGCTTGTAATACTTATGAAGAAGCTGAAGATACCGTAAAATTTTATTTTGAAAAAGATGGCACTTTAGCTGAAATCGTAAAAGATGGAGATAAATTTTTAGTCTATAGAATTTCAGATAACAAAGTCCTTAAATCTGTAAAATATTCTCCGGCTGATTTAAAAAGTATTATCGCAGCATAATTAAGCTTTCTGTCTTGAATATATAGTTGCTTTAGAATTAAATATTCAAGACAGAAGTATTCATTTAAATATTCATGAGATTCTCAGTGCCTAACAAAAAACACTTACAAATCTCACAATAGGTATAACATCCTAATTATCAGCGTAAATGCAAAATACTCTCTTTCTTAACTCTTCATTATCTACCTCAACATTGAGCGTTAATTTATAAAATTTTAATGTTTCATAATTTACATTATGTTAAATAAAACATTTAAACGTAAAAACCTATAATATTTCCACACATTAAGACAAAATAAAAGACCTCAGATTACTGAGGTCTTTTATTTACTTCAACAAGTAAATTTAATTTATTCTCCTAAAGCTTTAAGTTTATCTTCCATTTTCAAAATCTGATATAAGCTTCTCAAACTAGATTTCAAATCATCTTCTTGTTTGATTGAATACGCTTTCTCAAAATATGGTAAAGCTTCTCTGAATTTCTTGTCTGCTTGCTCTTCGATTTTCTTACCTTCTATCTTGTAAGCAGCCATGTCTAACAAATCAACTTTTTTCTTAATCTCAACAGCTTCATTAAAGCTCATTACTCCTAAATTGAAATTAACATCATAGTTATTAGGATCTAAGTCTAATGATTTTTTGTAGAAATTTAAAGCTGATTCTTTAGCTTCTTTTTGTTTTGCTTCTAAATCAGCCAATTTTTTAGTCACTTCTTCTACATTAACTCCACTTGAAGCTTGTTTTGCAGCCTCTTCGTTAAGCTTTGTTAATTCAGCTTTTTGTTCATTTTGCATTTCTTTTACAGATGCAATTTGTTTTTTTGAAGCCGCTGCACTCTTTGGATCTTTCTTGATTTTGTCAGTCAAACGCTTAATTTCTTCGTCATAAGCTCCTACTTTATCTTTCTGTGCTTGAATTTTTTTCTTTAAAGCATCAGCATTGTTATCTGCTAAAGTTTCTTTTAAAGAACGAATCTCAGGAGCAAATTCTTGTGCTTTGTTTTCATAAAGAATCCCTAAATTCAATACTTCTTGAGGATTACTGTTACCTTTAGCTACTGAGCTTTCAAGTTCCTTAATCGCTAAATCAATCTTTTTGAAAGATAAAAGTAAATTGATTTTCTCTGACTTTAAATCTTTGTTATTTGGATGAAGAGCAATCCCTTTTTCTAATGTTGAAATTGCTTTTTCTTCATTTTTCTCATTTCTATAAATCTGTGCTAGAGCATAAATCATTGCAGGATCCTTCCCTCCTAAATCAAGAAATTTTTCAAATCCAGCTTTTGCAGCTTCATCATCTTTCGCCATTTGACCAATCACACCTGTGTACATTGCTGCAGTTGTATCTTTAGGGCTAATTTCAGATGCCATTTGCAAATCTTTTACAGCACCAGCAAAGTTTTTAGCTTGATATTTAGCAATACCACCATTCATGAAAGCACTAAAAGTTTTTTGTCCTTCAACTTCTGGTTTTCCGTCTTTTGCATAAGTAAGTAAAAGATATTTTTGGGCTGCAACACCAGCTGCTCCGTCTTTTTCGAGGGCAATTGCTTTTTTGAAATACTCTACAGCTTTGTAAGCTGCTAAAGGTTCTCCTTTCGTCAACACCGAGTCCTGAGAATTAGCAAGGTCTAAATAAGCCTCTCCACGAGTCAACCAAGTTTTAGCTTTTGCCGAATCTTTCTTAGTAACAGCCGCATCAGCTTTCTTTACCGCATCGGAAATAGTTTTACGATTAGCCTCAACCATAAGTTTGTCCATTTGAGCAGAGGCTGCTCCTGCTGTCATCAGTATTGCGAAAAGAGCAAGTGTGATTTTTTTCATTGTTCTGTTTGGAAATGGTTTCTATTTATTAAATTATTGAAAAAGTAAAATCGCATTTTATTGCGATTTTACAAAAGTACTCTCTTAAAATAGCTATTCTTTGATTGCTTCACCTTCAGTAGATGTTGTATCTACATCAGCTTCTGGTGTAATATCGGTAACAATTTCTTCTTCTGGATCTTTAACAATTTTAGTTACAGAAGAGATTTCGTCTGATTCATTTTTCAAACGAATCAATTTAACGCCTTGGGTATTTCTTCCCATTACACGTAAATCAGCTACAGCGATACGGATTAAAATACCTGATTTAGTAATAATCATTAAATCATTATTATCAGTTACTTCCTTGATTGCTACCAAGTTACCTGTTTTATCAGTTATATTAAGTGCCTTCACTCCTTTTCCACCACGGTTTGTTAAACGATAATCTTCAACATCCGAACGTTTTCCGAAGCCTTTTTCAGAAACAACTAATAATTGTTGTGTTTCTGGGTCTTCGATACAAACCATTCCAATAGCTTTCTCATCAAGCTTTTCTTCGTCAAGCCAAATACCTTTAACACCAGCTGCTGAACGACCCATCGGACGAACACGTGATTCTTCAAAACGAACCGAACGACCAGTATTCGTTGCAATGATAATATGATTATTTCCGTTCGTTAACGAAACATCTAATAATCTATCATTTTCTCTAATCGTGATAGCGATGATACCATTCTGACGTGGACGAGAGTAAGCTTCCAATGTGGTTTTCTTAATCGTTCCATCTTCAGTACACATCACAATGAAATTATTATTGATGTAATCTGGATCAGTAAGCGATTTCACATTGATTACTGCACGGATTGAATCTCCACTTTCAATATTCATTAAATTTTGAACGGGTCTTCCTTTAGCAGTTTTCTGTCCTTCAGGTACAGCATATACTCTTAACCAGAAACATTTTCCACTTTCAGTAAAGAAGAGTAACCAATTGTGCATGGTTGCAGTAAATAGATGCTCTGTGTAATCGCTATCTTTTGTAGCTACTGCACGAGAACCTACTCCTCCCCTTCCTTGAGCCTTATATTCACTGATTGGAGTACGTTTGATATAACCTTGATTCGAAACAGTAATTAACATTTCCTCATCTGCAATCATATCTTCAATCGAGAATTCATCATCTGTCATGTTGATTTGCGTGCGACGAGCATCACCGTAACGTTCTTTAATTTCAATCAATTCGTCTTTGATGATCTGCAATTGACGTTCTGGTCTATCCAAAATATCTTGTAAATCTTCCATCAAACGTTTGATTTCCTCATATTCAGCCAAAATCTTGTCACGCTCCATACCAGTAAGGCGTTGAAGACGCATTTCAAGAATTGCTTTTGATTGAATCTCAGAAAGATTAAACTGTTCCATCAAACCTATTTGAGCCGTATGTGGGTCACGTGATTCACGGATAAGTTTAATAACTGCATCTAAATTATCAAGGGCAATAATAAAGCCTTCTAAAATATGAGCTCTTTTTTGCGCTTCTCTCAAATCGTATTGAGTACGACGAATTACTACTTCGTTTCTGTGTTCAACGAAATAATGAATCAAATCTTTTAATGTCAGCGTATAAGGGCGACCTTTTACCAAACAAACATTATTTACAGAGAATGAAGATTGTAATGCTGTTTGCTTGTAAAGATTGTTCAAAATCACATTTGGAACTGCATCTCTTTTCAAATCAAAAACGATACGCATACCGTCACGGTCAGATTCATCTCTGATTTCAGAAATTCCTTCAATTTTCTTTTCATTTACCAAATCAGCACATTGTTTAATCAATGAAGCTTTATTGACCATGTAAGGAATTTCAGAAACAATAATTTGTTCTTTGCCTGTTTTTGATGTTTCAAAAGTAGCATTTCCACGCACTACGATTCTTCCTCTACCCGTAGCAAAAGCATTTTTGATACCAGAAACACCATAAATAGTACCTCCCGTTGGAAAATCTGGGGCTTTGATGTACTGCATTAAGCCTTCAATAGTAATATCTCTATCATCAATGTAGGCAATAATTCCTTCTACTACTTCTGTTAAATTGTGCGGTGCCATATTGGTGGCCATCCCTACTGCAATACCAGAAGTACCATTTAATAATAAATTGGGAATTTTTGAAGGAAGTACAGTAGGTTCTTGAAGAGAATCATCGAAGTTATTTTGGAAATCGACTGTATCTTTATTGAGGTCACCTAAAAGCTCTTCTGCAATTCGCTTTAATCTAGCTTCAGTATAACGCATCGCCGCAGGTGAATCACCATCAACAGAACCAAAGTTCCCTTGACCATCAACAAGTGGATACCTTAACGACCATTCCTGAGCCATTCTAACCATGGTGTCATATACTGAGGAATCACCATGTGGGTGAAATTTACCCATTACTTCACCAACGATACGAGCTGACTTTTTGTAAGCTTTGTTGTAATTTACACCTAATTCATCCATACCAAAAAGTACTCGGCGGTGAACTGGTTTTAATCCATCACGGACATCTGGTAAGGCACGAGACACAATAACCGACATTGAATAGTCAATGTAAGCACCACGCATTTCGTCCTCAATGTTAATCGAAATAATGTTACTATGTTGTTCTGACATATAAATAAGGTTTGGTTGAAGGGACTTACGTACCTTTTTTGATTTTTATCAATAACAAAATCAATTGGTATAATTTTAAGTACCCTTAAAATGCCATTTTATACAAATTTCGTGAAATTTTAATGGTTTTGCAAATTTGAGAGGAACGAGAATACAAGCTTTATAAGAAGATTATCCAAACTTGATTGAATTATAATTTACTGTAAATTTATTCTATCAAAATCATGACCAAATTGGTAGTAAAACACTTTGGTCATGATTTTTGTATTAAAAAAAGTATTGTCAAATAAAATTCAAAACTTCTTTTGTAGTTTTACCAAAACTATCTTAAACTATGAAAAATCTATTGCTTCGTACTATCACGTTGGTAATCTCTTTTCTCTTTGCATGTTTTTCAGCAAACTGTTATTCTACTGAAAATGTGATTCTCAATAATCACAATTACATTGCTGAAACGTGTGAAAAAACTTATTATTATGAAGTACTTCAGCAAAGTGCCTCTGTGAAGAATAATAATTCTCAAGAAATTCCACAGCAAGCAATAAAAGTATTGAAATTTGTTCGAGAAAATGGGCATTCATTAAATGGCTATGTAGGTGGTAGAAAATTTGGTAACTACGAAGGAATACTTCCTAAAAAAGATAAAAACAATCAGAATATTTATTATCGAGAGTGGGATATTTACCCAAAAATTGAAGGGAAAAACAGAGGTGCCGAAAGGTTGGTAACTGGTTCCGACAAAAAAGCCTATTATACTAAAAATCACTATCAATCATTTGTTGAAATAAAATAATGCCATGGCAAATTATTACATTTTAAAAGAAGCATATACTCAAATATCTCAAAACAATATTCTAGTAGCTATCATTGATGGTGAAAAAGCAGATACTGCTGAAGCTTTCTATAAAATTCTGAGTGATGCTCTCCGTTTTCCTGATTATTTCAATCCGAATATGGATTCATTTGATGAGCTAATTAATGATTTAGATTGGCTTGACGAAAATGATATTCGTATTGTTTTCAAAAATTATGACAATTTTCTGGAAGAAGAGAATGATGAGATTAGAGAAATTATCTTGACAGTGCTAGATGATGCTGCCGAAGAATGGAAACGAAATGATAACACAAAACTTTTAAATATTTATATTGAACCTTCAGAATTAGCCGAAGACGATTTAGAAACTTTAGGAATTAGCTATATTGACTAAAAATGTACTTGGGAAAAATGTACAACAAAAAGAGCTAAATGTACATTTACTCGGTGTATGAATTGAAGTAAATTTGTCTCATAAACTTAAATAAAAAAATCATGCAAATCAAAAGAAGTGCTACTGCCCAATGGATTGGTGCAGGTAAAGATGGTAAAGGTACATTAACGAGTCCGAGTGGTGTTTTGAGTAACACTCAATATTCATTCAATACTCGTTTTGAAGATGGTATTGGTACTAATCCAGAAGAATTAGTTGCGGCAGCTCATGCAGGATGTTTTTCTATGCAATTAGCATTCAATTTACAAGGTGCTGGCTTTGTGGCTGATGTTATTGATACAAACTCACAAGTAATTTTAGAAAATGGTGCTATCAACGAAATCAAATTAACAACTTCTGTTAAAGCCGCAGGTTTGACACAAGATAAATTTGAAGAATTGGTAAATCATGCAAAAGTGAATTGCCCAATTTCAAAACTTTTTAATGCAACTATCAGCTTAGATGCTACTTTGCTTTAAAAAAATAATAAAGCCCGAAGTAAATATTGATTTCTTCGGGCTTCATTATTTTTTATATTATTTTAATCGTCGAGATGACTCTCTGACGATTAATTGTGTTTTCAATATTTGTATTTCAGGCTTAAAACTACCTTCAGCATCTTCAATTTCATCAATTAACAAAGCGGTTGCATTTCTTCCAATATCCAAAGTAGGCTGAGCAACACTTGATAAAGTTGGTGTAATAACTGTGCAAATCGGTTCGTCATTAAAACTTACTACTGCTACTTCATCAGGAATTTTGATATTTCTTGCTTTTAAAGCCGAAATTGCACCAACAGCCAAACGATCGCTCACAACAATTAACCCATCTGGTCTATTTTCAAGATTTAATAGATGATGTGTTATTTCTACCGCTTTAGACAAAGCATATTCTCCGTGAACAATCAGCTCATCTTCAACCAACATTCCATGATCCTTCAAAGCATTTCCGTAACCTTCTAATCTTTGATTACTCACAGTAACACTCTGTGGACCAGCTAAAAAAGCAATTCTTTTACAACCATTATCAATTAAATGTTTGGTGGCTTCATAAGCGGCACCAATATTATCAACCATTACTTTAGAAACATCAAGTTCTTGAGCATCTCTGTCAAAAAAAACGAGAGGAATTCCTTTTCTTTGTAAGCGTTTTAAATGATCTAAATCAACGGTTTCCTGAGAAAGAGAAATGATAAAACCTTCAACTTGACCTCTCGATAAGTTTTGGACATTGATTAATTCTCTTTCATATAACTCGCTGGTTTGTGTTAACAACAAGCTATATCCACGAGCAATTGCCTCAGCCTCAATACCTTTTATTACAGAAGCAAAAAAATGATAAGCCAAATCAGGTACAATTACTCCAATGGTTTTGGTTCTACTTTTTACCAAACTTGTTGCTAAGATGTTGGGTTGATAGTCCCACTCCTTTGCTAATTGTAAAACTGCCTGACGAGTTTCTGGTTTTATTTCTGGCATGTCACGCAAAGCACGAGAAATTGTTGCCACAGAAACATTCAAATGGCGAGCTAAATCTTTAATCGTTACTTGATGTGCCATAAATTTATTTATCCTTTCAGCGTTACTTTTGCTCTTGTACAAACACCTCCGATAGGTGGATTAAATTTGGATACTGAAACTTCTATTAATTCTACTTTTGGATAGCGATTCCGAACACTTTTTATAATTAATTGGGCTATGTGTTCTAATAACTTTGCTTTAATTTTCATCACTCCAGAAATAATTTCATACACATCGCCATAATTCACTGTATCGCTAAGTTTATCATTTTCAGCAGCTTCCGAGAAATCAGTCGTAATCGCAATATCTATTTGATAGCGATTCCCAATTTTTTGTTCTTCTGCATATACTCCATGATATGCAAAAAACTCAATGCCTTCAAGGGCAATTATTCCCATTGTTTTTTATTTCTAAATACTTTTAAAAGTATTGTTTTTAAATTATGCTACAAATCATCAAAAAAAGAACCGCCACCGTTTGAGATTCCACTTGAATTATCTTTCCCAAATTCCTCCATGACTGATGAAACCGTTGGGAGTCCATCATCTTTTCCAGGTTTTCTTGGTTTTACTTTTATGGTTCTCATTTCTCTTACCAATTCATCCGCTTTGGCATTAAAAATAACTTGGTCTTGTTTTTCTAATATTTTATGTACTTCTGGCAATTCTTCGTTTTCATCATCAAAATCATTGGCAGGTTCAAAAAGAATTTCTGTTTCATTTTTTGATTCATCACTTTTAGCAAATAAAGGTGCATTTTCAATAAATACTTCTTCCTTAACTGGAATTGTTGGTGCTTGTTTTACTGGCTCTTCTGTAACTGATTTTTTTAGTTCATTTGGAGGCAAAACAGTAGCAACAGATTTCTCTACAACATTTTCAATTTTCTGAAAAGTAGTTCTTGTACTTAGATTATCTTCAAATTTTGCAACTTTTTCTAAAGTATCATTAGCAAAGCGTTTTAGTTCAACGACCAAAAACTCTTTGTATTTTTCCATTGCTTTGAAGTCACGTTCATAATTTTTCAAATCATTCACGGCTTCTTCTACTAAAAACTTGGCTTTATTTTCTGCATCAGAAACAATCATTTTAGCATTTTTACGTGCTTCATTCAAAATTTCTTCTGCTTGGATTCTAGCATTTTCTTTTAATTGTTCTACTTCACTCTGAGCTTTGATATTAATTTGGTCTTGGGCTTCCTCGGCGGCTTTCAATGTTTTAAAGAGACTATTTTCAATCTCTTTCATTCTAATGATTTCACGTTCAGCTACTTCTAGTTTTTGTTTTGACTGGCGCATATCATCACCAACACGTTCCCATTCTTGTGAAAGCGAAAGTAAAAAAGCTTCAACTGATTCTGTATCGTAACCTCTAAAGCTTTTATCAAAAGTATGTTTTCTTATTTCTAATGGAGTAATTCTCATTTTCTTAATTGTTTAATTTGGTCGCAAAATGCTTGGCTTCTAAAAAAAGACTCATTCTAGCTTTTCAATCCCCAAACTGCTATTTGTTTGTCGTCGGAGGCAGAAATCAACTGATTTTCGTAAGTACTCCAAAAAAGTTTATTAACTGATGTTCCATGTCCAGCATGTCTGGCTCTATCAATTACTTTCAATAATTTAAAACTAATCGCATCCCAAATCTTGATGGATTTATCCATGCTACAAGTTGCAAAAAAATCACCAGTTGGGTGGTAGGTAATATGGTTAATTGCAAAAAGATGTGCTACAATGTTTTCTTTTAGTTGATAATTTTGAGCAACATCCCAAACCTTCAAATGGGCATCTCTCCCAGTAGTTAATAAATATTTTTTGTCTGGTGAATAACAAACGGAAAAGATTGAATTTGAATGTTCATTTATCACTAATTTCAATGAAAAATCCTGTAAATCAAAGATTTTTACAGAAAAATCACTGTATCCTACCGCAAATTCATTTGTTTTTTCATTTATATCAATACTTCTAACACTTTTCTCAGAAGCTTTTAAATGCTTTTTTACACTAAAAGTATCGACATCCATTACAACGATAATTCCATCAGATAAACCGATTAAAGCTATGTTTTCGTGTATTTTAATATCGAATATAGAAGCTGACGTGATTTTTAAAGATTTTATTTCTTTTTTAAGCGTAACATCAATGAGATGAATACCATCAAAATTTTGTCCTACCCAAAGCTGATTTCTCTGTTTATCCAAACAAATTGCGTAAACAGAAGCCGGAACTTGTGCGATTAACTCTCCTAAATCTGGCTTTTGCAAATTCCATCTTACCACAAGTCCATCGCCACCTGCCGAAAAAAACTGTGTAGCATCTGCACTACCTTCAAGCGTATAAACACAGTCACGATGACCAGAAAATGTATCTATTCTATCAACTTGCATAAGTAGCGTTTAAAATTTAAAATCTTTATTTAAGCAAAAATAGTTTATTTTGCGTCTAATGACAACAATCAAAGCGGCTTAAGCTCTCCAAGAGTTTGTATTGCTTTGAATTACAGGATAGTTAAATGGCAATAATTTTTTGTAAAAATATTTCTGAAAAAAGTATCTTAACTCTTTGGAAAATTGAGGAGACAGTATCATTCTATTTGGAATACCTTGGGATTAATGAAAAAGACTTAATTAGTCTTTCAGATGTGAGCCATCCTACCAAACAATTAGAATGGCTAGCAAGTAGAACTTGTGCAAAACACACCATGACTTTGTTCGATTTAAACTATCATGGCATTGGTAAAGATTCATTCAAAAATCCGTATCTCATTCATAATCACACTGCATACATTTCGCTAACACATACCAATGAATATGCTGCTGTTGTAATTAGTTTAAACGAAGAAGTAGGAATTGATTTAGAAAAAATCTCTGATAAATTAAGTAGAGTTGCACACAAGTTTCTGAGTTCTTCCGAGTTAGAACATTCAAAAAATGATTTACTAAAACTTTGTATTTACTGGTGTGCTAAGGAAAGTTTGTACAAATGGTATGGGAAAAAGAATTTATCCTTCAAAGACAATATTTACATCGAGCCATTTGAAGAAAAGCCAAGTAAATTAAGAGGCGAAATTTTTATCGAAGGTCAACTAAAAACTGAGCATGAACTTTTAGTGATTTACTTTGATGATTATGTATTGACAGTAACGTAATCATGAATTGTGAGTTTTGAATTTAATTTGTTGCTCAAATATAGTTTTGAGCAACAAATTTTTACTTCATCATCTCTTTCAATGCTTTTTCTATTTCTTGTACTTTATCGTCATCTCCCACTTTTTCAAAAGCTAAAGTCAGGTTTCTGAGTACTCGTCTGATTATATCTAAATTGCTACAAGGTTGATAAAAAATTTCATTTTGAGCTATATTTAGCTGAGAAATATAGTTATCAATATCAACTTTACTAAAAACTAAACCTCTATTAAAAACATTGACATAAAATTGCATTTGTTCAGATTTATAGGTCAAAATAAACAAATTAGGAAGATTTACTCCCCAAACAGGCAATTTTAGTTTTTGAGCAATCAATAAGTAAATCACGCAAAGTGAAATAGGATTTCCCTTTTTCGATTCCATCACTACATTCAACATTGAATTTGAAGCTGAATGAAAATGTTTCGTATTCGCCCCAAATTTCAACTTTCCAAAAATCACAGAATTCAATGTTTTGATTTGGTCCATCGGGTGCATATTATCCCTAATTTCTAACCAAACTTCATAGTAAATCTGTTGTAAATCTTGACGTAGTTTTTCAATAGAAAGCTCAGGATATTGATAAGTAGCGATTGCCCACATTCCTTCTAATAAATCTTCCGCACCATTTTCTTTCCAAGTAACTAATCTTGAAAAAAAGGCTTCATATTGTAAATCATGAATTAAATCTTCAATTTTTTTCTGGGTATAAGGACTCAAAGAAGACTCCTCCCAACGGTCTTCTAAAAATGGAATTACTGACCCACCCAAAGATCTAATTTTATTTTCTACAAGATTTAATACTTCGTTATCATCGTCCTCTAATAAGGAAACTAAAGCCTTAATTTCTGATTGCTTCATATTGTCACGTTTAAATTGATTAAAAATAACATTTCTTATTCAAAAGTGCAAATTTGTGCTTCAGGTTCTTTTTTAATGATAATTCTTATTCAAAAAGCAATTATATATTTTTTGTTTTAGAAAGGCTTTATGCTAAATTTGTTTTTCACAACCTCATACTTATTATCAATTTGTGCAGAATATTTTGTACAAGCGATAATAACTTGACTTAACTCTTCCTTTTTTCTGGATTCACTTAAAATATGAAAATTTTAGTAACAGGTGGTGCAGGCTTTATTGGGTCTCACACAGTAGTTGAACTTCACAATGCTGGATACGAAACAGTCCTCGTTGACAATTTTTCAAACTCTGAAAAAAGTGCTATCACTGGCATAGAAACTATCATCGGACAATCAGTTACTTTGTATGAAGGAGATATTTCTGAGGCAGCTACATGGGATACATTATTCACTGAACAAAAAATTGATGGTATTATTCACTTTGCAGCGAATAAAGCCGTTGGCGAATCGGTAGCCAATCCTTTGAAGTATTACAAAAATAATATTTCAGCAACGGTATTGATGCTTCAAAAAATGTTGGAATATGGTGTAAATAACCTAGTTTTTTCTTCCTCTTGTACTGTTTACGGGCAACCTGATTCTCTCCCTGTAACAGAAAACTCAGCAGTACAACCTGCAATGTCTCCTTACGGAAACACCAAACAAGTTTGTGAGGAAATCATTAAAGATACTGTGAATAGCGAAAAGAACTTTCATGCTATTTCATTGAGATATTTTAATCCAATTGGTGCTCATGAAAGTGTCTTGATTGGTGAATTACCACTTGGTGTTCCAGCCAATCTTGTACCTTTCTTAACTCAAAGTGTTGCAGGATTAAGAGGAGCCTTAGCAGTATTTGGCGACGATTACCCAACACCAGATGGAACTGCAGTTCGTGACTATATTCACGTAGTTGATTTAGCAAAAGCACACGTTTCGGCATTAGATTTATTGTTGAAACAACCAGAAGGACAATATTATGATTTCTTCAATATTGGAACAGGAACAGGTAGTTCGGTTCTGGATGTGATTCACGCTTTTGAGGCTGCAACTGGATTAAAAGTTGATTACAGTATAAAACCAAGACGTGATGGTGATGTTGTAGCTGTTTATGCAGATTGCACAAAATCTAACGAAATCTTAGGTTGGAAAACCGAAAAAACATTAACTGATGCCTTAGGCGACGCTTGGAACTGGCAAAAAAAGTTAATTGAAAAATAAGGAATAACCATTTACTTACAAAATACTTGTTTATGAAGAAACTATTAATCACAGGCGGAGCGGGTTTTATTGGCTCACATGTTGTCAGACTATTTGTTACTAAATATCCTGAATATCAAATATTTAATTTGGATAAATTAACTTATGCTGGGAATTTAGAGAATTTAAGAGATATTGAAAATCAACCTAATTATACTTTTGTAAAAGGCGATATTGTTGATGCTAGTTTTATCGACGCTTTATTTGCAGAACATCAGTTTGATGGGGTTATTCATTTAGCTGCAGAGTCTCATGTTGACCGTTCTATCTCTGAACCAATGGCTTTTGTCATGACCAATGTTGTAGGTACTTGTAATTTGTTGAACGCTGCTAAAAATACTTGGAAAGCATCAGGTTATGAAGGAAAGCGTTTTTATCATGTTTCTACGGATGAGGTTTATGGAGAATTACACAATCCTGAAGATTTCTTTACAGAAACAACTCCTTACGATCCTCGCTCTCCTTACTCTGCTTCAAAAGCTTCGTCTGACCACTTTGTAAGAGCTTATGGTAATACTTATAAGTTACCCGTAGTGATTACGAACTGTTCTAATAACTATGGTCCGAATCATTTTCCAGAGAAATTATTACCTTTAATGATTCACAATATCTTGAATAATAAACCTTTACCTGTTTATGGTAAAGGTGAAAATGTAAGAGATTGGTTGTTTGTAGTTGACCATGCTAGAGCAATTGATACCGTTTTCCATGACGGAGTACTTGGCGAAACTTACAATATCGGTGGATTTAACGAATGGAAAAATATTGACATCGTAAAATTGGTTTGTAAAACCATGGACAGCAAACTCGGAAGACCAGAAGGAACTTCAGAACAGTTAATTACTTATGTAACTGACCGTGCTGGACATGATTTAAGATATGCCATTGATGCTACCAAAATCATGAATGAATTGGGTTGGAAACCATCTTTACAATTTGAAGAAGGTCTTGAGAAAACCGTAGATTGGTTTTTGAACAACCAAGAATGGCTTGATAATGTTACTTCAGGAAATTATCAGAAATATTACGATTCAATGTACACAAACCGATAAACCAAGACAAAATGAAAGGAATTATTTTAGCTGGTGGTTCGGGAACCCGTCTTCACCCACTAACCTTAGCAGTAAGTAAACAATTAATGCCTGTTTACGATAAACCGATGATTTACTATCCGCTTTCTATTTTGATGTTGGCGGGCATTAAAGAAATCTTAATTATTTCAACTCCTCACGATTTACCTCATTTCAAAAAGCTTTTGGGAGATGGTTCTCAAGTAGGCTGTAGATTTGAATATGCAGAGCAGCCCTTACCAAATGGATTAGCTCAGGCTTTTGTAATTGGAGAAGAGTTTATCGGTGATGATAAAGTCGCTTTGGTTTTAGGAGATAATATTTTCTACGGAAGTGGATTAAGTAAATTACTTCAATCTAACAACGATCCAGAAGGCGGAGTGGTGTATGCTTACCAAGTACATGACCCAGAAAGATATGGAGTAGTAGAATTTGATAATGATTTCAATGTACTTTCTATTGAAGAAAAGCCAGTTGAACCAAAATCAAATTATGCAGTACCAGGTTTATACTTTTATGATAACTCAGTGGTTGAAATTGCTAAAAATATCGCCCCTTCGCCAAGAGGAGAATATGAGATTACCGACGTAAACAAAGAATACCTAAAACAAGGTAAATTAAAAGTTGGTGTATTGAATAGAGGAACAGCTTGGTTAGATACTGGAACTTTTGTATCATTAATGCAAGCAGGACAATTTGTACAAGTCATTGAAGAAAGACAAGGATTAAAAGTAGGTTGTATCGAAGAAGTGGCTTACAGAATGGGATTTATTGATGAAGAACAACTCAGAAAAGTAGCTGAACCACTGGTGAAAAGTGGTTATGGTAAGTACCTTTTAGGATTGTTGAAGTAAAATAAGGAAAGCCATTTTGGAGTAACATTTGAAATGGCTTTTGTTTCCTAAAAGATAAAGCCTAATATCAGCCCTCCCAAGAATATAAAAAAGCTTGGAATCTTGGTAAATTGTAAGATTAAAAATGTAGCAATTACGGTGACAATCCCAATAATATCTACTTGCTTTACCATTGGAACGATAAAAGTTATGGCAGCCGCTAACGTCAATCCGATTGAAGCGGCATTTATTCCATCCAAAGAGGCTCTAATTCCTCTATATTGTTTTAGCTGTCCCCAGATTCGATAAACAAAAAATATCAAAAAAGTACCCGGCAAAAAAATACCAGCCGCACCAACAGCACTTCCTAATAATTGTTCCCACCAAGTGCCTTCTTTCATTACTAAAGTACCTAAATAAGAAGTAAATGCAAAAACTGGTCCTGGCAAGGCCTGGGAAAGTGCCATCCCAGTCAAAAAATCATCAGCTCTTACTAACTCTTTAAATTCTACAAATTCAGTGTAAAGAATTGGTGCAAGTACTTGTCCTCCTCCAAAAACTAAACTTCCATTACGATAAAAATTTTCAAATAAACGAATCGGTTCATAATCTGTAAAATGACCAAGTACTGCCAAAAATAATAGAAAAAGCCAAAACAAATTAAAGTTAGCCCAAGGAATAACCATTTTATGTTTCGTTTGATGGGGATAATCTTTATAATTGAATGCTGTAAATGTTCCTCCAATTATCAATGAAATAGGAAAAACCCAAGGCGACTGAAAATAGAATGCAAAGCCAGCGGCAAGAATCATTAATACTATCCCAGAAATATTTTTAATTACTTTATTTCCTAATACAAAACCTGCATGAATAATAAAGGCTACTCCTATCGGCTGGATAAACCTAATAATATCTCGATTCCTAAGATAGGTCATTCCAAAAGCTGCGGCAGTCATAATTGTTACTGCTGGAGTAATCCAAACAAGTAAAGTTAGATACGCTAAATTTGGTCCACCGATTTTGTAACCTAATGCAGTAATTGTTTGTGTAGAAGTAGGCCCAGGAAGAAATCCACATAAAGCTTGAAGTTCAAGTAATTCAGCTTCTGTGAGGTAATTCCTTTTTTTAACAAAACGGTCAATAAACATTGCCAAATGTACTTGTGGACCTCCAAAAGAAGTACAAGCAAGAATCAGAACGTCTTGGAGAAAGATGAGTCTTCTGATTTTTTTCATTTGGATAATAAATAGCTTTTATAAATTAAAAAACAAATCCATGAGATATTTTACAATCTCATGGATTCTATGTAAATAATAAAATTACTTCTTTAAGCCTAATTCAATTAGTCTTTCATTTAAAAACTCACCTGCCGTCATATCAACATACATTTTTGGATGAGTAGCATCAACACAAGATTCCAAACAAGTAAGGTTCATTTCCGAACGTGGGTGCATAAAGAAAGGAATTGAAAAACGAGAAGTCCCTAACTTTTCTTTTGGTGGATTTACCACACGGTGAATCGTTGATTTTAATTTATGGTTTGTTAGTCGATCCAACATATCACCTACATTTACCACAACATAATCTGGCAAAGAAGTAATTGGAATCCAAACACCATCAGCTCGTAAAACTTCTAATCCCTCCGCTGAAGCCCCCATCAATAAAGTAATCAAATTAATATCTCCGTGTGCGGCTGCTCTAACAGCTCCTTCAGGTAATGCTTCTGGATTAAGAATCGGAAAATAATGAATCGCTCTTAAAATAGAATTTCCATGTTTTACTTTTTCTTCAAAATAATCTTCTGGTAATTCTAAATACAACGCAATAGCCTTTAATAAGGTTTTACCAGCATTTTCTAGCGTTTTGTAAGTATGAAGTGTATATTTTTCAAAATCAGGTAACTCTTTTGGAAAAACATTATCTGGATATTCTTCCCAAATAGGATCTCCATCATCAACTTTAGGCTGACCAACGTGATAAAATTCTTTTAAATCTGGTACTTTAAAACCTTTAGCTGTTTCTTTTCCTTTACTAATATATCCTCTTTGTCCAGCAATTCCTTCAATGGCATATTGCATTTTTAATTCATCTGGAGAAAAGAAAAATTTCTGCACATTATCATAAAGTTTTTCAGTATCGTCATTGGTTAAACCATGATTTTTGATGGCTACGAAACCAATATTATTAAAAGCAGCTCCTAAATCTTGAACAAATTTTTCTTTACGTTCGGGATTATCCGAAAGAAAATCTGCTAAATCAAGTGATGGAATTGTGTCGAGAAGTGTTTCAGAATTCATGTTTGTAAATGTTATTTATCAAATTTCTCAATGGTTTTAAAAATGATAAACCTTTTCAAGCTTTCAAATTTGGTTCTGTACATATTTGTGTACAGAACCAAGAATATTATTTTGTGATATTTTCAAAATTCTTTGAAACAGCATCCCAATTTACAACATTCCAAAATGCAGTAATGTAATCCGCACGTTTGTTTTGATATTTTAAGTAATATGCGTGTTCCCAAACATCTAATCCTAAAATTGGAGAACCTTTCTTTTCTGCAACATCCATCAAAGGGTTATCTTGATTTGGTGTTGAAGTAATTACTAATTTCTTGTCTTGAACAATTAACCAAGCCCAACCAGAACCAAAACGAGTAGTTCCAGCTTTGGCAAATTCTTCTTTAAATTTATCGAACGAACCAAATGTTTTGTTGATTTCTTCCAATAACTCACCTTTAGGAGTACCTCCGCCTTTAGGAGACATCACATTCCAGAAAAAAGTATGGTTCCAATGTCCACCTGCATTATTTCTAATAGCAGCTGGTGCTTTGCCTGCTTCTTTTAAAATATCCCACAAAGATAGCTTTTCGTAAGGAGTTCCAACAATTGCTTTGTTAAGGTTATCAACGTAAGCCTTGTGATGACGACCATGATGAATTTCCATCGTCAACTTATCAATATTTGGCTCTAAGCTTTCAGGACCATAAGGCAATGCTGCTAATGAAAAAGGTGCTGATTCTAAAACAACTTCATCCAAAGTAAGCTTTGGTAATTTATCGTTATAACTTCTTCTTAATGAAAAACTAAATGAATTTAAACCAGACAATGCAAAAGCCGATGCCAAAGTTGTCTTTAAGAAATTTTTACGGTTCATTGGATATTTTGTTTGAAATGTTAATGAAATCTAATTTCCCTTTTTTAATAATTTGAGATTATTTTTCAGGAGTAACTCGATTCGATTCTTTTGGAGAAATAATTACTAAATGATGATGAATATCTGCTGGTGGTTGCACTACTGGCATTTTTGACATTTGTGCCAAATCTGGTTTTACAATGATTAAATTATCAATATTTTCTACAGATTTTTTTATTTGATCTAAACCGATTGGCTTTTGAGGAAATCGTTTAATATTATTCTTCTGCTGATACGAATGTAAATAATCTTTCATCATCGGAGATAACAATGATGAAGCAGATGAATCTGGTTGAGCTTTCAGTAAGATTTGACTTTTAACGAGCGTGGGCAAAATAGCCAAAAGAACAATAAATAAGATTTTTTTCATGACTAACAGGTTTTACAAATTTTATCATTAAATTTTACTCATATACAATTCTGCTTACAATACTTCTTCCTAACGTTATTTCATCTGCATATTCTAAATCTCCACCGATAGGTATTCCTCTGGCAATCGTTGTAATTTTTACACTAAGCGGTTTAAGTCTCTTTGTAAGATAGAACGCCGTAGTGTCTCCTTCCATTGTAGGACTAAGCCCTAAAATAATTTCTTTTATCGCTGCATCAGTATTTTGTTTCTCTGCAATACGATTAAGTAATGAATCTATATTCAAATCTCCAGGACCAACTCCTTCTAATGGTGAAATGATTCCTCCTAAAACATGATAGAGTCCACGGAACTGAGAAGTGTTTTCTATCGCTAGTACGTCTCTAGTATCTTCCACTACACAAAGTACAGATTCATCTCTTTTAGGATTTGTACAGATTCCACAAAGAGTATCATCTGAAATATTATGACATTGACGACAATACTGTGTTTTTGTTCTCATAGCCGTTAAGGCTTCAGACAGATGGAGCGTCTGCTTTTCATCTCTTTTTAATAGATGTAAAGCCATTCTCAATGCTGTTTTTTTCCCTATGCCTGGTAATTTTGAGATTTCTTCAACAGCATTTTCTATGAGTTTGGATGGATAATTCAAGAGTTTGGGGAATGTTGATTTTGAAGTAATTGAAAAATTTTACTGAAAAAACGTGCTTATTGAACCTCCGCAGCAATTCCACGACGACAAATATCATTTCTCATCGGAGCGAGTTCTTCAAAAGTACCTTTTTTCACAGCACATTTACCCTTGAAATGAATCAATAATGTACATTGTTCTGCTTGTTCAGCAGAATGTCCACACACATCTATCAGTGTTTCAATCACAAACTCGAATGTATTTACTTCGTCATTAAACACGATGAGGTCACATTGATCTACCCCAACAACTTCTTCTAATACATCAACTTCTTCTTCGAATTGTTCAAATGGTTGCATTTGTAAAAATATTTATCTTTTAAAATGATAGCAAATTTAACAAAAAATATCAAATTTGATGTTCACAAAACTGAATACCAAAAATTTATGACTACAGGATTAGCTTTCGGGATTTTAGCCGTTTATTTTCTAATGCTTATAATAGTTGCCCATTATACTTCTAAAGGTGCCGACACTAATACTTTTTTTACAGCAAACAAACAATCTCCTTGGTGGCTAGTTGCTTTCGGTATGATTGGAACGTCAATTTCTGGGGTTACGTTCATTTCTGTACCGGGTGATGTTGGTAAAGTATCGCTTTCTTATTATCAGATTATATTAGGCAATTTAGTTGGTTATTTTGTAATTGCAACGGTTTTACTTCCTTTATATTACCGATTAAATTTAATTTCAATTTATACGTATTTAGATAAACGATTAGGGAAGATGTCTTATAAAACTGGCTCTTCTTTTTTCTTGTTAGCCCGTACTCTGGGTTCTGCTGCTCGTTTATTTTTGGCAGTTCAAGTACTTCAATTAGCCATTTTCGATGCTTGGAATATTCCTTTCTGGATTTCTGCTTTAGTAACGATTGCCCTTATTTGGGTTTATACTTATCGTGGTGGTGTAAAAACAATTATTGTTACAGATACTTTACAGACTTTCTTCCTATTGACAGCATTGGTTTTAACAATTTTCTTGATTGCAAACAAACTAGATTTAGGTGTTGGCGGATTAGTTTCTACCATTCAAGAAAGTAAATATGCTAAAATGTTCTTCTTTGATGATTTTTCTTACAAACACCATTTCAGCAAAGATTTTATCGCAGGTATTTTTATTGCTATTGTAATGACTGGGCTTGACCAAGACTTGATGCAAAAAAACCTTACCTGTAAAAACATCGGCGAAGCACAAAAAAATATGTTTTGGTTTTGCTGTACTTTCGCTGTAACCACTTTGCTGTTCGTTTGCTTGGGAGCCTTACTTTATATCTATGCCGACAAAATCGGTTTCCAAATTCCTGAAAGAACAGATTTACTGTACCCTAAATTAGCATTAGGCGGAGAATTTGGAATGCTAGCTGCGGTTACTTTTTTGTTAGGAATTACTGCGGCAACTTACGCCAGCTCAGATTCAGCACTAACTGCATTGACAACAGCTTTTTGTATCGATTTTATGCACATTGAAAAATATGAAGAAAAACAAAGAAACAGTATCAAGCATTACACTCATATTGGTTTCTCTGCTCTTTTTTTTATCATCATTTTGATATTCAATGCAATAAGTAGTCAGTCTATTATTTCAACGGTATTTAATATTGCTGGTTATACCTATGGTCCACTTTTAGGACTATTTTCTTTTGGACTTTTCACCAAGATGCCAATTAAAGACAAGCTTGTGCCTTATGTTTGTATCGCCGCTCCTATCCTAACTTATGTAATCGACGTTAATTCAAAGGAATGGTTAAATGGTTATCAATTCGGATTTGAGAAATTACTGCTCAATGGTGCAATTACCTTTTTGGGATTATGCTTGATTAAAACAAAGTAAAACCTTCTTCTTAACAAAAAATGGATGTCAAGTAAAATTGACATCCATTTTTTTATAAATTATAATGAGAACGAACAACACCTGTATAACCTTGTTGAGAAAGCCAAACGGTTTTTTCATTCGCTAATTCTTTTGAATAATATTCTCCAAAAAGTAATCTGTATAGTTTACCATTTTCTTTGAGAGCTACTTGTATAAATATTTCTTCCTTAGGAATTCCCATTTTTAGTAACTCATCATATAAATCTCTTACAAAACCTAAATTTGTCAATGCCGTAACTTGCACGGCATATCCTTTTGGGAATTTCTCTGTACCATCAATATCATAAGTTCTTTCTGCCGAAAATGGTGGATTTGAAGATGTTGAATTAATGTAAAGATTGTTTTCATAACTCTTTCCACTATCTTTTGAAAGTACTTCTCTCCTTTCAGGCATTATACTATCTGCAATTCTCTCTGATGCTCTTTTATGAGTATTCGAAGCAATTGGCGAAAGTACTTCAATTCGTACTCTTGCTTTTCCGCTTGCCATCATGCCAAGTCTGGATGCGGCTTCTTTAGAAAGATTGATAATTCTATCCTCTTTTTCGCATTCGCAATAATCGTTTACTCTCACTTCGACAGCATGATTATTTTCAAGGTTAATCACTTTTAAAATCGTATTCAAAGGATACCTAGAATGTGAAGCAGTGAGCTGGGTATCATCATACCTTTCACCAAAAGAGGTATATTTACCCTTTAGATGAGCCGCATAATAACGAGCAATGCCTTCTTCGGCAAAGCTTTTTGTAGGAATTTGTTCAATGATAGAGGCAAAGGAGGAAGCTTTTACCAATAAAAATAGGGTTGAGTAAGCGATGATCTTTTTCACAGCGTTTTTTAATTTATAAATTTAAAGCTAACAATATACTACTTAGAATATCACAAATAAGTACAAGTTTTTCATCAGATAATAAAAAACATATACTCTTATCTTATTAAATCAGGCAACCATGTGAAATTAATTACTTTTTGCTATAATTACATAAAAATTAATGAATTTACATGCCATTTTTTTAGTCTAATTTTAGAATATTGTACTTCTAAGTACTTTATAATTAAATTTTTAACCATTTTGATATACAAAGTATGATTTCAAAAACAATTCAAGGACAACAAAGGGTAATCATTGAAAATGTTAGTCCACAGCTCAATGCAGGACGCTTCGCTGTAAAAGCATTTATGGGCGATACCATTAGGGTTGAAGCTGATATTTTCTTGGATGGACATGATCAATTAAGTGCAAGATTACTCTACAAGTTTTCAACAGACGAAGCTTGGACTGAGAAAAAGATGAGTTTCGTCAACAACGACCGCTATGAAGCATCTTTTGAAGTTTCAAAGAATGGTTTTTATACTTATACGATTGAAGCATGGGTTGACCATGCCGCTACTTGGGAGCATGAAATTGATATGAAAATCAAGGATGGACAATTAGTCAATGTTGAACTGTTGATGGGTGCTAACATTCTTGACAAAATGACTAAAATAGCATCAAAAGAAGATAAAACTGAATTAAAAGCTGCTGCAAAAATTTTCAGAGATAAAGATACTTATAACGAAGCCATTGCTTTCACCCACAGTGCAAAAATGCACCATTGGATTGAGCAATATCCAGATAAACAGTTTATAGTTACTCATAAAGAACTAAAGCTTTGGGTTGATAGAGAAAAAGCAGCATTCTCGTCTTGGTACTCAATGTTTCCACGTTCTGCCTCCTCTAAAAAAGGACAACATGGAACATTTAAAGATGTTGAGGAAAATGTACTTCCACGTTTAAAATCATTAGGTTTTGATGTTTTATATATTCCGCCAATTCACCCAATTGGTAAACAATTCAGAAAAGGGAAAAATAACAGTACCACTTGCGAAGAAGGTGAACCAGGAGTACCTTATGGGATTGGCTCTGAATTGGGTGGACATACAGCTATTTTACCAGAATTAGGTACTTTAGAAGATTTAAAACATCTAATTGCTACTTGTAACGAAATGGGAATTGAATTGGCTTTAGATTTAGCCATTCAATGTTCACCAGACCACCCTTGGGCAAAGGAACATCCTGAATGGTTTAAAATTCGCCCAGATGGAACAATTCAATACGCAGAAAATCCTCCAAAAAAATACCAAGATATTTATCCCATTAATTTTGAATCTGAAAATTGGCAAGGGCTTTGGGAAGAATTGAAAAGTGTAATTATGACTTGGGCTGAATGGGGAGTAAGAATCATCCGAGTTGATAATCCACACACAAAAGCTTTTGGCTTTTGGGAATGGATTATTGGGGAAGTACAAGCTGTTTATCCTGATATGATTTTTTTGGCTGAGGCCTTTACAAAACCAAAAGTAATGGCTCAATTAGCTAAATTGGGTTATACCCATTCTTATACTTATTACACTTGGCGAAATACAAAAGCTGAACTAATAGGCTATATGAATGAATTAACAAAAACTGAACAAGCTTTATACATGCGTCCAAACTTCTGGGCAAATACGCATGATATTCTTCCTTGGTGCTTACAAACTGGTCTTGAACCAATGTTTATCATTCGTTATTTCATGGCGGCTACGCTTTCGGCCAATTATGGAATTTTCGGGCCTGTTTATGAATACATGTTTAACGAAGGAAACCCAAATAAAGAAGAGTATAAAAATTCTGAAAAATACGAAATTAAACATTGGGACTGGCAAATGGAAAACAAACTAACCCATGTTATCCGTAAAACCAATGAAGCAAGGATTGAAAATTCAGCTTTACAAAGAACTAATAATATTACTTTCTGTGATATTCAGAATGACCAAGTATTGGCTTATTTGAAAACGCATCCGAATGGAAATAAGATTTTATGTGCAGTCAATCTTGACCCACACAATCGTCAAGGAGGAAATGTGCGAATTCCTTTGCATTTAATTCATAAACATCCTGACCAAGAGTATATCGTTCATGATTTGATTACTGGTGCAAAATATGTTTGGCGTGGTGAATACAATTTTATTGATTTGGACCCACACATTATGCCAATGCACTTATTTAGAATTGAAGATATTTAGAAAACCAAAAGAGCTTTTCTCCACAAATGAGAAAAGCTCTTTAAAATCATCTTTGTATGAAAGAAGCAATTATAAAATTATTTGAAAGAGATTTGAAAGTTCTTATCAAAGAAATAGAACAGTACCCTGACGAAAACCTTATCTGGCAAACGGTAAAAGGAACAAATAATTCTGGTGGAAATTTAGCTTTGCATTTAGTAGGAAACTTGAAGACTTATATCGGCAAAAATTTAGGAAACATAGATTATCTTAGAAATCGTGAACTTGAATTTTCAGCAAAAAATATTCCACGACAAGAAGTACTTCAAGCTATCAGTGAAACATTAGACGCTGTAACAATTACACTTGCTCAATTAAGCCCCGACGAATTATCAAATACTTATCCAGAAAATGTATTGGGTTACGAAATGAGTACGGAGTATTTCCTGATTCATTTACACGGACATCTTACTTATCATCTCGGACAAATCAATTATCATAGAAGAATCATTAGTGAAATAACGTAAAATTATTTTGTTGAAATATTTTCCAAATTAAGTACTCCACGTGGGCAAACCTCAGCACAAATGCCACAACCAACACAAGAAGCTCTGACAATATCTTGTCCTTTTTGTGCATAAGCCCTTACATCAATGCCCATTTCACAAAAAGTAGAGCAATTCCCACAAGAAATACATTGACCAGCATTTACGCTGATTCTGTATCGTGATTTATATCGCTGAACAATTCCTAAATAAGCCGCTAAAGGGCAACCAAATCGACACCAAACACGGTTGCCCATTAATGGATAAAAGCCCGTTCCGACCACTCCAGCAAAAACACTTCCAATCAAAAAGCCATAAATGTATCGGATAAAATTGGTGTCGATAATTCCGAATAGTTTACTTTCTTTGGTAAAAAAAGTATAAAATACTCCCACTGTCATTATTAAAGAGAATGAAAGTATTCCATAAATTGAATAGCGTTCAATTTTCCATGCTTTTAAAGATTTATCTGATAATTGTCTGAATGGGTCTCCTACAGTTTCTGCTAATCCTCCGCAACCGCAAACCCAAGAACAATACCAGCGTTTTCCAAAGAAGTAAGTCATTACTGGAACGCCAATGACAAACAGAAAAACGCCCCAAGCCAACATAAAATAACCAATTGTACCAGCAGCTATTTTCTTTTCGATATTATAATCGAAAAAGAAGGCATAATCTAAAGGAAAAATATTTTTAAAATCTTGATACGGTAAATTCAATCGAGCAAGTAATTCTGGAATTAAAAAAGCAAAACAGGTTTGAAAGAACATCACTGAAATAGTTCTTATTTTCTGATAATTGTTGTGGCGATATTTACGAATCATCCTGATTCCCATTCCTAAAATGGCAATCGTGTAAATGAATCCATAAAAAAACCATTGATCAGCCACTTTTCCTTTAATAATTAAACTTATCGGGTCTGTCAAGGAAATAAGCCCTTGAATGGATGCTGGAAACCAGTAGAGAAGTACATAGAAGATAATTAGCAAACTGCCAATCATCATTCCAAGCCATCCTCTATTTGTTGCTGAGCTTTGAAAAATATAATTACTATTCATTACGTCTAATTAAAAATCTTTGAAATAAAGTTTGTGATACTTTTATTCTTTTTTATCAGGATGGGCTTTTCAGGATACTCCAGATTATACTTTTCAAGCATGGCATTGATGAAAGGTTTTGAAAACTCTGGATTAAAATTGGCGTCCTCAAAATGTACTAATACATGTTGAATTGTATTTTTATCTCGAATCCATTTTTCACAAGTAGCCTGTCTCAAACGAATTCCCAAAGCATGGATTCCAATGACACTGTTACTTTCAGCATCATAATTAATTCTTATACATTGGTTATTTTCAGCATTCCCCCAATAGAATGTTCGTTCATTCGCAACTAAAATCTGTGCTATTTTACCATAAACTTGGTATTCTATCTCAAAAAACTTAGCAGAATTGTAAAAAATGTCTGGTTCATACTTCGTTAGACTTCCGCAAATACTTTTAGCGACAGTTTCTCCCATTAATTTTCCTGAGTACCAAATTTGTTCAATCGCCTTTCTTCCACTCGGAGGATTCCTATGTTCTACACAATCGCCAATGGCATAAATATCTGGTTCACTTGTTTTCAAATATTCATTCACTAAAATACCTTTTTGGCTTTCTATTGAAGTATTTTTTACTAAATCAATGTTGGGACTTACTCCTATTGTCAATCCAACAAATTCACAATCTTTTTTTTCATCTTTTGAAGTTAAAATACTAACAACACGCTGATTTACAGAACTATGAACCTCTTTTAATTCAGTATTAATTAATACTTTAACACCCATTTTCGCTAGATGCTGAGTAACGATATTAGCCTCTTCAATCGGTAGTACATTTCCCCAGAAAGCATCTTCTCGGATTAAAAAAGTAACTTCAATATTCCTAGAAATTAACATTTCGGCTAATTCTACGCCAATCAAACCTCCTCCTACAACTACCGCTTTTTTTATGTTTTTAGTATTCTCTTCTAACTTCTCTAAATCTTGCAAATGATAAAGCCCTTGTACTCCTTTTATATCAGGATTAATATTAGGCAAAGTATTATAATTTGAACCTGTCGCTAAAATCAATTGGTCGTACTCAAGTAATTCTTTAGTTAACTGTAAATTTTTCCTTTCAATATTGATTGATTCTACTTTATCATACTTTAATTCTATGCGATTTTTCTCCCAAAACCAATTTTCATAAGGTTTTGTATGTTCGTACTTCATTTGTCCCATATAAATATACATGAGTGCAGTTCTCGAAAAAAAGTATTTTGATTCTGATGAAATAACCGTGATTTTATAATCGCTTAGTTTTCTGATGTGTCTAGCCGCAGTAATTCCAGCAATTCCATTTCCTACAATGACAATATGTTTCATGCTTGATTCTTAAAAATCTTTTTCGAATTTACGATAAATTGATGGCTAGTGATTATTTGAATGTATCATAAAATAAAAAATTCTACTTCCATCATTCAGCAATCCGCAAAGGATACTATCTTTGTGCCACGATTCTCTGGCATCGAGGTCAATTAATCACAAAAACTCAATGCAACACAAACTCATCCTATCCAGTCCTCTACTAGGTATTACCATTAGTCGTCTCTGTCAAGAATTGATTGAGAATCATCAGAATTTCGAAAATTCTGTGATTATTGGCTTACAACCAAGAGGTATTTTCTTTGCTGAAAGAATACATCAAGAATTAGAATCAATTACTGGTGTTAAAATTCCTATTGGTTATTTAGATGCAACTTTCTATCGTGATGATTATCGTCGCCGTGAATTGGTGAAAGCTAATGCTACCAAAGTACCTTTCATCATCGAAAACAAGCAAGTAATTTTAGTTGATGACGTTCTGGCAACTGGCCGAATGGTAAGAGCAGCACTAGATGCGATGACGGCTTTTGGGCGTCCGAGCAAGGTTGAATTATGTGTATTGATTGATAGAATTTACAACAGAGATTTACCCATAAATCCTGATTATGTTGGTAAAAAAGTAAATACCCTTGCTACCGAAAAAGTATTAGTAGAATGGAAAGAACAAGGGCATGAAGCCGATAACATTTGGTTAATTACAAAATAGCATGCAAAAACTAAGTACTCGACATCTTTTGGGGATTAAGGATTTAACACCCGACGACATTGAACTCATTATGGCTACTGCCAAGGAGTTCAAAGAAGTAATTAATCGCCCCATCAAAAAAGTACCTTCCCTACGTGATGTAACAATTGCTAACGTATTTTTTGAAAACTCAACTCGTACAAGGCTTTCATTTGAACTGGCAGAAAAACGTTTGTCTGCCGATACCATCAATTTCTCTGCTTCTGGAAGTTCTGTTAAAAAAGGAGAAACACTTCTTGATACTGTAAATAATATTTTGGCAATGAAAGTAGATATGATTGTGATGCGTCATGCTAGTCCGGGCGCTCCTCATTTTCTTTCAAAACATATTTCCGCCAATATTGTCAATGCTGGAGACGGAACCCACGAACACCCAACTCAAGCATTGCTAGATTCATTTTCAATGCGTGAAAAATTAGGGACAGATTTAGCAGGAAAAAAAATCGCAATTATTGGTGATATTTTACATTCGAGAGTAGCCTTATCAAATATTTTTGCACTACGTAAACAAGGAGCTGAAGTAACACTTTGTGGTCCATCAACTTTGATTCCTCGCTATGTGAATGAATTAGGTGTAAAAGTTTCACATAATGTAAAAGAAACTTTAGCTTGGTGCGATGTAGCCAATGTACTGAGAATTCAATTAGAAAGACAACAAATAAAGTATTTCCCTACGCTTAGAGAATACTCTTTATACTTCGGTATCAACAAAAAAATGTTAGATGATTTAAACAAAGAAATCATCGTAATGCACCCAGGGCCAATTAATCGTGGGGTTGAACTTACTTCTGATGCCGCAGATTCTCATCATTCAATTATCCTTGATCAAGTTGAAAATGGTGTTGCTGTAAGAATGGCAGTACTTTATTTATTGGCTGGTCAAAATTAATTTCTACTCTTACTCATAGTATTCCTACAATGCTATGAGTAAGCTTCTTTCTTCTCATTCCTTTTCTTGTTTAATTTTTTTTCTATTGTATTAAATTACGAATCAGGCTCACAAAAGGCAAAACATTGTATATTTGATAAAAAAATAGATTATTCCACGAAACCATAAACAAAAAAGGACAATCAAACTCATTTCAATTTTATTATCGGTATTTTACAGTTCACTAACTAATGATGAAATAAAATTGTATGAGCTTAACCGAATCTATTTCAAAAGAAATTTTATATTTACAAAAAGACATCAAATCGCTTTGCAAAAAATCCATTAACCATAATTAAAATGGCAAAAACGTCCAAAACAACTACTCAACCAACCGAAACAACTAAGAAAAAAGTAAGTAAAAAAGAAGTTGTAGAAGTACCAGAAGAAATCCAAACACCAAGTGCTCCAGTAATTCTTAAAAATGTAGAAGTATTCAGTCGTTTTTCTGATTTCGACATTAATCTCTTTAAAGCTGGAAAACACTACCGATTGTTTGAAAAATTTGGCTCACACATTACAGAATGTCAGGGTGTACAAGGTGTTTATTTTGCAGTTTGGGCTCCTTCCGCAAAATCAGTATCAGTTATCGGTAATTTTAACTATTGGGATAAAGGTAGTCATCATTTATTTGTACGTTGGGATGCTTCTGGCATTTGGGAAGGCTTTATTCCTTACATTGGTAAAGGGGAAACCTACAAATTCTGTATTGAAACACAAAATAATGGTTTCATTGAAAAAATGGATCCTTATGCCCAACACTTTGAAACACCTCCTCGAACAGCTTCAGTAGTTTGGGATAACTGGTATGAATGGACAGATTCAGACTGGATGTCAAAGCGTCATACAAAAAACGCTTTGACTTCACCGATGTCTGTTTATGAAGTACATGTGGGTTCTTGGAGGAGAAAAGAAGGAAATGAAAAACTTTCTTTTGTAGAATTAGCAGACCAATTAGTGAATTATGTGAAAGAAATGGGCTTTACGCACATTGAATTCATGCCAATAATGGAACACCCTTATGAACCTTCATGGGGTTATCAAGTACTTGGATATTTTGCTCCTTCATCTCGCTTTGGAACACCTCAAGACTTCATGTATTTGGTAGAAGAATGCCATAAAAACGATATTGGTGTATTACTCGATTGGGTTCCTTCTCATTTCCCTGGAGATGCACACGGATTATACGAATACGATGGTACTCATTTGTTCGAACATCCAGATATGCGTAGAGGTTATCATCCAGACTGGAAATCTTATATTTTCAATTATGGTAGAAACGAAGTACGTAGCTTTTTAATTTCAAATGCTATTTATTGGTTAGAACGCTACCATGCGGATGGTTTAAGAGTTGATGCAGTTGCATCAATGCTTTATTTAGATTATTCTAGAAAACATGGCGAGTGGGAACCTAATATTTTTGGAGGAAATCACAATCTTGAAGCCATTTCTCTTTTTAAAGAATTGAATGAAACGATTTACTCACAGTTTCCAGACATTCAGATTATCGCTGAAGAATCTACTTCATTTACGGGCGTTTCTAGACCGATTTATGCTGGAGGTTTAGGCTTTGGTCAGAAATGGATGATGGGCTGGATGAATGATACATTAAATTACTTCCAAAGAGACCCAATGTATCGTCGTCATCACCAAGACCAATTAACATTCTCTACGGTTTACGCTTTTACTGAAAATTTTATGCTTCCGCTTTCTCATGATGAGATTGTCTATGGCAAAAAATCTTTAATAGGAAAAATGCCAGGCGATGAATGGCAAAGATTTTCAAATTTAAGGCTTCTCTTTTCATACATGTTTACTCACCCAGGTACTAATCTGATTTTTATGGGTGGAGAGTTCGGACAAACATCTGAATGGAATTTTGAAAAAGGATTAGATTGGTGGTTATTAGACCATGCTCCGCATCAAGGCATTCAAAACCTTATGAAAGCACTAAATAACTTATACAAAACTGAGCCTGCTTTATATGAAAAGCAATTCTCGCATGAAGGCTTTGAGTGGATTGATACTTCAGATAGAGATAATTCAGTAGTTGTGTATGCAAGAAAAGGCAATGTTCATAAAGAACAACTTATCATTATCTTGAATATGACGCCAGTTCCGAGAGATAATTACAGAATTGGTGTACCAATGCAAGGAATTTGGAATGAAATTTTAAACTCTGATGAACATCATTTCGGAGGAAGTGGAAAAACCAATAAATCAGTAATCATGGCCGAAGAAATTGCTTGGCAAGGAAAAGCCTATTCCATTTCTTTAACAATACCTCCACTCGGAGCAAGTATTCTTAAAGTTAAGTAATAAAAAAGGGATGATACAATAAAAAGTATCATCCCTTTTTTTATAGCATATAAACAAAAAAAAGACCTATGAATCCGCCAATTCAAGGGTCTTTTCAAAATCATCATACAACAAATAAATAAATTTACTTGTCTGTAAATAATATTTAAAAACTCTTTTTTACCGCCATAAAATAGAATCTATAAATATTATTGTAATTATCAAATAGTAAATTACCGCCATAATTTTGTTATTTGATTAAGTAAAATTAACACAAATACACCGATGTTGTATTTAAAATGCTATGATTTTTACAAGAATTACACGAAGTAAGAATTTAGCCATTCCAAGCTAAAATTTTGATGTGAATTTTAAGAATTTGTTATTTGAGTGAAAAAATATGATGATTTAAGTGTCTTTTAATTTAGATTTCTTAATCAAATATTCATCAATAAGTCTATTGGTGGTTGTGAAATTTATAAAAAAATAAAGACTCGATGCATTGCTCCGAGTCTTTACACAATCCGCCTAAGTAGTAATCTTTAGGGCATAGCCCATTATCTTTTTCTCATATTTTTAGATGAAATACTTTAAAAGTAAATCACAGAAAATTAACTATTCGTAATGTTGGATTGAGACCGCAAGCTGAGAGGATTCTTTAAAAGAAGAAATCAATAAAGCTATCAAATTGATGTGAGCTTTTTCTTATCTTATCCTAACACTTGGCGGAATGTTATTAAGTACAAGTATAGAGAATATTAATTGCTTTAAATGTCAACTATTACTTGATTAATAATCTCTTTAACAAATATATCACTCATTTTACAATCAACAAAAATTTTAGAGATTATTTATTAGATAAAACCAATAAGTATTATCAAAAATAATTTTCTTTGATCTTCGGAACCTCAAAGTTCATCTTAAAATTACTTACTTGAATAGTTAATAATGGTGATAACCGTGAAACATCAGGAAAGTGTGTACCATCAACAAATACTTTATTAACTTTTGAAAGTTTAATTTTTCCGTTAAAATTAAAAGGAGTAATCATTAAATCATTCTCTGATTTCTGAGCTAATTTAAAAGAGAACCAATTACTTTTTAGTGGAAAAGACAAAAAGGTTTTGTTAAATTTTGCTTCAAAAATCAATTTATTGTCTAATCTTACTTTTACACTTGTTTTACCATCAGCTTCATTTAACCATTCAAAATCAGCTTTTTCTTTTGGAATTCCCCAATTTTTTCTACCATTTAAAACACTTTCATCAGAAGATACATATATTTTACTGATTGAAAATACCTTTGCCCAATCAAAGGTAAACATACCAGGAATAAAAAGTAATTCTTGATATTTACCAACGTTTGAAGATTGGTAATCGACTAACATTACTGTTCCAAAGTATCCTAGAAATCTACTTTTTTGAAAATCTTCCATAAATCCATTTTCAATAACAAATTCTTTTGGAAATTTATAAATCATAGCGTAAGCATTCCCTGTTAAAAGCCAAGGAGCTTCAGCAAGAAGTTCTATTTCACTTTGGTTTTGCATGTCGATGGTTTTAAAAGCACATTTTTATAAATAGGTAGCCAAGTAAGCTTGCATTTCTGTTTGTACTTTTTTCGCTTCAAGAGCTGCCTTTTCAGCAAAATCTTCATCAGATGAAGCATAAATAATTGCTCTTGATGAATTAACTAATAAACCACATTGTTTATTCATCCCAAATTTGGATACTTCCTCTAAACTTCCACCTTGTGCTCCTACACCCGGCACTAACAAAAAGTGTTCAGGAACAATACTCCTAATTTTTTGGAGCATATCTGCTTTGGTAGCTCCAACTACATACATTAATTGTTCTGAGCTTCCCCATTCCTGAGATTTTGCAAGAACTTCCTCAAAAAGTTGTTTTTCATTGGCTAACGAAAGCGTTTGAAAATCTTTACTCCCAGCATTTGAAGTAAGTGCCAGTAAGATAACCCATTTATCAGCAAATTCAAGAAAAGGCTTTACAGAGTCTTCGCCCATGTATGGAGCCACAGTCACAGAATCAAAATTTAATCCTGATGATTGTTCATCAAAAAAAGCTCGTGCATACAAGCCTGAAGTATTTCCAATATCTCCTCTTTTTGCATCAGCAATAGTAAAGCATTCTTTTGGAATGTATTCTAATGTTTTTTGAAGACTTTCCCAGCCTTTAGCACCAAAAGCCTCATAGAAAGCGATATTGGGTTTGTATGAAACCGCATATTGATGAGTAGCATCAATAATTTGTCTGTTAAACTCAAAAATTGGGTCTTTTGCTTGAAGTAAATGTCGAGGAATCTTCTGAATATCAGTATCTAAACCAATACATAGATATGATTGTTTTTGTAAAATTTGCTCAAAAAGCTGCGACTTTGTCATTTATAAAATTCTTAGTTTCCTTTCTAAAAAGTGCTAAGTTTAATTGGAGAAAGAAATTTGCTTAATCTTCTGAAGAAGTAAATTTTGTGGACAATATTAATCTGTTCGTCGTCAAAAAACAAAAAAACTTACCTATCAAATCTTTTTTTTCCATTAATACCATTTTAAAAACTACCAATTACAAAGCTTTGGGCAATTCCCAACAAAAATTAAAGTAAATTACTTCAAAAAATACCCTACAAAAACCTGTTTTTTGAACAAACTTAGGTTTTTTGTCATTAAATATGTTACATTTTTAATTTCTCAATTTCACGAATCACATTTACAATTCCTTTCAACGGTATTTTAACCCAATCTGGTCTATAATTAATTTCATAACCTAATTCGTAAACGGCTTTTTCTAACAAGTAAATCAACATCAAAAAATTTATTTCATTATTATTTTTGAACAATGGATGCGGATGCCCAAAAGTATCCAAATACTTATCCATAAAAGTTTGCTGAATTAATTTATACCAACGGTCAGCCACAGTTTGTACGCTATGAGCATCAAATTTTAATGTAATAGAATCATTCAACATTTTCGCTGAAATAGCATAATGATAACTACGAATCATTCCAGCCACATCTTTTAAAGGGGAATGTTTAATTTTTCTATCTGTAATAGTGCTTTCTGGTTCTCCTTCAAAATCAATGATAATATAATCGTTTTGTGTTGCCAATACTTGTCCTAAATGATAATCTCCGTGTATTCTGATTCTTTGAGAAAGTATTGGTTTGGTTAAAATTCCATCTGCAAATTCATCAATTAATTCTCTGGCTTCCATAAAATCCCAAGCCAATTTTCTGGTCACAGCATCTGTTATTTTTGTATAATTATCAATGAGTAAATTATATCTTTTATCTAAGAGGTTGGTTAATCTATCGTGCAAAAACTTGCGATAAGTATCATCAAAATTTACAGGAACAAACATTTTCTCAGCTTCAGTATTGTACAAAGCCAAGTGCATTTCAGCAGTCCGTTGTGCTAACAGTTCTACTTGCTGAAATACTTCTTCCTTAATCGAAAATGATTTTGCCATAAAAGCCTCAACAAAATCTTCCAATTGTTCTCCCGTTTGTACCCAACTATCTGCTTGGTTTTCTACCATTCTTTGCATCATACCAAGCGTAATATCAGGATTGAAGTCTTCTTTCCATACTAAACTTCCAGCAAAAGCTGGAATAAAAGCAAAATTAGAATGTTCAGTAATGAATTCAACCATATCTACCTCAGGATTTGTTTCAGTAAACAATTTCCTGTAAAGCTTCAAGAAATATTTGTCTCCAAAAACAATTGCAGAATTGGAAGAATCAACAGGTAAAACTCTTGAAGAAATCGGCGCATTGATATCCTCTCCTAAAAAGCCCTTACCACGAGTAAAATCTACTTTCCCTTTAGCTTGTCCAATATTTTCTGCATGTGCCAAATGATAAAATATTGCTTGTTGAAAGCGTTCATCATAAATGGCATCTACAATAATTCCTCTTTTATTATTGATATATGCCAAAGTAATGATTCCTTTGGGAGCAATATCTTTATTATGGCTAGCATCAATAAATGAAACAGGTAATAAATAATTTTCAATCTCACCGTCTTCGTAGGAAACAGTCACAATCATCAACAATGCCATTGATTCTTCAATCGGAATTTCCAATGCTGTTGTTACTTTAAAGGACTTTTGAATTCTGGCTTTTCCAGCAAACCATCTACAAGTATTCATGTAAGCTGGTAAAACATTTTTTTCAAAATTGTCGAAAAGCTCAGTATCTGCACGGATTTTTTCCCAAGCAACCTTTGAGTTTAGTGAGTTTATTTTTGACTGAATCATTATTTAGGAAGGAATTTTGATCTATAAAAATGGTATTTTCTAAGTTTAAATTTAGAATATATTTATATTTAAAAAAAGTAGAATTTTGGTTTCACTGTCATAAAAAATATTTTTCAAAAAAACCATGTTACAATGTTTTGATTATCAACAACTTTAACAATTTGTTTGCTTTTTTTTCATTTTGTGGTTGTGTATTCTAAATATTCTCTCTACCTTTGCACCACGAAAAACGAACAGCGATACCCAATATCGAAAAAGTTTTAACCCAATGGTCCGTTCGTCTAGGGGTTAGGACACGTCCCTTTCACGGATGAAACACGGGTTCGATTCCCGTACGGACTACAAAAAGTTAACAAGCCCTTCATATCAATATGGAGGGTTTTTAATTCTAATCACAAAAAATGTTTTGTGATATCAGAGTAAATTCTTTATAACCCAATGGTCCGTTCGTCTAGGGGTTAGGACACGTCCCTTTCACGGATGAAACACGGGTTCGATTCCCGTACGGACTACAATACTTTTATTAGTAAAGTAGCGTACTTTATAAATTAAGTACATTTAGTAAAAAATTAGCATAACCCAATGGTCCGTTCGTCTAGGGGTTAGGACACGTCCCTTTCACGGATGAAACACGGGTTCGATTCCCGTACGGACTACAAAAGTAAAAGCGACATTTTCAAAGCGAAAGTGTCGCTTCTTTTTTACTACAGTTTTAGAACTCTTCCACTCATATTGAGTATTTTTCAGCCCCATTCTCTCTTAAAAAATCTTATTTCTAGAAAATACATTTCTAATCTTTAATAAGGGGCGCTAGTTTGTCTTCTTGTTCGTTATCAATAAAATTTAAGTTTACATTGTAATGACATTCACTAATTATGTAATGAATTGAATCTAATTCCTTTAAAAATGAAAAAAACATTCTCGCTATTCTTCTTAATTTCTTTTGTTTCATGTGCTCAACAATCGGATAAAAAGGTTAATGATGTTTCAAAAAAGACACAAGTACTTCCTACAAAAACAATCATCAATACTCCTTTATCTATTAGCAATGTAGCAAAGGAAATTGCCATCCAAACAAAGGTAAACGAACTTCCTTTACATCTAATCGGGACTTTTAAAATACCGAGCTATACAAATGCCCAAGGTTATATCAGACCGAAGTGGGCAGTATGGTGGAACTTTTGGGGAAAGCCTTTTAAGGATAATCATCTTAATCCTTGGGATGTTGGTTTAATGGGGAATGCGACTATTGTTCCAGAGTTTTATCATGGAAATGGCAAAAGAGGCTTCGAATACATTTACTCCTATGACTTGGAGCATGGAAGAGCATGGACAAACGATATAGATCCTGTAGTAGGCAAAAGTTATCAAGACTTTATTAGTACAATTCCATATCAGCATAGATTTTTTGAGGGAAGCTTGGAAGGTGGAAAAAAACTTTCTAGTATAGGTATAGAAGGTGCTTATGATTTTGGGCGTTCTACCGTTTTAGATGCAACAATGGGTTGGGGAGATAATATCAAAGGAAAATCGCACAGAGGCTTAGTTGCGATTGATGTTGAAGATGGAACAGCTGATTATGGTGATGAACTTCACAGAGCATTACTTATAGGCATGGCTGAAAATACCACAGGTGATATTTCTTCTGATTATGGTGGTCCAATCAATACTTTAGGGTATATCCACGATAGAGAAACTGGAGAAAATGCAATGTTTTATTATCCAGATGCTGAAGGAAATTATACAAGTAGAAAAGCAAAGTTTTCAGAAGATTGGCAAGCTTCCACCCCTCCTATTTCAATCCCGTCAAAGGGTGTTTTTAATAAAAGACCGATTGATTACCCAAATATTATTCCAAGTAACGAAGTCTCATTTTATTCGAATGAATTTTTAAGACAGGGAGAAAACTTTGACTTAGGCAACGGCAATAGTATCATTATTAATAAATACGGAGTAACGAGAAATACGGAACATTTCCTAGCCAGAGCAGGCACTTTATTGGAATGGCAGTCATGGTATTGCAGGTACAAACTCAATAACCGCAGAAATAAGATGTTAACGAAAGTAATCGCTGACAAAGGTCCAATAGGTTTAAACCCTTATGTAAAATTAGCTAATGGAAATACTGTTCCAGATGAAGTAATGGAACATAGAGGTAAAATGGCAGGAAGACGCTATGCTTTTGATATTGTTACCATCAATTATATGAACAATGTTGATTTACATCAATGGGATAAAAATTCTTTTATTGATAATAAAGCTCATGACACTTACATTGGCTTTTTCGCAGGTATAAAAATGTTAATGACAAATGGTGGTGCTGATGCTTATCTTGATATGATTCCTCAATACTGGGAAACAGAACAAAGTTATGACCATAAAAACTGGGTAAAACACAAAGCTGTAGAATGGGCTGATTCGCCAAAGATTCTGCCTTGTCGTACCAAAGTGGGCAAGAAAAAATTAGAAGCTATGTGTTGGAGAACTGAAGGGATAGAACCAACGGAAGTATGGCTCAGAGCCAATGTAGATGGTGTTTATCAAGAAATACACATCACCCCTGATGCTTGGGAAACAACCAATCCTATTTATAAAAACACCGCTTTAAAACAAATTCCCAAAGCTGATAAAGACTATTTTTATACTTTTCTGAATTTTAAATAACAAAACGCCTTAAAAAGAAAGCGGGTGAAGAAATACATCTTCACCCGCTTTCTTTTTTGTATCTAAAGACTAGACTAACAATTTATAAGGATCTTCCAACAATTGTTTAAAAGTCTGTAAGAAAGCAGCTCCTGTTGCACCATCAACTGTACGGTGATCACAAGTAAGTGTTACTTTCATTACGTTAGTAGCATAGAATTGTCCGTTTTTCACACCAACAGTTTCTTTGATACCACCAACTGCCAAAATACAAGATTCAGGTTGGTTAATGATAGAAGTAAACTCGTCGATACCGAACATACCTAAATTACTTACCGTGAAAGTATTTCCTTCCCAATCCTTAGGTTGTAATTGTTTATTTTTTGCTTTTCCACCTAAATCTTTCGCTTCTGCAGAAATCTGAGAAAGTGATTTTGTATTAGCAAAACGAATTACTGGTACTAATAAACCATCTTCTACAGCCACAGCCATACCGATATGTACGTGGTGGTTGATTCTGATTTTATCTCCTAACCAATAAGAATTCACTTTTGGATGTTTAGTTAAAGCTACAGCAACTGCTTTAATTACCATATCATTAAATGAAATTTTAACTGGTGAAATTTCATTCATTGATACTCTTGCCGCCATTGCTTTATCCATGTTAATTTCCATGGTTAAATAGAATTCTGGAGCAGAGAATTTAGATTCAGCTAAACGACGAGCAATCGTTTTACGCATCTGATTCACTGGGAATTCTTCATAACTTTCTTCGCCAGTAACTACCGGAACAAAAGCAGGTTTAGCAGCAGCAGTTTTTGCTGGAGCTTCTGTTTTCGGTGCAACAACAGCTGGAACAAAGCTATCAACATCGGCTTTCACTACTCTTCCGTTTTCGCCAGTTCCTTTTACTTGAGCAATATTAATACCTTTATCTTTCGCTAACGCTTTTGCTAATGGAGAAGCCTTTACTCTTCCATCTGCATCAGATACAACCACAGTTTCTTCTGCTTTTGCTACTGGTGCAGGTGTTTCAGAAGCAACAGGAGCCGCCGTCGCTGAAGCAGAAGCCGTTTTTCCACCACTTAGCAAGGCTTGAAAATCAGCACCAGGTTCTCCGATTACAGCTATAACATCATCAACGTTTACTGTTTTACCTTCTTCAATACCGATGTACAATAAAGTACATGGATTGTATTTAGTAACATCAATGAAATTATCTAAATCAAATTCCATTGTCGCTTTATCGGTTTCAACTTCAGCTAAAAGAGCATCTCCCGCTTTAATTGTATCACCAACTTTCTTTAACCAAGTAACTAAAGTACCTTCCATCATCGTATCCGACATTTTAGGCATTCCAATTACTTCTGCTTTAATATTAGAAGTATCTACAGCTGGAGTAGCTGTTTCAGCAACTGCCGCTGGTGCTTCTGGAGTAGCAGGAACATCAGCTTTGGCAGGAGTACCGCCAGTTAAAAGATGTTCGTAAGCTTCACCGTTTTCACCAATAATAGCAATAATGCTATCTACTGGTACGGCCTTACCTTTCTCTAAACCAATGTATAAAATTCGGCAATCTTTGAAATTGCTCAAATCCATTCTTTCGTCCAAATCAAGCTCCATTGTCGCTTTATCTGTTTCGATTTCTGCAATCAAGCCGTCACCAGTCTTTAAAGGGTCACCAACTTTTTTGAGCCATTCTGCAACAACACCTTCTGTCATGGTGTCGCTCATTTTGGGCATGGTTATGATTTCTGCCATTTTTATTATTATAGGAAAATTTACTGTTTTTGGTAAATGGTTAAATAGCTATTTGCCAAATTGTGATTAACTCTGATAAAATTTGGGTAAATCAACAACTAAAAACTAATAAAAACAACTACACAACCAATTTAGAATTCAAAAATAAGGCTAAACACTTGCTTTCAAAAGCTATCTTGAAAAAATATAATTTTGTCTTCATTTTTCAATGTTTATTTATTTTATTTAGTCTTCTAATAAAAGCAGTCAATGTATTTTTATTACTTGAAACTTATTAAAATTCAATTTTTAAATAAAACAGCCCTAAATTTGCTTATGCTTAAACAAGTAATTTATTTAAAATTTTCACTTACTTATTATCTTTGATTTCCCTCAAATAAATCAAAAGCCTAAAAAACCCTATCGGTATAAATAATCAAAATATGATGGACATCTCTACTTATGGAATTGTTTACCTTAAAGTACTAATTGCCTCAGGACTTTGCTTGCTTGCTTTCTTATCGTTCAAATTCAGAACAGAGCTAGAACAACTTTTCAGCAGTCTGGGGAAATTAAAATCTTTCCTACTTATATCAGTCTTGTTTAGGATAATTCCATTTGTTATTATTTACATTGTTCTCCATCTAAAGGCACAATCTGATGTTTATATCTTTTGGAAATCAGCACAAGAAGCCAGTAAATTCAAATTGGTTTACAGAGATTTTGAATCATTGTACTCTCCCTTCTTTCCATATATTACTGCTTTGTTATTATACATTTGGGATACGGCAGAAGCCGTAACCTTAACAATGGTTTTAGTAGAATTGTTGGCTTTATGGCTTACGCTACATACTTTCTCTTCCAAAAACCAAGCTTCTGATTTATTTAAAACACTAATTTATTTACTCTTACCTGCTCCTTTTATTTTTTGTATTATTGGTGGGCAAGAAGATGTTTGGATGTGGGGTTTCGCTTGTTTAATGATTTATTGTTGGCAAAGAAAAAAATCTGATTTGATATTAGGCATTATCACAGGTTTAGGATTACTAAGCACCAAAGCCTTTTTCGTTCTATTCATTCCTTTGGTATTGCTGAAAGTCAACAATAAAATAAAATTTATCATTGGCAATTGCATCGTTGGTTTGCCAGTACTTATTTTCCTATTTTATTATGGCGGTACTTCTTTCTTGATGCCCATTCGCCTTGCTCAAGAACCGATGGCACCAAATTTTTGGTCTATCGCTAATCCATTTATTTGGTCATTAAATCTTACAAATAATATCAAACTGCTGAATTGGCTTGGACTTTTCTTCATTCTTTCCTTTGCTTTATGGCAAACGTATTTGAGTAAGAATTTGAGTATTCAGCAATTTGTACCCAAAATCTGGATAGTAATTTTTGGTTTGATGATGATTATTCAAGTTGGTTCTTATGCCAATTATATTTTTATATATGCAATGCCTTTAATCTTTGGCTTCGATTTTTTTAAAGATAAAAAGTTCTTACTCATTACTTTTTTCATACAATTTGTCGCTTCTTTTCAACCTTCTTTATGGTTCAGAACGGGCAAACCTTTCCTTCAGTTTAAAGATTTCGCTGAAATCCGTTTCACCTTAGAATACGCTTTTGAAATGATTATTTTCGTCGGAGTAATATATTGGTTGAATTTGGTCATCAGAAAAGAGGGGAGTTTAGATTCTTTCAAGTAAAAAAAAAGTACTTTCTGCTTTGAGTAGCATAAAACAATTAAATGAAATAACTCTCAAACAAAATACACATGAAAAAAAACGTTTTATTGCTTTGTTCACTTTTATTTGGCTATCAATTCGGAGTGGCTCAACAGAAAAAAGATCAAATCAAACTTGTGGTTAAAGAAGCTGAAAACAAAGTAGATGTTTTGGTAGATAACAAACCGTTTACTTCTTATTTCTATCCGAGTGATGCTATTCTAAAAAAACCTGTATTATTTCCAATTCTTACTTCAAAAGGCACGACCATTACTCGTGGTTATCCTTTTGCAACTCGTGCAGGTGAAAGAGTTGACCACCCGCATCATGTTGGTATGTGGCTTAATTATGAATCTGTAAATGGCTTCGATTTCTGGAATAACTCTACGGCAATCAAAGACCGTTCTAAATATGGAACGATTAAACATACTGGCATTGTAGAAAGTAAAGGTGGAAATGGCAAAGCTAGTTTAGCTGTTACAGCAGATTGGATTGATGCAGATGGGAAAGGAAATTTATTATTGAAAGAAAAAACAACTTACGTTTTTCATTCAAAAGGCGACCAACGTATTATTGATAGAATTACAACTTTAACGGCACAAGATAAAGAAGTTGTTTTTAAAGACGTAAAAGATGGCTTTTTTGCTATCAGAGTAGCTCGTGAATTAGAACATCCATCAGATAAACCTGATGTTTTTGTAGATGCAAGTGGTATTGAAACCAAAGTTGATAAATTAGACAATACAGGTATTACTGGTAATTATAGAAGTAGCGAAGGCATCGAAGGTGAAAATGTCTGGAGTACTCGTGGAAAGTGGACAAACTTAGCTGGAAAAATCAAAGATGAAGATATTTCTATCGCCATCATCGACCATCCTAAAAATGTAAATTATCCTACTTATTGGCATGCTCGTGGTTATGGACTTTTTGCCGCCAATCCTTTAGGGGAGAAAGTTTTTAGTAAAGACAAAAAAGAATTAAATCTTACTTTAGCACCAAAACAATCTGTTACTTTCCGTTATCGTACTGTAATTACTTCTGGAAAAGCTTCTGATGAAACCTTAAATAAATTAGCGGCAGATTTCGCAAAATAGACTATCGTGGATACTTCATACGTTTAAATGAAAAAACATTTATACAGGTATGAAGTATCTTTTTTTAATTGCAATCTGTTTTGAAAGTCTCTTTTTCCAATCAGATTCTTCGCTTTATGAAAGTAATGCTGATGATTTTCTAAAATCGGCAATTGCCAATCAAGTCATTGATGCTCGCCATCCGAATTATGAATTATTAGATGTTGCACTATTTCATGCAAGTAATTTACAAAGAAAGAAATATCGCCTTCCGCTCTTTTCATATTCTACGATATTACACCGTATCGCTAGTGAACATTCAGAAGCCATGATTTCTAAGAATTTCTATAGCCACGAAAATCCATACAGTAAAAACAATAGGAATTTATCGAAAAGAGTATTGAGCCAAACAAATGAGTTTTCTCAAATGGCTGAAAATATTGCAGAATTTGACATCATCCAGTCGAAATACGATACTTTTTGTATTATTGAACCCAAAAGAAAAGGTGGAGATTTTCAATATATTGATTGTGATACTGAAAAACAAATCCCAATGCAAACCTATAAAGAACTGGCAATCAATATTGTAAACGAATGGATGAGTTCGCCCGGACATCGTGCCAATCTTTTAAATAAAAACTATAAAGTAATGGGATGTGCCATTCGCCTCAGTAAAAATCCTTACAAAACTGAAAACAGTCCATTTAGTAGAATCACACAAAATTTTGGAGGATAAATCACAGATTGACAAATACTTTCTGTAATATTTTCAATTTTGAGAAAATACATCCATGACAATTGAAGCTCTTTTTAATATCTTTGTAAAATTACACTAATTACCAACAAGGATTTAAAACATAAAATACATATAATGAAATTAACTTTTTGGGGAGCTACGAGGCAGGTGACGGGTAGTATGTATTTACTTGAATTAGATGATGAGTTTAAGATTCTAATTGATTGTGGAAGAAATATGGGGCGAGAAGTTGATTATACCCAACCTGTTACCAATAAAGCATTTTTCCCTTTTGAAGCCTCTCAAGTAAATTTAGTTCTACTTACACACGCACACATAGATCATTCTGGAAATATACCCATGTTATATCGTGAAGGTTATGAAGGACAAGTACTTTGTACTTCTGCTACAGCCGATTTAACAAGTCTTTTATTATACGATGCGGCTAACTTAAACTTAAAAAAAGTAAAACAAGCCGAGGGTGATAGTAATAAGAAGAAAAAAAAGATGGATAGATTGCTCATTAAAGGCGATTTATATTTACAAAAAGATGTTGAAGATGCCATGGCAAATTTTGTCACGCTTCAATTTCATAGACGTTTCAGAGTTGCTGATAATGCTTGGGTGACATTTATTCCTGCTGGGCATTTATTGGGTGCAGCACATATCATCGTTGAAGTACAAGAAAATGGAGTAATGAAAAGTATCTGCTTTTCTGGTGACATTGGTCGAAAAGACTATCCGCTTCATATCGATCCTTCTACTGAAATTCCAGAAGTAGATTATTTACTCTGTGAAACTACTTATGGAGGCAGATTGCACGAAGATAAAAAAACACCAGAAGACGCTTTAGCAGAAATTATTCAACGTACTTGTATTGATATTCCGGGAAGATTAATTATTCCAGCTTTTTCAATTGGTAGAACACAAGCTTTACTTTATACTTTGAACAGATTATATTCTGAAAAAGGCTTTAGCCCAATTAAAGTATTCAGTGATAGCCCTTTGGCTTATGCTTCTACAAAAGTTTATCAGAAAAATATCAAGCAGCTTAACAAAGAAGCCAGAGATTTTCAAGAAGAAAATGATTCTTTATTCGATTTTGAAAATTTACAATACATTCAAAGTGAAAAATCAAGTAAAGCCATTTCGAATTATGCCGAGCCTTGTATCATTATTTCGGCATCAGGAATGATTTCTGGTGGTAGAGTAGAACAACACATTGCAGCCAATATCAACAATGTTTATTGTACTATTTTATTAGTAGGTTACTCTTCTGAAGGAACTTTGGGTTGGCGTTTAATGAATGGACAAAAGTCGCTGAAAATCAAGGATGTAGAATATCAAGTTTTAGCTAATGTTGAGAAAATAGATATTTTTTCAGGTCATGGCGACCAGTCAGATTTGCTTAATTTTGTCAAAAAACAATCTCCTAAAAAGCTTAAAAAAGTATTTTTAATTCATGGCGAAGAAGAAAGTATGAATACTTTTAAAGCTTTACTTGAAGACGAAGGTTACTCAGACATTGAGATTCCAGAAATGGGACAAGAATATATTTTATAGTAAAAGAAAAGACTGCTCAAATCTCAAAAATTTGGTCAGTCTTTTCTTTTAGGTTGATATTTGTCTAATTTTGCGAGAATATTTTTTAAACTTCAGTTAAAATCACTGAAATTTACCTTTCCTAAAAATAGTCAACGGATAATTTTATAACCGTAAAAAACTAAATATGCGTACTTTATTAGATTTTGAAAAACCCATTGCCGAGCTAGAGTCAAAACTAGCTGAAATGAAAAAATTGGCAATTGATAATAATGTTGATGTTACTGTTGCGGCTTCGCAATTGGAAGCAAACATCGAACAATTAAAAAAAGAAACTTTTACAAATCTAACTCGCTGGCAAAGAGTACAGCTTTCTCGTCATCCAGAACGCCCTTATACTTTAGATTATATCGAAAATATCTGTGATGAATTTATCGAAATTTATGGCGATAGAAACGTTGGAGACGATAAAGCAATGGTTGGTGGTTTTGGTAAAATTGATGGCGAAACGGTAATGATTATCGGTCAGCAAAAAGGTAGAAATACCAAACAACGTCAGTTACGTAATTTCGGAATGCCAAATCCAGAAGGCTATCGTAAAGCACTTCGTTTAATGAAAATGGCTGAAAAATTTGGTAAACCTATTGTTACGTTAATTGATACTCCAGGTGCGTTTCCAGGCTTAGAAGCCGAAGAACGTGGACAGGGTGAAGCAATTGCAAGAAATATCCGTGATATGTTCATGTTGAAAGTACCTGTTATTTGTATCATCATTGGTGAAGGAGCCTCGGGTGGTGCATTGGGTATTGCCATTGGCGACAGAGTATTGATGCTAGAAAACACTTGGTATTCTGTAATTTCTCCAGAATCTTGTTCATCAATTTTATGGCGTTCTTGGGATTTCAAAGAACAAGCAGCTGAAGCATTGAAACTAACAGCAACGGATATGTTAAACAATGGTTTAGTCGATGGCATTATTCCTGAACCACTTGGTGGCGCACATCTTGACTATGCAACTGCTACGCAAACCGTTAAAAAAGTAATTCTAAATACTATTTCTGAACTTCAAAAACTTAGTCCAACTGAAAGAATCAACCAAAGAGTTGACAAATTCGGTGGCATGGGTGCATACAATTAGTGAAAAATATCATCTTCGATTTAGGAAACGTAATTATCGACATTGACTTTGAAAGAACCTTCAAAGCTTTTACTGAAATCTCTGAAAATGTAAATTGGCGAGAAAGTGAAAGAATTTTGAAAGAAAAACAAATCTGGTCGAGATACGAAAAAGGGCAATTGACTGATGCTGAATTCAGAGCGGAAATTCGTGAGGAACTCAAAATCACTGCAAGTGATGAACAAATTGATACTGCTTTCTGTGGTTTATTGATGGACATCGACCCTGCAAGAATTGAACTTATCAAAAAATTAGCAACAAAATATAAAATTTATATTCTTTCAAATACTAGTCATATCCATTTTCTGGAAGTTGAAAGAATTTTAGAACGTTGTGCAGGCGTAAAACACTTTAGTGAAATCTTTGATTATGTTTTTCTATCTTATGAAATGGGAAAACTAAAACCTGAAGTGGATATTTATGAAGAGGTACTCAAACAAGCAAACCTTGTTGCTTCTGAAACCTTATTCTTGGATGACCTGTTAGCAAATTTAGAAGGAGCAGCCACTTTAGGAATTCAAACTAAGCAAATTGTTCCTAATGAATTTACGATTTTAGATTTATTTTCAAATGAAGTATAAAAAAGAGATTATTCAAGCGGTTCTTTTCATCGTTACTTTAATCACAACAACCTTGGCAGGTGCAGAAGCAATGACTGCCAAGGCTTTTTTCTTTGTTCCAGAACCTTATCTCCTACATTTTCCTGACGATTTCTGGCAAGGATTAAATTTCTCTCTACCCTTCTTAGGTATTCTTACTTGTCATGAATTTGGTCATTATTTCACGGCAAGATATTATAAAATTAGAACATCATTACCTTATTACATTCCAATGTTTCTAAGCATTTTTTCTGCAATCAATATCGGCACTTTAGGGGCTGTTATTCGCATTACAGGAAAGACCCGTTCAAGAAAACAATATTTTGACATTGGCATTGCTGGTCCATTAGCTGGTTTTGTGGTGGCTTTGGTGGTTTTGTACTACGGTTTCACTCATCTACCTCCATTTGAACATATTTTCTCGATTCATCCAGATTATCAACAGTTTGGGAAAAATTATCCAAGTGAGGTAATGAGAATTCCAAAGTTTATGAATGGACAAACGGTGTTGGGAGACAACTTACTTTTCAAATTCTTTAAAAATTACGTTGCCGACCCTAATCTTTTGCCTCCCAATTTTGAAATCATGCACTATCCATTAATTTGGGCGGGATATTTATCATTGTTTTTTACAGCATTGAATTTGTTCCCAATCGGACAATTAGATGGCGGACATATTTTGTATGGATTAATTGGTAAAAAGAATTTTAATATCGTTTCTCCAATCATTTTTATCGCTTTTGCTTTTTTTGCAGGTTATGGAATGTTTACGATTGAAGATATTAAAAACATCGGAGCAACAGGCTATTATCAATCTGAGTCAGATTTTTTTACTTGGCTATTGGCTTATGTACTTTTCCTCAGAATTTGTTTTTCAAGAATTTCCGATAACCAACTTACTTCTTGGGTATTAAGTTTAAGCGTTGTTGTTGGTCAATTATTGTTAACTTACATTCCATCTATTGCAAACATACAAGGTTTTTCAGGCTTTTTACCTTTCTTGTTTTTACTCGGTAGATTTTTAGGCATTTATCATCCAGAAGTTGAAATTGATGAACCTTTAGATTTCAAAAGAAAATTATTAGGCTGGCTTTCATTGATTATTTTTATCCTTTGCTTCACACCTTATCCATTTATGCAAATTGATTTTGCTGCTAAATAATTGACTATTGTTTTTAAAAACATTAACTTCAAAAGCAATAGTCAATCATCCAAACTAATATTAATTATCAATTCACATTAAAATGTTTAATTTCTTATTCAAATTTCTTTTTAAAATAGCTGGCTGGAAATTGGTTGGTGCATTCCCAAAACATATCAAAAAGAGTATTTTGATTGTTGCTCCACATGCACAATCAGTTGATTTCCCTGTGGGAATCGGTGCGAGAGCTGCCATTGGCGTTAAAATGGGTTTTCTCGGAAAAAAAGAATTATTTGAAGGTCCTTTTGGTTGGATGTTTTATTGGCTTGGTGGTTATCCCGTAGATCGTTCAAGTAATAATCAAGTAGTAAAAGCAGTGAGTACTTTATATAATTCAAAAGAAGAATTACATTTAGTAATTGCACCAGAAGGCACTAGAAAAGATGTTGAAAAATTAAAAATGGGCTTTTACTTTATTGCTAAAAACGCAGATATTCCCATTGTCATGATTGGTTTTGATTATACCATTAAAGGAATTGTTATCAGTGAACCATTTTATACAAGCAATGATTCTCATGCTGATTTGAAACAAATCGCACTGTTTTTTGATAAAATTGGTGGCTACAAAAAATCTTGGGTGAGTAATTACTTGAAATACTAAAACAAAATAGGCTTCCTTTCGGTGAAGCCTATTTTGTTAAATCTTGTTTTACTGCTTTAGGTAATTCACCATCAAAGCTCCTGCTTTTTCAGATGCACCTTTTGTGCCAAGTAAATTTCTGATTTCTTCGTAGCCTTTCAGTTGCTCTGCTCTACTTTCTTTGTCAATTGTGATTTTTGTTAATTCTGTTTGAAGATTTTCTTTCGTCAAATCATATTGAAGTAATTCTGTCACCACTTTTCTACCCGCAATTAAATTCACTAAGGATACAAAAGGTACTCTAATTACTCTTTTATAAACTTGATAAGCTGCCCAACCTCCACGATAACAAACTACTTGTGGCACATTGAACAGTGCTGTTTCCAACGTTGCTGTTCCAGAAGTAACCAAAGCAGCATCGGCTATAGACAATAAATTATAAGCATCATCGACTACAATTTTTATCGGGAAAATAGATTGCCAACGGGCATACAATTCTTTGGGTAAATTAGAAACTGCCGCAATCACAAACTGATATTCAGGAAATTGATATACTTGAGTCAACATCATCGCCAGCATTCCATCAATTTCTTGTTTTCTACTTCCTGGCAATAAAGCGATGATTGGTTTTTGTCCTAATCTCGCTTCTTTCCTAAAATCTTTGGCTGGCGTAAAATCTGCAATGGCATCAAATAAGGGATTGCCAACATAATCTACTTCATAATCATATTTTTTAAAAAAGTCTTTTTCGAAGGGAAAGATGACGAACAATTTATCGACATACTTTTTTAAATTCAAGGCTCTCGACTGATTCCAAGCCCATACTTTTGGTGAAATATAATAGAAAGTTTTAATGCCTTTGAGCTTCGCAAATTTGGCAACTCGCATATTAAATCCTGCATAATCAATCAGAATCACAACATCAGGCTGAAATTGCAAAATATCTTTTTTGCAAAAAGAAAGAAATCCTAAAATGGTTGGAAGATTTTTTACGACCTCGAAGAAGCCCATAAAGGCAAGGTCTCTGTAATGTTTTACGATTTCTGCACCAGCATGTTGCATCATATCGCCACCCCAAGCACGGATTTCAGCAGATTCATCGTGCTTTCGAATACCTTTAATCAAGTTCGAACCGTGTAAATCTCCCGAACGTTCACCAGCGATGATATAATATTTCATTTGATTTTGGATTTCGGATTTTGAACTTCGGAGCTATTCTCAAAATATATCGAATATCGTATTTCCGAAATCCAAAATCAATAGTATTATTACTCTTCACCGAAGTATTCTACAAAATTCTTTTGTGTTTCGTACAATTGAAGGCTGTGTAACTTAGCTGTGGCTGAAACAGCTGAAATCTTTGGTGCTAATATTTTCCAGATTTCCATCACAAAAATTTCACAACTTGCCATTTTACCTTGCATAAAATCTACATCAAGATTTAGGTTTTTATGATCTACTTTTTCAATGACTTCTTGCTTGATAATATCGCCCAATACTTTTAAATCAATTACAAAACCAGTATCTGGGTCTGGTTTACCTTTTACTGTAACAATTAATTCAAAATTATGACCGTGCCAATTAACATTAGCACAAGGCCCGAAAACTTCACGATTTTTCACCTCAGACCAACTCAAATTATACAATCTGTGCGCAGCATTAAAATGCTCTTTACGACTTACATAAACCATTGTTTTCAGTGTTTACAAGTGAAGGTATTATTGGGAAAACAGTAGCAATAAGTACCTATAAATATGAATAGGGTGCAAAATTACAATGAATTTATTCTCAAAAAAATTAAATCTAAGAATATCAGTCTTTCATGAATAAATTCAATTCTATTGAATAAGCATTTTTACTTAACGTTTTTGAACAAAATCAGTATAGAACTTGATTATAAAAGTAAAAAACTCACACAAATCTTGGAAAGATTATATTTTTTCCAAAATCTGTGTATAGTTTAAATGGAAACTTAATTTTAATTTTGATAGTTTTTTAAATTTACCTAACACGTATAAATACAATTTTAATAATTGCTACTCTATGATTATTGTTACGGGTGCCGCAGGATTTATTGGAAGTTGCTTGATTCAGCGTTTGAATCAAGATAATTTCAATTATATCATCGCCGTTGATGATTTTTCTGACGAACAGAAAAATAAAAATCTTGATGGTAAAAAAATTCAGGAAAGAGTTGATAGAGAACACTTTTTTGAGTGGCTAGACGCAAATTATCAGGAAGTTGAGTTCTGTTTTCACATCGGTGCGAGAACAGATACTACTGAATTCAATATTGATATTTTCAATAAATTGAATTTGAATTACTCAAAGAAAATCTGGAAAAAGTGTCACGATTACCAAATTCCATTAGTATATGCTTCGTCGGCTGCTACTTATGGTTTGGGTGAATTTGGTTATGATGATAACGAGTCTTTAATTCCACAATTAAAGCCTTTGAATCCTTATGGCGAATCTAAAAACGATTTTGACATTTGGGCATTGAAACAAGAAGAGCAACCTTTCTTTTGGGCTGGTTTGAAATTCTTTAATGTCTATGGACCAAACGAATTTCATAAAGGCAGAATGGCATCAGTGATTTGGCATACTGTCAACCAAATCAAAAATACTGGCGAAATGAAACTTTTTCGCTCGCACAATGAGGATTACAAAGACGGTGAACAAATGCGTGATTTTATTTATGTGAAAGATGTTGTGGAAGTATGTATTTACTTAATGCACCATCGCCGCAATTCTGGTATTTATAATCTTGGTTCTGGCAAAGCTCGTACTTTCTTGGATTTGGTAAAAAATACTTTCAAAGCATTAGATGTTCCAGAAAACATTTCATTTATCGATACTCCTGAAGATATCAGAGATAAATACCAATACTTTACAGAAGCAAATATGTCTAAACTACAATCAATAGGATATGATAAAAACTTTACAACATTAGAAGAAGGCGTGAACGACTATGTAAAAAACTATCTAGTCGCTGAGAAATATTATTAGGAGCTGTTTGCTTTGAGATTTTAGCAATGAGCAAACATAAATAGAAAGTCCAGATTGAAATTTCAATCTGGACTTTTTGTTTCTTAATCAATAATTTGTGGTAGCGGCAACCCTTGCAGTTGCCACGCATGAAAGGGCAACCGCAAGGGTTGCCGCTAATTTTAGTCTATTTGTACTTACTAACTCACAATCCACAACTATTACTCAAGAAGGATATTCTATCTTTTCTCCTGTTTGTTTAAATCCTTTTTCTTCAAATAATTTCTTCCAGCCCTCTGTGATAAAACCGATGCCATAGCCAATTAATTGCACAAATACAGCCACAATACTCAGCAAGCCTACTTCAATACTTTTATTCTTTATCGTAGCATCTAAGAAGTTCAATAAAACATAAATTCCTAATATCGCAATTCCTAAGTAAAAGAATGGCGTAAAAATGAAATACCAAATCGGAATTGAAAAGCAGCCTAGCGTAAAAATCATTGGGAAAGTATGTACTAACTTTAACTCTTTTGGGAAGTAACGACTGATGTTGATTCTTGCTTTGCCAAAAAATCTCAACTGACGATAAAACTGTACAAAACTCGTTCTGCGTTTATGATAAATAAAGGCTTCCGGAATTAATCCAGATTTAAAACCCAAGGAAATGGCTCTGATACTAAATTCAATGTCCTCCCCCATTCTGGTAATGATAAAACCTTTTGTTTTTTCATACACTTCTCTCGAAAGCCCCATATTGAAACTTCTTGGATGAAATGTACCTCCTAAATTCTTTTTACTTCCTCTAATTCCACCTGTAGTGAATACAGAAGTCATGGAGTAACTGATGGCTTTTTGGATGGGCGTAAAATTAGGATGGTCACGGTCGGGACCGCCGTAGAGGTCTAAAAATTCGGTATTTAGTTGTTCCTCAACAATTGATAAGTAATCATTTTCAATCAAAGCATCTGAATCTAAAATGATGAAGTACTCTCCCCTCGCTTTACTAAAACCTGTATTTCGAGCAAAGCCTTGTCCTGTGTTTTCTTGATAATAATAATGAATATCAAGGCTATCTTTAAAAGTATTTACTACCTCCTCGCATTTGTTGATAGAACCATCTTCAATAATGACTACCTCAAAAAAAGAATAAGTCTGCTTTACAAGACATTGCAGTAACTCCTCCACTTCGTCGGGACGATTATAAACAGGAATGATAATAGAATATTTGCGCATCAAGAAATTTTAAATTTGTTGGCAAATTACAAGGTTTTTTAGAGAAATGTAGGTTTAACAGAGATAAAGTACTTGAAAAAATAGCTAGCTCTAAATTGCTATGATAGATTTAAAATCTACTTAAAAACATTATGTTGTAAATTTTAGGTGCTTTCCTTTTATCTGTTTTTACTATTTCAACATCATGCACACAACGTTTTAAAAACACTTCATATTTATTGATGATACTATCCTTTAAATCATTTCCTTCTGAATATGAAATATTCACTTTTCCTGAAAGCTTAAGTTTTAACATTGTTATTTGTTTTAGCTTGCCTGAATACAAGGTTATTTTAAAACCTGCAAAACCTTTTACATCTTTACCGCCTAAACTATCAGGCAATGTTATGTAAGGACTTTTCCTTTGTATGATATAAAATGGAATCTCAGTAGGACAAACAATAGTCTGTCCTACTGAAGATTGTATTGTAAAAAAGAAAATTATAATTCCCAGAAATCTTGACATAGTATTAATAATAAAAGAATACTACTCTATTTATATTTTACAACCTCAAGGCTTCCCTTCCCTCACCTCTTTTCCTTTCACCTTCATCTCCCAGTCGCCAAAACTACCATACAAAACAAAAGAACCAAACCTGAATTTATCAACTAGCTCTGTGCCTTCTGAGACAGAATCAAAAAACTCTTTATCTACAGGCAACTCAAATTCTATGGCATTCACAGCATCTTTAATATGCTTCTTGATGCTTAATGAAAAATGTGATTGTTTTAAACGTATCTTCAAAATATACTTGGGTGCATTCGCTACACCATTTGCTTTCAAGGCTTTTATCTCGGCTATTAATGCTTCGTTTTCTTGTCGTAGTGTTTTTACTTCGGCATTATTCCCACAAGAACTTACTAATAATGCACCAATGAGTAATAGATAAATAGGATTCTTCATGATATTAGATAAAATGGTTGATAAGGTTATTATCTTTTTATGATGTCTTTATTTTTTTGAAATGTACTATAATAAGTAATTGATATGCTGGCAATTTCAGGAAAGTATATAAACTTTCTGAGATTATGGCTAGTCTTCAATACTTCAATTGTAATTTGCAGAAAAAATCCTTACAAATGAAATATAAAATGCTGGTGTTGGATATGGACGACACCCTCCTCAACGACGACCATCAGATTTCTCAGAAAAATAAAGAGATGATTTTAAAAGCCCAAGAAAAGGGCGTTTATATAGTACTTGCTTCTGGAAGACCTACTCCTGCCATGACGCATTATGCCAAAGATTTATCTTTACATACCTTCGGTTCTTATATTGTTGCCTACAATGGTGGTGAGATTGTAGATATGACTAACGAAGAAGTACTCTTTGAACAAAGTATTAGTACTGAGCATCTCCACGAATTATATGATTTTAGTGTAGCACACAATGTGCATATTTTAGCCTACCTTGATGGTGCTATCATTACAGAGTCGGAATCAAAATATATTGACCTTGAAGCATATTTAACTGGCATGCCTTTACGTAAGGTTGAAAGCTTTAAAGAGGCTATCAATAAGCCTTCTATTAAATGTATCATGTTAGAAGAACCAGAGTATTTGGCAACAGTGAGCGATAAACTAAAAGCCCATATCAACCATAAAAGCATTACAACGTCTAAGCCTTTTTTCTTGGAAGTAATGCAAAAAGGAATTGATAAAGCCGCAAGTTTAGCAAGGCTTGCTGAAAGACTCAACATTCATCCTACTGAAATTATTGCCGTTGGAAATGCCAATAATGACTTAACCATGATTGAATACGCTGGCTTAGGTGTTTGGGTGGATAATGTAACACCAGAAATTCGTCATAAAGCGGATGTAATTGTAGCTTCTAATAATAATGATGGAGTAGCAGAAGTGATTGAGCGTTATATTTTGAATTAAGTTAATCATATTTCTTTTGATAAAGAGCTTACAGGTTTTGTGAAATGCAAAATCTGTAAGCTCTTTTTTTGTGTAATAAATTAAAAAAATCACTTCGAAGAAAGCCTTTGACCGAATAATAAAAAAAAGATTAGATTTCTCCTCAGTTTTTATCAGAATATTCTTCAAAACACTAAGTTTACCTCCACATTTAAATCACTGAAAATCAACCCGTAAAGCCGAAAAGGGATTTAGAGTAGGCGGTAAACTATTTACATACATGAAAAAAATATTAATTCTTTGTCCCATTATTTTATTGTTAAGCTTTTCCAGTTTTGGGGCTACTATTAAGTCTGATTTCTCTCAAGCAAAACCTGATACAGGCTTAGTTAATTCTGTCATAAAGCTTCAAAAAGAACTTTCATTAATTGGCAATAAGGTAAAAGATATTGCAAAAAAAATTGAAAGTCCTACTGAAATTACCATTGAGGAGTGGCTTATAATTATGCTTCCAGCAATATTATTCCTTTTATTGTTTTTCTACTTTATGTCTTGGTTAAAAAAGGAAAACTTCAAACTTTCAGATGCACTCTCTGCGGATGAAAGTGTAAGTAAATCTATATCTTCTGAAACAAAACAAGACCCTACTGATTTACAGAAACCAATAACCACAATCACCGAAACGCCCAATTATGCAAGAAGTTCAAGTAGAGTTATAGCATTCTTGACAGGTATTACAGCAATAGTGATTGCAATAAGTATTGTTACTATTTATAATTATGCACAAATATCAGGACATACTACCCTAATTGATTTGGATGGTATTTGGAAAATAATTGCAGGATTAGGAATTGGAGTAGTTCCTTATGTTGCAAAAACGATTAAAGGTACAACTCCACCTACACCATAAACATTTTAAACCATACCGTAAAGCCGAAAAGGGATTTAGAGTAGGCAGTAAACAAATAAGAAACTATGGAAAAGATTCAATTAATAGTAGAAATCGAAGGAGGTACTGGAAGTGTTTTTATTGATTTTGACTCAAAAAATACATTTCATTTCAAAGGATCTGGAGTCTTCGTAAAAGAGGTTGAGATTAAGGAAGGTGAAAAGGCTGTTGTTATTGCAGGCTCTGAACCTAGTGATGGTTTTGTATTAATTACAATAAAAAAACAACAACAAACATTAGCAACTGCGAAATTTACTCAAACTGTTTTTTATGGCATTTTACCATTTACTGTTAAACCATAATAATATCATGAAGACATATATTTTACGAGGATGGAAATACATCATAATCTTAGTCGTTCTTCTATCTACTTTTACCAATAAAGCATTGGCTCAATATGACTCCAAAGAAACTTTATACACGTTTGAAAAATATGCAAAAACAAATAAGCCAAACAAATCCATTTTAACTGAAATATTATCTGAAAAATTACAATTTGCTTTTGATAATAAATTGGTAAACTCTACTGATAACAAACTAGAGTTCAAGGGTTCTCTCCATGGTTGGAAAACTCTGTTTAGCCATACTGATAAAGCTAAAACTGCATATTTAGATAATGTATTTAGCAGAAATTTTGAAATGGGTGGAAGTATAATTTTTGATAATAATAATCAACAAAAAATTAAAGGAATAAACGCAAGTCTAAAATATGCATTAATAAATAACAGAGACCCTAAAACATTTAAGTATTTTGACAAGACTCAAAAAATTGACAACCTTGTTAAGAATTTATTACCGTTTTTAAATCAAATACGTAATGATTATCAAAACGTTATGGATGATAAAAATCTTTCTATAATAGATAAAGAGAGAGTCAAGAACAGTTTAAATAAGTTTACTAAACAACAAGATATTAGTTCTTTAGACCCTTTACTCTTAGAAAAAATAAATAAATCTAGCATTCAGGCATTTGAAGCTAATTTTGCTGCTGCTACAAAAAGCTATGATTCAACTATTAACAAAATGAATAACGCTTCTATTTGGACAATAGCCTTAAATTCAAACTATGTAGATAAAAAATGGTCTGAAATAACATTGCAAACGGAATTCATTAAAGGTTTGGGAGGTATCGAACGGGAAAGAGAAGATTATCCTTGGGATTTATACGGCGGAGTATTTTTTAAAAATCTCCAAGATACTACCAATCTTGAAAAGTCAATTAATCGAACTGTATTAACTGGGAAATTTGGTGTAAACAAAGTTTTAGCACTGACTAAATCTGATATAAAATCTTCTGCACTTGAAGTCCTATTAAATGTAGAATACAATTACATTCCTAGAGGAAGATACAGTAATGAAGAAGAAAAAACATTTATGTTAGCTTCAACAATTAGTATCAGGCTTGCACCAAATGTATATTTCCCTGTAGAAATTAAGTATGACCCCAAAAATGGAAATTTCTTTGGTTTCCTAAAGGTTAAATGGGATATGCTAAGATTTAATCAATAATCACTGTCAAAACCTTTTAATCTCACTTCCCCAATAAACCATAAAATACATAAAGTTTGTTGGGGGATTTTTCCCTCCTCCCCCATTTTCTCATTAAAATCCTCCTCCACAATTCCCTTCATTTACCGTTTAATAAAAATTGGTGTAGATTTTTTGCATTTTATTTGACCTGAATTGGTTAAATATTTAGATTTACTCAGCTTTAATATACTGATAATCAAGCACAATAGTGCTACATTTTTTCTTTACTTGATTTTTCTGATATTAAGCAATACGCTATCTAATAAACCATTTAACTTTCTCCTAAAATGTACTTCCAATTTCAATTAAGAGGTATCAAAGCCTTAAAAATTAGCGATAATAGTTTTAATCCTTTCGATAGAGATATTGAAGTATTCCAAACTTGGCAGATACATGCTACCCAGAGTTTAGTACCTTCTAACGAACCTCCTGTGTATATGACTCGCAGTGGTTTTAGTACTACGGGAGGATATGAAAATGGCGTTAGGTTCAGAAAAGGTGATTCCCGTCAAAATCTTTTTGACCCCACTATTTCTTTTTCTTTGCCCAAAATGTCAACAGATGATGCACCGATGCAATTTCAGATTGACTTTCATTTCTGGGAGTCTGATAATGCAAAAAGTACTAAGAAAGTAAGGGCTTTGTATTCTAATGATTTGCTAAAACACTTAATCAAAACTTGGGAAGATGCTTCCGAAGATAGTGATAAGGCTTTGCAAGATGTACTTGGCTTTTTCTCGGACGAAAACAAGATGATTAAAGCGATTACTAATACAATGTCTTACACTTCTATCGGTAATGCTCCTTGGGTAAGGGTTGCAGAGGAATTGTACCCTTTAGTTCAAAAAATTGGGAAGCTGATTGCTGCCAATTCCACCGATTATATTGCACAACAAACCTATTGGTTGGAGATTAGGAATAATAATGGTATTTACGAATGGCGTTTTTTTAGTAATGACCTTGATAAAATTGTTTTTGATTGGCAAATCGCCAATGGGAAGTTGGTACTTCCTTCACAAATTATCGGTGATGCCAATAATAATATTGAATTAGAAGTTAGCTTTCAAGGAGTAATTCACGACTAAGCACTTAGAAGTAAATGGATTGGATAACTTATGTGATTGAACACATAATATAGGTATAAGGAATAGACCTAATTGAGATTCAACATATAGTCCCGAAAAATGGAATGTATCAAATTAAAGTTTAGCATATAATCCCAAAAAATGGAACATACCAAATTAAAGTTTAGCATATAGTCTTAAAAAATGGAACATACCAAATTAAAGTTTAACATATAGTCCCGAAAAATGGAACATATCAAATTAAAGTTTAACATATAGTCCCGAAAATGGAACATATCAAATTAAAGTTTAACATATAGTCCCGAAAAATGGAACATATCAAATTAAAGTTTAGCATATAGTCCCGAAAAATGGAACATATCAAATTAAAGTTTAGCATATAGTCCCGAAAAATGGAACATATCAAATTAAAGTTTAGCATATAGTCCCGAAAAATGGAACATATCAAATTGAGTTTTGATGTTTAATCTTTTAAAAAAAGTATTTATGTCAAAATCTATTCAATCTATTTCCTTGATTAAGAATCTACTTATTTTTTTTCCATAACCTAAAACAAAAAAGCCATGCTACAACCTGAAAGGTTTTTCAACAATTTTTTCGAGAGTAAGAATATTTCTTCGCCTCGACTGTATGAATTTGCAATTGATGTAATTGCTAAACTGCAAGCAGCTAATGTCAATAATCAATTCAACACCTTTATTAATGCTTTGAGTCCCGCCGCAAATGCACTGGGTGACGAAGTTGGTGTCATCAAGACAGCCCTTGCCTTGCAAAAGGGTAAAACATTGGGTTTGAACGAAGTCATCAAAAACTTTAAGACCTATATGAGTTTAAATCAAGGTGTAATTGCTAGAGCCGTAGGTGGTACAAACACTGCACCCTATCAAGCATTTTATCCGCAGGGTATTCGTGAGTATTCTACGGCTACCCAAACAAAATTACCAGCCTTATTAATACAAGTAAGTAATGCCGCAGATTTGTATGCCAACCAAATTGGAGATGAAATTAGGAACGAATTAAAAGCATTTAGCAGTCAGTTTCATAATACTCGTAATGCACAATTATTACAAAAGGGAACAGTAGGCGAAAGCCGTGTAGAACGTTCAAGCAATAGGAAAGTACTTGAATTAGAGTTACTAAAAACAATTCATAGCATAGCGTTGATGTTTCCAGCAGATGTTGAAAAATGTACTTCCTTATTCAATTTTAATTTACTAGAAGCCCCTAAAAAAGGGAAAAAGATAAATCCAGAATCAAGTAATCCTTGAAAAATTATTAACGCTTATCATTGAATCTCAAAACTAAAACGCTAATGAAAATTTTAAATCATTTATTGTATGCCAATGACGGCAAACAAGTGAGCTACCGTGCTACACCCAACAAGGGTAGCAAATACACGCCCACTTATTTAGTAATGCACTATACAGCAGCCACCAAAGCGGCAGGCTCTATTGCATGGTTTTTGAAACCAGAGGCAAAAGCATCGGCACACTTAGTAATTGACAAAGATGGCACGATAACACAGTTTGCCCCTTTTAATGTTGTAACTTGGCATGCCGGAGTAAGTCAGTGGAATGGTTTAAACGGATTAAATAGCTATTCGATTGGGATAGAATTGGTAAATGGCGGAAGATTAATTAAACAAGGCAGCAAGTGGGTTTGTCCAGTTGACAAAGAGTCTGTGCCAGATAATGACGTAATCATTGCTAAACATAAAAACGAAACTGTAGAAAATGCTTGGCATGAATATTCTGAAAAACAGTTAGCTGTAGCCATAGAAGTGGCTGCTTTGTTGGTGAAAACTTATGCTTTGAAAGATGTAATTGGTCATGACGATATTTCTCCTTATCGTAAAAGCGACCCAGGCCCTGCATTTCCGATGGGAAGCTTCAAGTCTAAAGCGATGGGTAGAAAAGACGAAACGTTAGACCTCTACAAAACCAGTACTGAAGTAAATATCAGAAAAGGTGCAGGCACACAATTTGAGACCGTAACCAAGATGTTACCAGCCAATACCAAAGTAACTGTGCTAAAGCGTGAAGGTAATTGGAGCTTTGTAGAAGTATTAGACACCGTGCATGGGCTAAATGATATAGAAGGTTGGATAAGCTCAAAGTATCTAGTCAAATAATTGGATTATTACATAATAGAATAGCCTCAAAAATATTGGTTTTTGAGGCTATTTTGTTTTCTTAAATACATCAATCATTCCCCAAAACCACTCATCATTTTTTAAGGATATTAGGCTTATAAAGTGTAGGTTATTGCTCAAATTTATAGTACTATTGTAATATCATTTTAATATCAAAATAATCATCCTATGAAAACCGAAAAACACATTAATCCAATCAACGGATACCTTGCTATTATTGCATTGCTACTAAGTATTGCTTTCTTAATTTTTGGTATTGTTGAAAAGCATCCATTTGATGCTGTACTTGCTTCGTTGCTGATTTGTTTAATTTTAAAAGGCTTTATTATCATTAGTCCTAATAGCGCACAAGTACTTTTGCTCTTTGGAGAATATAAAGGGACTATCAAACAAAATGGTTTGTTCTGGATAAATCCTTTCTTTAGCCGTACAAACTTATCAATGAAAGCCCGCAATTTCGAGAGCGACAAAGTAAAGGTGAATGATAAGATGGGAAATCCGATATTAATCAGTGTAATCTTAGTATGGCGTGTAGAAGATACCTTTAAGGCTATTTTTGACGTTGATAATTATACTGGTTTTATCAAGATACAGACAGATTCAGCCGTTCGTAAATTGGCTGGTTCTTTCCCTTATGATCATTTTGAAGATGAGAAAGCAACAATTACATTGAGTACCAATTTTGATGATATTAATGCAGCCCTAGAAAATGAAGTAAGCGAAAGATTAGAAATTGCAGGCATCAAAGTAATTGAGTCAAGAATTGCATATTTGGCTTATGCACCAGAAATTGCACACTCAATGCTTAGAAGACAACAAGCCTCTGCCGTAGTAGCTGCACGCCATAAAATTGTAGAAGGAGCTGTAGGAATGGTTGAAAGTGCTTTGGATTTACTTAGTTCAAAGAATATCATCACTTTCGATGATGATAAAAAAGCAACGATGGTAAGCAACTTAATGGTTGTACTATGTGGTGATAGCGAAACAAAGCCAGTAATTAATACTGGCACTTTAAATCAATAAGTTATGGCTGAAAAGAAATCTTTTGCCCTACGCATAGATGCCGACATGATGAAAGCCATTGAAAAATGGGCAGCAGATGAATTCAGAAGTGTGAATGGGCAAATTGAATGGATGTTGAACAAAAGCCTCAAGGATGCCAAAAGGCTTAAAAGTAAAGATAATCCGACAAAATAAGATTAACAAAAGCCTTTGTGAGGACAGTCATTCCTCACAAAGGCAATTTGTTATAAATAACGAAGCCATTTATTTTCTTTATGTGTCATTTTATAATCTCCGTACCATTTACACAGTGGAAATAATGCAATGACTATCAATAGCCAGATGAGGTAAATCACTGGTAATTCTACGCCCGAAACTCCTTTAGGTCTGCCAAATGAAAATGGGTCAAAGTTCATTTCTTCCCAAGTAAAGCCTTGTAGAAATAATACGACAATCATTGTAGTATGTACTAAATACCAATGAATTAGGTAATAAAACAAAGGTACTTTACCATAAACCGAAATGATTTGGACTAACTTGTTCTTCAAAGTATTGACACTTGCTAAAACTAGCATCATCACGCCCAAAGTCACCAAAGTATAAAATAATGAAGGGGGATACTTACTAACATTAATAAATGATAAAAACGTAAAAACAGCGTCTTTCTGAACCGACCATTTTGCTCCATCTCCATAAACATCTACCCATCTCAATGCTGTAAAGAGTACTAGCATCGAAATCCCTATCTGAAATAATAATTTTCTTCTTTTCTCAGCTGAAAGTTCAAAGATTAAGCCACTTGCATAGCCTAACAACATAATTCCCAACCAAGGAATAATTGGGTAAGAAATTAAGAAAGTAAAATTGGGCGTAACCTGAAAAAGATTAGAGGCAAAAAGATATGAGGTAATAAATTTTAAAATAGGATTCTCGATAGCAAAAGGCAATTGTGATACCAAATCATGACCTAAAACAATAATTAAACCGATAATACCAATGTTTTTTGGCGATAGTCTTAATAAAGCAGCAAGTATGATAAAACTAAAACCAATTGCACCAATCACTTGCGACATAATGATGCTGAAATGGATGTTATACCATATACCAAAATTAACAATGGTATATTCTAAAAGAATCAGCCATAATCCTCGACTTAATAAGAACCTTTGATTTGCCTTAACATCTAATTGTTTTTTAAAAGACAAGTATGCAGAAGTACCTGATAAAAAAACAAAAGTTGGCGCACAAAAATGTGTTATGAAACGAGTAAAAAACAAAAATGGAGTGGTAGTAGCTAAATTAGTAGGGTCATCGGATAATGAAGAGACGTGCATCAAATCTCTCACATGGTCTATTGCCATAATTACCATCACCAAACCTCTTACAAAGTCTATTGAATGTATTCTTTTGTCCATAGTAAATTTTGTTTAGTCTTCAATTTATCAAATTTCCGATGAAAAATCCACAAATTGTGTGGATTTTTCTCCTCACATATTCCCAAACCCTTATAATATTCATTTTAAAAATACTGGAATAATTATTTATATAATTTTATTAAATTATTCTTAAACAAAAATATAGAAATATGAAAAATGCCCTAATTATCTTATCTGCTTTCATCATCACGGTTTCTTGTAACCAAAATACTAAAACAGAAGTAGAGCAAGCCAAACAAATGGCGATTGATTCAATGAAAAACCAAGCAGCTTTAGAAGCTAAACAAATGGTAATTGACTCAATGAAACTAGAAGCACAAAAACAAGCAAGTATTGATTCCTTGAATGCACTCAATGCAACTGCGAATAATGTAAGCACTACAAGCAAAGTGTCAGCAGGCGGAAGTACCAGTACTAGTAATAATACAGTAGCCTCTACGCCCACGGTAGCTAAAAAGAAAAAAATGAGCGGAGCCGTAAAAGGTGCTTTGATTGGTGGCGGTGTTGGTGCAGTATCAGGTGCAATTATTTCAAGAAACAATAAACCATTGAAAGGTGCATTAATTGGCGGTGTGATCGGTGCTGGCGTTGGTGCAGGTACAGGTGCAATTATTGATGCTAAAAATAAAAAGAGTAACTAGCATACTTTCAAATTCAGCATAAAAGCCCAAAACTTTTTCAAGGAATGGAAAAGTTTTGGGCTTTTATGTGATACTAATATTCTTGAATTCGACTTAACTTTGGCAAAATTTAAAAATATGAACATAGCACTCATTAAAACAGCTATCAATAAAATTCTCAAAGAAGGTGGTGATAGTAATTATTTTGTCATTGATATTACAAAAGACTATTATATACAAGCAGCAAGCTCTAAAGGAGCTGAAGATGTATTTTGTGAAGCAGTTTCTAATCAGTATTTATCGAAAGAAAGTAAGCTTACTGATGAACAATTGGCGAAGTTGAAACAAATTGGTTGGAACACTCCTACCGAAAGTAATGTCAATTTCTTTGTAGAACGCCCTGCTAATAACAAAGAAGCTATTGAAGCCCTTGCAAACTTTATTTCCACTACTGTTTCTGCTGTTTATTCTTCAAAAACACTCAGTAAAGACTCCTTTCAATTCCATTTAGAGTAATTTGATTTCTTAGAAAAATCAAATTACCACTATTTTGGACAAAATGCCCCAACTAAGCATTTCTTCTTTCAAGTCAGCCCAACACAAGCAACATCCTAAGTATTTTATCTTATACTATCTTATCAATTCCTTAACATCTGTGTTAAAACATTAGCTTAGTTTTGCACTAAAAGTCAAGCCTCAAAAAACATTTCTTTAAATATTCTATTTGACCTTCATTCCTAAATAAAACAAATCCAAGATATATTAAAACTTTACAAAGCCGTTTATTCCAAAAAAGTACCATTTAATAAATTCTTGTACTTTTTCATGCTTTTAAGTCAAAAATTCAACGATTCAATATTGCATTTAAAAAAAAAACATAGAACTTAGCAAAAAATCAAACTACATGATGTCATCGTTAAGCATATAATTTTGAGTATAAACTGCTGATTTTTACTCATTTCCATAAAATGCTTTATTGGTTATTTTATTATTAAATAAATATATAATCAACACATGATAATTTGTTTTTTAACTTAACTGCCACTTAAATTTAATTTAAAAAAAGGTAAGCAAGTATTGCAATTTGTTTATCGCCCATTAACACACAAAAAAAAATTATGACAAGTTTACTCAACAATCCACTGTTGTTGTCGGTTTTGGCAATAATAGCTTTGCAGGCATTCTTTCTTTTATTCTATTCTTTAAGAAAGACAAATGTCAACAAATGCCCTAGCTGTGGAAACCTCCACTGTGACAGGGTAAAAAGACCTTTTCACATAAAATTATTTTTATCCTACTTTCCTGACCTGAAATACTACAAATGTCCAAGTTGCAACGCCAACTTTTTTATCGTTCAAACAAAGGATAACAATGTAGATCAAAATTCTAAATTTCTAAAGGTTTAATTTCTATATTCAATCTTTCAAGCTAAAAGCTCTCATTCGGATAAGATTTATTCGGATGAGAGCTTTTTTTATTCAACTGCAAATTAAAAATCAGGTCTAATTTTTTAGAAATCAATTTATTATATTTGTATGATAATTTTCTTTTTAAAAGAATTTGTTGCATTAAATAAATTGTGTTACATTTACACAATTTATCACTCTTGCTCTTAATTATGCTCCAAAAATACACACATGATACTCGGATTCTATTAGCCATCGACTGCATTATTTTTGGTTTTGATGGGGAAGAATTGAAATTACTCTTAATTAAAAGAAACTTTGACCCTGAAAAAGGAAAATGGTCATTAATGGGAGGATTTTTAAACGAAACTGAGGATTTAGAAGAAGGAGCAAAAAGAGTTTTGAATGAATTAACAGGTCTTGAAAATGTATACATGGAACAGCTTCAAGCCTTTGGGGAAATCACTCGTGACCCTGTAGAGCGTACTGTTTCTGTTTGTTTTTTTGCTTTGATTAATATTCATGCCCATGATTCTGAGTTATCTCGTTCGATGAATGGTTATTGGTTTAATTTCAAAGATAAACCTGATTTAATTTTTGATCATAACAAAATGGTCAATATGGCACTTTCTCAGTTACGATACAAAGCTGCCCTACACCCACTTGGGTTTGAATTATTACCTGAAAAATTCACGATTCCACAATTACAAAAGTTGTATGAAGCAATTTATGATATGCACTTAGATCGTAGAAATTTTAGCAGAAAAATTATTTCAACAGGATTGTTAATTGATACTGGCGAAAAAAATGAAAATTCTGCAACAAAAAAGGCAATGCTCTATCAACTTGATGCTGAAAAATACAAAAATAATTTCAACGATTTCCACAACTTTATTTCTGACTTTAAATGGTAAAATACCATGAAAATTAATCTCACATTACGGTTATTTTCTACTTTTATCAAGAACAAATTTTAATCTTATTACAATTAATTGTGTCATCATGACACGAAAAATTATCTAACCAATGAAAAACCAATACGTCATCGGTGTTGATTATGGAACAGATTCTGTTCGCTCAGTACTCATTGATACTTCAAACGGCAAAGAAATCAGCCAATCTGTTTTTTATTATCCAAGATGGAAAGCTGGGAAATATTGTATTCCTGCAAAAAATCAATTCCGTCAGCACCCTTTAGATTACCTTGAAGGTTTGGAAGGTACAATCAAAGATTGTTTAGCGAAAGCTCCAGAAGTAAATCCTGCTTCAGTGAAAGGAATTTCTGTTGACACTACAGGCTCAACACCTGTTGCTGTCGATAAAACAGGTATTCCATTAGCATTAACCGCAGGTTTTGAAGAAAATCCAAATGCGATGTTTGTACTTTGGAAAGACCATACTTCAGTAAACGAGGCGGCTGAAATCAATCAGGTTTCTCGTACTTGGGGTGGAATAGATTACACGCAATTTGAAGGCGGTATTTATTCATCAGAATGGTTTTGGGCAAAAATTTTACACATCACACGTGAAGATGAAAGTATTGCTAACGGAGCTTATTCTTGGATGGAACATTGCGACTGGATTCCTTCAGTTTTAATTGGAAGCAACGATGTTGATACAGTAAAAAGAAGTAGATGTGCGGCTGGTCATAAAGCAATGTGGCATGAGTCGTGGGGTGGTTTACCTTCGGAAGAATATTTAGGAAAATTCGATAGTCGCTTGGCGGCTTTGCGTTCAAGATTATTTGAAGATACTTATACAGCCGATGTTTCAATGGGCAATTTATGCCAAGCTTGGGCTGAAAAATTAGGTTTAACTACCGACACTATCATTTCAGTAGGTACTTTCGATGCTCACGCTGGTGCTGTTGGCGTAGAAATTGAATCGGCTACTTTGGTAAAAGTAATGGGTACTTCTACTTGCGACATGATGGTTGCTCCTTTTGATGAAATTGGCGATAAACTCGTTCGTGGTATTTGTGGACAGGTTGATGGCTCAATTATTCCGGGTATGTTAGGTTTAGAAGCTGGTCAATCTGCTTTTGGAGACTTGTTGGCTTGGTTTAAAAACCTTGCAATGTGGTCGGTACAAAATGCTGATATTGCTCCAGAAATCAAACAACAAATTGAAGATTCTATCATTGTAAGTCTTTCAAAAGCAGCGGCGGCGATTCCAATTTCTGAAAAGAACGTTGTTGCGTTAGATTGGGTAAATGGTAGAAGAACTCCTGATGCAAACCAAGCTTTGAAAGGTGCTATTATGGGCTTAGGAATGGGTTCAGATGCTCCTGCCATTTTCCGTGCAATGGTTGAAGCCATCTGTTTTGGTTCAAAAGCGATTGTTGACCGTTTCAAAAATGAAGGAGTTGATATTAAGCAAATTGTAGGTATGGGTGGTGTGGCTAAAAAGTCAGATTTTGTAATGCAAACGCTTGCTGATGTATTAAATATGCCTGTAAAAATTGCTACTTCTGAACAAGCTCCTGCTTTGGGAGCGGCAATGTATGCGGCTGTGGCGGCTGGAATTTATCCAGATGTAAATATGGCTGTTTCGGCAATGGGTAACGGTTTTGATAAAACGTACTTCCCAATTGCTGAAAACGTTGCTTTGTATGCTAAACTTTATGAAAAATATGTGGCTTTAGGAGCATTTGTTGAATCGCAGACTTTGTAGGGGACTTTAGGACTTGAAGACTATAAGATTAAAGAGACAAGAAGCAAGAGAAAAGACTAAAGGACTTTGGACTGTAAGATTAAAAAAAGTAAAGAGAAATGTCACAAGAGTTTAGGAATTGAGAGTTTTGCCGTAAATCGTGTTTCTTTTCTCTTGCTTCTTGTCTCTTGTTTCTTTTGTCTTTCAATAATAATTCATATTTAAATCATGTATCAAGATATTAAACAAGCCTGTTTTGAGGCAAATATGCAACTTCCTAAATTGGGTTTAGTTGTTTTTACTTTCGGAAATGTAAGTGTGGTTGATAGAGAAAAAGGTGTTTTTGCTATTAAACCAAGTGGTGTGCCTTACGAATCTTTACAAGCTGACCAAATCGTGATTTGCGATTTTGATGCGAAAGTAGTTGAAGGAAATTTCCGCCCTTCTTCTGACACAAAAACACACGCAGTATTGTATAAACATTGGACAGAAATTGGTTCAATCGTTCATACACACTCTACTTATGCTACTTCATTCGCTCAGGCACAAATGGATATTCCTATTTTAGGAACTACTCACGCTGATCACTTGACAGTTGATGTTCCATGCGCCCCGCCGATGAGTGATGAAATGATTAAAGGCGATTATGAATACGAAACGGGCTTCCAAATCATGAATCATTTCGAGAAAAAAGGTCTCTCTTATAAAGAAGTAGAGATGGTACTTTTGGGAAATCATGCTCCATTTACTTGGGGAAAAAATGCTGAAAAAGCCGTTTATAATGCGGGTGTTTTAGAAGCTGTAGCTCAAATGGCTTATTTGACTTGCACTTTAAACCCAAGAGTAAACCGCTTGAAAGATACGCTTATCGAAAAACACTACGAGCGTAAGCATGGTAAAAGTGCCTACTACGGTCAAGGATGCTGATGAGTGAGGAGTTTTGAGTGATGAATTTGGAGTAAAATTTTCGATAGCGGGAAACAAAGTGCTGCTTATCAACACTCCTCACTCATCATTCAAAACTCATCCTTTAAAATATTATTCCAATTAAATCCTCAAAAAAAACGATGAAAAAACAACTATTGGCAGTGGCTTGTTTGGGACTTTCTTTCTTAGGAAATGCTCAAAATACAGCAACATTGCAAGCTGATTCTGGTAAAGTAACGATTAACAAACACATTTATGGGCATTTTGCAGAACACTTGGGTACGTGTATCTATGGTGGTTTTTATGTGGGTGAAAACAATACTAAAATCCCTAATAAAGATGGTGTAAGATTAGACATTATTGATGCTCTTAAAAAATTAAAAATCCCTAACCTCCGTTGGCCAGGTGGTTGTTTTGCTGATACTTATCACTGGAAAGATGGTATTGGACCAAAAGCTCAACGCCCTGCAATGGTGAATACTTGGTGGGGTGGTGTTACTGAAGATAATTCTTTTGGTACACACGACTTCTTAAATATGTGCGAGTTATTAGGTACTGAACCATATATTTCAGGTAATGTAGGAAGTGGAACTGTACAAGAATTGAAAGACTGGACTCAGTATATCAACTTGGGTGCTGGAACAAGTCCAATGTCAAAATTACGTGAGCAGAATGGTCGTGAAAAACCTTGGAATGTCTCAATCTGGGGTGTAGGTAACGAAGCTTGGGGTTGTGGAGGAAATATGACTGCCGATTATTATGCTAACATCTATCGTCAGTATGCTACTTTCATGGCTGGTACAGATAAAAAAGGACTTTTCAGAGTAGCTTCTGGGGCAAGTGATGCAGATTATAAATGGACAGAAACTTTGATGAAAAACATTCCTCATAATATGCTTGAAGGGGTTGCTATTCACCATTATTCAGTGTTAAGCTGGGGCGAAGGACAAAAAACTTCTGCTACGGAATATACTGATAAAGAGTACTTCAAAACTATGCAACAAGCTTTGTTGATGGACGAATTAGTAACGAAACATTCGGCAGTAATGGATAAATACGATCCTAAAAAGAAAGTAGCATTGGTTGTTGACGAATGGGGCGGTTGGTACAATGTAGAAAATGGAACAAATCCTGGTTTCTTGTTTCAACAAAATACCATGAGAGATGCGATGATTGCAGGAGCTACTTTAAACATTTTCAATAACCATGCAGACCGTATCAGAATGGCGAATTTAGCACAGGTAGTAAACGTTTTACAGGCCGTTATCCTTACTAAGGAAGAGAAAATGATCCTTACTCCTACTTATCACGTAATGGAAATGTACAATGTTCACCAAGATGCTACTTTACTTCCAATCAAAGTAAAAAGTAATGACTTTGTGTTCGAAGGAGAAAAATTACCAGCGGTTTCTGTTTCGGCTTCAAAAGATGCTAAAGGTTTAACACACATTTCTTTAACAAACGTTGACCCTAAAAATCCTCAAGAAATCACGATTGATTTGAAAGGTGCTAAATATGTTTCAGTTTCTGGAAGAATCTTGGCTTCTGAAAAATTAAGAGATTTTAATTCTTTTGATAATCCAAACAAAATTCAACCAAAAGCATTTTCTGGAGCTACTATTTCTGGAAATCAATTGAAAGTAAAATTACCTGCTTTCTCGGTAGCAGTATTAGAATTAAAATAAATTTCAACACAGCATTCTTGCGTTCACCAATTTTATATTTATTAAAATGATTGATTTAAAACAAAACGAAGTTTGGTTCATCACAGGTAGCCAACATCTTTACGGAGAGGAAACACTTAAACAAGTAGATGACCACTCTAAAATTATTGCAGACGCTTTAAACAAGTCTTCAAAAATTCCAGTAACTGTTGTATTTAAACCTGTTTTAAAAACGCCAGAGGAAATTTACAATATGGCAATTCAAGCGAATTCTGATGCAAAATGTATCGGTTTAATTTGTTGGATGCACACTTTCTCGCCATCTAAAATGTGGATTAATGGCTTGAAAATTTTACGTAAGCCTCTTTGTCATTTACATACTCAGTTCAATGCTGAAATTCCGTATGCTGATATCGATATGGATTTCATGAACTTGAACCAATCTGCCCATGGCGACCGTGAATTCGGTTTCATTGGTGCAAGAATGGGTATCGCTCGTAAAGTAGTGGTTGGTCACTGGCAAGATGAAGAAGTTCATGAAAGAATCAATGTTTGGAGTAGAGTTGCTTCTGGTTGGAACGATTTACAAGGTGCTAAATTCGCTCGTTTTGGTGATAATATGCGTTTTGTTGCCGTTACTGAAGGAGATAAAGTAGAAGCTGAAATCAAATTTGGTTATTCAGTCAATACGCATCCAGTTGGTGATTTAGTAGGCGTTATCAATGCTATTTCAGATGCTGACATTAATGCTATGATTGAGCAATACGAAGCGCAATATACTTTGATGGATTCATTAAAAGTAAATGGTAGCCAAAGAAGTAGCTTAGTTGAAATTGCTAGAATTGAAGCTGGTTTACGTTCTTTCTTGACGCAAGGAAATTTCAAAGGTTATACAAATACTTTTGAAGATTTACACGGAATGGTTCAATTACCGGGTATTGCTTCTCAGCGTTTGATGGCAGACGGATACGGTTACGGTGGCGAAGGCGACTGGAAAACTTCTGTATTGGTACGTACTTCAAAAGTAATGGCAGCAGGCTTGGCAGGTGGAACTTCATTTATGGAAGATTATACTTACCACTTCTCGCCAAATAATAACCAAGTATTAGGTTCGCACATGTTGGAGATTTGTCCTACAATTGCTTCAGGAAAACCAACTTGTGAAATCCATCCATTAGGTATTGGTGGCAAAGCTGACCCAGTTCGTTTGGTATTCAACTCTCCTGCTGGTCCAGCGTTGAATGCTTCAATGGTTGATATGGGCGGTCGTTTCCGTTTAATTGTAAACGAAGTAGAAGCTATCGAACCTGCCGCTGAATTACCAAAATTACCTGTGGCTCGTGTATTATGGAAAACTAAACCAGACTTAAAAACCGCAGCACAAATGTGGATTTTGGCAGGTGGAGCTCACCACACTGTTTATTCACAAGCACTTACACAAGAATTCTATGCAGATTTTGCTGAAATCGCAGGCATTGAATATGTTTTGATTAATGATAAAACGGATTTATACCAATTCAAAAATGAATTGCGTTGGAATTCAATGTTTTATAGAAGATAAATAAAATTGGGTTATGTATTGGTACCTTTCTATGAGAGGTATCAATCTATCTTTTCAAGTTTAATCTAAACTTAATCATTAGATAAATAACTCAAAGCAATTAATGATTTAATTCAATTAAATAATTGATAACCTGCGAAAGCATAAACAACATTTACTATGAAATTTTTTATCGATACAGCCAATCTCGCTGAAATTAAAGAAGCTCATGACTTAGGTATTTTAGATGGTGTAACAACAAATCCATCCTTAATGGCTAAAGAAAATATTAGCGGACAAGAAAATGTAATCAATCATTACAAAGCGATTTGTGATATCGTTGATGGCGATATTTCTGCCGAAGTAATTGCTACTGACTATGATGGAATGGTTGCTGAAGGACTTGCTCTAGCTGCTCTTCATCCAAATATCGTTGTTAAAATTCCAATGATTAAAGATGGTATCAAGGCTATCAAATATTTTTCAAGCATCGGGATTAAAACCAACTGTACTTTGATTTTCTCAGCAGGACAAGCTTTATTAGCAGCCAAAGCTGGTGCTACTTATGTTTCTCCATTTGTGGGTCGTTTGGATGATATTTCAATGGATGGGATGAAATTAATCGAACAAATCCGTTTGATTTTTGATAATTACGGCTTTGAAACTGAAATCTTAGCAGCTTCTGTTCGTAATCCAGTTCATATCTTGAAATGTGCTGAAATAGGTTCAGATGTTATTACTGCTCCACTTTCAGCAATTTTAGCCTTATTGAATCACCCATTGACAGATAGCGGTTTGGCTAAATTCTTAGCTGACCACAAGAAATCAGCTGGTTTATAAGAGTTAGGAGTGCTGAGTTTTGAATGAGGAGTTAGTATTGAACATAGATTTATCATTATCTATTTTATTGGTATGATAAAGTATAAAAAGGCACAATATTAATTATAATGTAGCGGCAACTCTTGCAGTTGCCGTTTCAAGTGTGGCAACTGCAAGAGTTGCCGCTACAACATTCTAAATTGTAAATATTGTCCTCACTCCTAATTCAGCATTTTTCAAAAACGTCATTAATCTTTAAAATTAATGACATTTTTGAATACATTATGAAACAATAAGCATGATGTTTTTAAGTGATACTTTATATTTTGCCAATAGCATGATTAGCCATCATAATCTTAGATTTGATTTCACTTAATTTTAAAAATCAACTCAAAAACAATATTTAACAATGAAAAAACAAGTAAAAACAGCTGCTGTTTTGTTCTTATTAGCTTGTGTCGGTATGACATCTTGCAATACCTCAAAAAAAGAAAACAACAATAATATGATTGAAAAAGTAAGCTTTGGTAAATTACCTGACGGACAAGAAACAGAACTTTATACCCTGAAAAATGCTTCTGGTATGGAAGTAAAAATTTCTAACTTTGGTGGAACAGTCGTTTCATGGACTGCTCCAAACAATAAAGGTGTATATGAAGATGTAATTCTTGGTTGTGATTCTGTAGCTGGTTATGTAAAAGGCGTTCCATATTTCGGAGCTTTAATCGGTAGATATGGCAACAGAATTGCTAATGGTAAATTTACCCTTGAAGGTAAAGAATATACTTTAGCTCAAAACAATGGTGTAAATGCTTTGCACGGTGGATTAAAAGGTTTTGATAAAGTACTTTGGACAGCTACGCCAATCGAAGGTGAAGAACCAGGTTTGAAATTAACATATACTGCTAAAGATGGCGAAGAAGGTTATCCTGGAAATTTATCTGTAGAAGTAGTTTATACTTTACAAAAAGACAATGCTTTAAAAATCGACTATAAAGCAACAACTGATAAAACAACGGTTCTTAACTTAACTAACCATACTTACTTCAATTTGAATGGTAATTTAGATAGCGATATTCTTGAGCACGAAGTAACATTAAATGCTGATAAATTCTTACCAGTAGATAAAACCTTGATTCCTACAGGTGAATTAAAACCAGTAGCAGGCAATGTATTCGATTTCTTGAAATCTAAAAAAATCAGTGCTGGTATTAACGATACTACTGATACGCAAATCAAAGCTGGAGGAGGATATGACCACTGTTGGGTATTGACAGATTCAACTAAAACTTTGAAATCTGCGGCAACAGTGTATGAACCAAAAAGTGGTAGAGTATTAGAAGTACTAACAACAGAGCCAGCTATTCAATTCTATTCAGGTAATTTCTTAGATGGAACAATCAAAGGTAAAAATGGAATTATTTACAAACACCGTTCTGGTTTATGTTTAGAAACTCAGCACTATCCTGACTCTCCAAACAAGCCAGCTTTCCCAAGCACTGTGTTAAAACCAAACGAAACGTATCAAACGACTACAGTTTATAAGTTTTCTGTGAAATAAATAACTGCTGACAGATATTTATCTCTAATAATTAAAAATCCCCAAAGCTGAAACCTTTTTCAACTTTGGGGATTTTTGTTGACTACTGGCCAATATCACTTTACTACGACACTTTACCAATTAACTATCGCCTTTACACCAATCACTACGACACTTTACCAATTAACTATCACCTTTACACCAATCACTACAGCACTTTACCTATTAACTATCGCCTTTACACCAATCACTACAGCACTTTACCTATTAACTATCGCCTTTACACTAATCACTACAGCACTTTACCTATTAACTATCGCCTTTACACTAATCACTACAGCACTTTATCTATTAACTACCACCTTTACACTAATCACTACAGCACTTTATCTATTAACTACCACCTTTACACTAATCACTACAGCACTTTATCTATTAACTATCGCCTTTACACTAATCACTACGACACTTTACCAATTAACTATTGCCTTTACACCAATCACTACAGCACTTTACCTATTAACTATCGCCTTTATACCAATCGCTACGGCACTTTACCAATTAACTATCACCTTTATACCAATTACTACGGCACTTTGCCAATTAGTTATTTCTGAGTAATAAAAGGCAACTATATTTAAGTACCTTACAGGAAGCCCTTTGAAAGTGGTTTTAATTTATTATCAATTACTTATCAAAACTTATATATTAAACTACTCCTAAAATTAAGGCATAAAAAAGCCCCTTCTTTCTCTGTATAGAAGGGGCTTGCCAATAAAGTTAAACAAAGCGTTTAAAAGAAATTCCTTTTATTTTATTGTACTCCAAACTATTAATACCAAAAGCTATTTTGATATAAGTCTTAACATCCATGGCAATATCTACTAAACCTGTTTTCTCGCCGTATAATACTTGATGTCTTTTCCCTCTTGCCAAATCCAAGGCAACATGACTATTAATCACGCTTGTGTTTGCCTGTTTTAATTGATTAATATATTGTGTAAGATTAGCCACTTTTAGCTCTTCCTCATTAGGATTATACTCAGGATGATTAGCCACTACAGCCACCAAAGCACCAAAATGTTCAATCAAATAATTAAAACTTGTCTGAGAAGAAGAATTTGTTTTAGGTACTGTAGCCACACCATCAATCATTATTGGTTCAGGTTTTTCAGAGGCTCTTTTTCCATGAATCTTACGTTTAAAAGATTTTGCCCCTTCCAATACCGCATCATCTACCCCAGAAATCGACAAAGTATTAAACACTTGGTTCGTTAAAGGACGAACATTACTAAAAAGTTTTTTTCGGTTTTCTAAAGCTATATCATATACAGCAATTAATGCCATAATTTCAGCCATTACCGTTTGTGCTTCAGTTAATACAGTTTGTAATTGAGGAGATTTGAGGGCATCTCTGGAGGGATTATAAGTAGCGCCCAAATTGGAACAATAAGTAATAAGATTTTCGAAATTTGCGATGTTTGCAGCGTTGCCACCGTCTTGTAGATTTGCCATGAGCATATTTGTTTAAGGTTAATAAAACAATGGATAAAAAGATAATTACTCAATAATAAAGTAATTAATATATGTTGAACCAATTATAGTGGCGTATCAGCTAAAATATTATTGACTGATTATTAGATACTTAAATTTAAAAAATAAACTATTACAAAAACAAAATAAAACTCAATATTTTTTCAGAAACTTATTATACGGTAAAATCAACTCACAAGAAAAACAATACTTTACCATTATTGCCATCGTTGGAGTTTTCTCCAACGAGACGAGCCTCAGCAACAAACCAAGTATTAGAGTTTTGTTAGTTGGCGAGTTGCTGACGCAAGGCTTGGCGGTCTAAGGCGACCCCGTAAAAACACCACCAAGGGCGAAATTACCATTTTTGCCATCGTTAGAGTTTTCTCCAACGAGACAAGCCTCAGCAACAAACCAACATTTAATGCTATAAAGTTATTTTTTTGTAATCGTTAGAGTTTTCTCCGACGAAACAAGCGTCAGCAACAAACCAAGTTTTAGAGTTTTGTTAGTTGGCGAGTTGCTGACGCAAGGCTTGGCGGTCTAAGGCGACCCCGTAAAAACACCACCAAGGGCGAAACAGTGTTTACTCATGGCATGACTGACAGAAAGTATTGATGCTCAAAAAAATCAGATGAGTCATGCCATGAGTATTGAACCTTTGCGTAGTTATTTAAGATTTTTCTAAACATATCCTAAAACATTAAAATATTCTGAAATAGAAATGTATATTCACAGCCTTTATCAATTAAACCATTTTACATTCTTTTACACAATATGTCATTCTTTCAGACCACCGTCACCAAAAAATACGCAAATACGCTGAACAAAGAGCTATTAAAAAAAGCATACACTAATTTTAAGGCACATTTTCACAATTCGGGCATTCAAGAAAATATCAGAAATAGCAAGGAAGAGCAGTATCAAGAAGGTTTTTTCAGAGATTTGTTTGTTAATATTCTGGGCTACAAACTTAATCCTGAGCCTAATTTTAATCTAATTACAGAAAACAAAAATGTAGTTGGCAGTAAAAAATCTGATGGTGCAATTATCATTAATGGAAATGTTACTGCCGTAATTGAACTCAAAGGCACTGATACTACCGACTTATCAAAAATTGAAGTACAAGCGTTTGGCTACAAAAACAACCAAGTAAATTGTACTTATGTGATTACTTCCAATTTTGAAAAACTTTGGTTTTATATTGATAATGCCATCGACCACTTGGAATTTAATTTATTTACCTTGGCGGAAGCTGAATTTGAATTACTTTATTTATGCCTCTCTTTTGAAGCCATCAAAGACAATATTCCCAAAAAGATAAAAGCAGAATCTTTAAGTGAAGAAGATACCATTACCAAAAAACTCTACAAAGATTACTCCTTGTTTAAAAGAGAATTACACCAAAATTTGGTTGAACTCAATCCACAGTTTGATGCACTCATTCTTTTTAAAAAATCTCAAAAATTATTAGATAGGTTTCTCTTTCTGTTTTTTGCCGAAGATAGTAATCTCTTACCACCAAATTCTGTAATTGAAATAATTGAGCGATGGAAAACCCTTTACGATTTAGATGAATATAGACCATTATATGAAAGGTTTAAAAAGTATTTTACATATTTGAATAATGGATATAAAGGAGCAAAATATGACATTTTTGCTTATAATGGTGGTTTATTTAAGCCTGATGAATTATTAGATACTATTCAAATAAGTGATGAATTACTTTATAAACATACCCTTAAACTTTCTTCCTACAACTTTGCCAGCGAAGTTGACGTAAATATTTTAGGACATATTTTTGAAAATTCATTGAATGAATTAGATGAAATACAAGCCCAATTAGAAGGCAAAGAAATTGATAAAGCAAAAACCAAACGCAAGAAAGATGGTGTTTTTTATACACCAAAATACATCACTAAATACATTGTAGAAAATACCGTAGGCAAGCTTTGCTTAGATAAAAAAGCGGAATTGTCAATTAACGATGCTGATTATTTCTATAATAAAAAACGCACAAAAGAGGTAAAAGCTCAACTGCAAGCTCAACTCAAAACTTATCGTGAATGGCTTTTACAACTTACCATCTGTGACCCCGCTTGTGGTTCTGGGGCATTTTTAAATCAAGCCCTTGATTTTCTAATTAACGAACATAAATACTTGGATGAACTCCAAGCCAAACTCTTTGGCGATACCATGGTGTTGAATGATGTATCGAAAAGTATTTTAGAAAATAACCTTTTTGGCGTTGATTTAAACGAAGAAAGTGTAGAAATAGCCAAACTCTCACTTTGGCTTCGTACTGCACAACCCAACAGAAAACTAAACGACCTAAACAATAATATTAAATGTGGTAATTCGCTGATTGACGAACCCGAAATTGCAGGAGATAAAGCATTTAATTGGGCAGCAGAGTTTCCACAAGTATTTGAAAAAGGTGGTTTTGATGTGATTATTGGAAATCCGCCGTATGTTTTTGCCAGAGATAATTTTAGCCAAAATGAAAAAGATTACTTTGTTAATAAATTTGTTTCTGCAAAATATCAAATAAATACTTATTTGTTATTCATTGAAAAAACCGTTTATGTTTTAAAAGAAAAAGGAATTTATGGTTTGATTATTCCAAACTCTTGGTTAATGATGTATTCAGGTGAAGGTTTGAGAAAATTCTTATTAGAAACCAATAAATTAAACCAAATTATCAATTTAACAGGATATTCTTTTGAAAGTGCCAATGTAGAAACCGTTATTTTATTAGCTGAAAAAGAAGCAATAAAAAGTGAAAATTCAATTCAAATTTTATTAAATAATGGAGAAGAATTTTATTTTTCTCATGCTAAACAACAAACAGAATTTACCAATAATGAAGGATTTGAATTTAAAGTATTTTTAGATGATGAAAGCGATGAATTAAACTTAAAAATTACAAACAACTCTGAGGAGTTAGATACTTTAGTAGAAATAAAAGCAGGATTACAAGCGTATGAAAAAGATAAAGGAGAACCGAAGCAAACCGCCGAAGATGTAAAAAATAGACCTTATGATTATGATTATCAATTTGACGAAAATACATTCAAATATTTAGATGGAAAGGATGTTAGTAGGTATTATGTAAATTGGTCAGGATTGTATTTGAAATACGGAAAACATTTAGCTGCACCAAGAACTTTTAACCTTTTTAATGGTAAAAAAATCATCGTTAGAGAAATTACTGGAAATTTCCCAAAATGTTTAATCGCAACCTATTCAGAAGAGATTTATCTATACAATAGAAGTAATATTGCCATTGTCGAGAAAGAAAATTCTGAAATTTCATTAAAATACATTTTAGCGATTCTGAACAGTAAATTACTTTCTTATTACTTTATAAAAAACACAGCTAAATCTGTTAGAAAATTATTCCCCAAAATCATTCTCAATGACCTAAGAAAATTTCCAGTCAAAAACATTTCTGAAACTGAACAAACTCTATTCATTGAAAAAGCAGATTTGATGCTTTTGTTAAATAAAAATTTACAAGAGCAATCTCAAAAATTTCAAAGAACGATTCAACGTAAATTTGATTTAAGCGAGCTATCTACAAAATTAGAAAACTGGTATTCACTTACCTTTAAAGAATTTATCGGAGAATTAGCCAAAAAGAAAATAAAATTAAATCTTTCTCAAGAAGCTGAATGGGAAGATTATTTCTTGGCTGAATCCAAAAAATTACAAGCCATCAAAGCCGAAATAGACCAAACAGATAAAGAAATAGATGCGATGGTTTATCAATTATACGGGCTAACAGAAGAGGAAATACAAATTATAGAAGGAGCATAAATAGAATTAAATTTTATACTTATGGGAATGAATAAAAGCCTAAGTGCCGTTGGCGAATATGATTTCGCCCTTGTTGGAGTTATCTCCAACAAGACGTGCGTCAGCAACTCGTTACTTTGTATTCTATTAAATTGGTTTGTTGCTGACGCTCGATTCGTTGGAGAAAACTCCAACGAGGGCTAAAACCTTTTGTCAATTAACGTCGGGACTCAAGTCCCGACCTATTGAATCTAACTTAGCGTGTACAGCAATTTATCGCCTTTGTTGGAGTTATCTCCAACAAAACGTGCGTCTGCAACAAATCAATTTTTAGTACTACCAACTTAAAACCTCGAAAAAGGTGGATTATTTATTTGACAATCGAAGCGATGCTATGAATTGGGCAAGAAAACAATTGGGACATAATACTACGAAAATGTATGATGCAAGTGGTAAATTGATAGGGTGGAGCAATGAAAAAGGTAGTGTTTATTGGGGACATGGAGATTGGGGTAATGGTAAAGGGTCTTCTACATTCCCTCATCTAAACTATAACATTGGGAGAGTAAAAGGACACTTATTTCTTCAAGACAAGATAACTACCCGAGGTATGTGGGGTGATTTTATAAATTATTTTAACAAATAAATTTATGTTGAATTTAGAATACATAGTTGAAAATAGTGGAGATTCAACTCTTGAAAGTTATACTTATTCAGGAGGATTATTGACAGTAAATATAGATTTAGGTGATTTTGATAAGGAAGTTTTAATAAAAATTAGAACAGATGGAATGTCATTCAAAAGCTATTATTTAGATAAAATAGAAGCCTTGTATAGGACTTGTAGAATAGAAATCCAAGAGTTAACAGGTATTCTTTCTGTAGAAAATGGGATGTATGTACCTTCAAATAATTTCGGGGAGTTTATGAATGAAAAAAAATTAAATTATCATTTGGCATATGGCGAAAAAACTAGTTCAATGAAATATATGTTTTCTCTGGTTGGTTATGACAGATTACTATCATGTCTTGTGTCAGATTTAGATTGTATAACATTGGAAGAAGTTAATTAAAAGATGTCCGTAGAAGATATTAGAGAATTTTTAAATGCAGGACCAAATTGGCATTCGAGGGGTACATTCAAAACAGATTTTCTTAAACAGTTTAGCAAAGAACTTAGAGGCGATACTAATGCTGATTTTTATATTGATAAAATTTCGCCGTTGTTGGTGTTTTTTCACCAACAACACGATTGTCTTGTCCTAAAATAAGTTGACAGTTTCGGTTAAGTTATCGCCTTTGTTGGAGTTATCTCCAACAAAACGTGCGTCAGCAACAAATCAACTTTTAGTACTACCAACTTAATGCTATGAATCATCACTACATACAGTTTTTTACAGCCACAATTTTATGGTGGAAGCCTTTACTCAAACCTGATAAGTATAAGCAAATCATTATTGATAGTTTGAAATTCTTGGTTGAAAATAAACGAGTAAAAGTGTATGGCTTTGTGATTATGCCAAATCATATTCACATAGTTTGGAAAATCAATGAAAACTATTTACTGAAAGATGTACAAAGAGATTTTTTGAAATACACAGCTCAACAAATCAAATTTGATTTAATCAAGAATCATCCTGCTGTTTTATCCCATTTTGAAGTAAATCTAACTGACCGACAATACCAGTTTTGGGAAAGAAACCCTTTGAGTATAAACTTATATTCAAGAAAAGTTATTCAACAAAAACTCTCCTATATTCATGCTAATCCATTGAAAGGAAAGTGGCTACTGGCAGATAGTCCCGATAAATACTGGTTCTCATCTTATCGTTTTTATGAAATGAATATTGATGAGTTTGGTTTCTTAACTCATTATCTTGAGGATAGTTAATGGCGAGTTGCTGACGCTCGTCTCGTTGGAGAAAACTCCAACGAGGGCGTAAACCCATCTATAATATGCGGTCTCTGACCGCAATAAAGCCTCAAAAATCATTCAATTATATTTTATTGGAATATGAAAATCAAAAATAAATCATCGTTCAAAGACGAAAAGACAGACCTAAGTTATTTTGAAAATTGGGTAAGACAATTAGAGAAAAATAATGACAGACAATACGAGCGTATTGAAATTGAAACTTCACTTGGTAAAACCCACGTTTGGGGACTCCACACAAAAGAAGAACACTTGGAAACATTGGTGACCTTCTCACTACTTGGCGTTTACATTCAATCGGAAGTACAAACCTCGGATGGCAGAATGGACGCTTTGATACGGATGAAGGATGTTGTCTATTGCATAGAATTCAAATTAGATGAATCGGCAGAAAAGGCTATTCAACAAATCAAAGACAAAGGTTATTTACAGCCTTTTTCGGCTAAAAACAAAAAGTTAGTAGCCATCGGCATCAATTTTTCAAGTGGGAGAATTGAAGTGGGAGGAAATAACAAAGTAGTCTTCTATTCTGTCGTAACATCAGCTACGACCAGAATAGAGTATTAAATATTAAGACAATTGTTTAACATTTTATGAGATGATACAACCCGGTAAAGTTTTATAAACTCCATTTGATTTCATTTTATACTTCCCATTAAAATCAATTTCAAATAATATAGATTCGTATTCTATGGGACACTTCTTAGATTTTGCCATGTTTAATTTAAAGCCCGTTTTAGTTTTTTTATATGAACCACCCTTAGCATTTTTAGAATCAACTCCAAGTCCTTCTGTTCTGCCTATCAAAATTGCTTCCGAAACATTATCAATTCTCCCAATAAATTTTCTCAGGGATTGCTCATTTGTTACATAATTTATTCCATTTTTATCAATATACATGATATAAGAATAACACATTCCTGGGAAGCATTCAGGGAAAAAACCATAGTTAGGTTCTGCTACTTTATATTTTTTAAGTAAATTACTATCTCCAAATTCATACATAGCTTTATTTGATATAGTCCAAACATATTTCCAATACAATATTGGGATATTGGGCTTAATGTTTTTTATTAGATTCTCTCTGACTGTATAAGACTTATTCAATTTAGTATAACCGCTTTTCTCGCTACAGGATACCGCTACAGCCAAAAGTATCAATAGGAATTTAATATGTTTTTTCATTTTTTGATGTTTAGGATGTGACATAGATTTCTAAATCACATTACTTGTTTTCTAACCTACGGAACTAGCAATCTATTTTTGATATTGAATCTTAAATCTTTGATTAGGATTATATATTTCATACACCATTTTACTGAAATGCCAATCTTCTCCGTCAAGGCTTCCATTATTTGTATTAACTTTAAGTCCTCCCCATAAATCCGATAATGGCTCTAAAAAGTAATATTTGGATGATTTATTTATTAATGTAATTTTAAATAAACACTTATCATTAGTCTTTTCTAATTTTACATATCCAGTAATATCTTCTTCAGTGGAACATGAATAGCCCAAAATAGAATACATAAAAATCATGATGAAAGCTATAATCTTATTCATTGTATGTTATTATCAAAGTGAAAATATTAGATTTTATATCTATCCCAACTTGTCTTAGCAGACACTTTCGACCAGTTTTAGTGTTTGAAGAAAGACTATACAACTAAAAACATCAATCAAAAGTAACTATGTTGAATGAATTAATAAATCATAAAGAAGTAGATTGGAATGAAATAAAGAAAAAATATCCAATCTGGAAAAAACTCGAATGTCGTGTTATTGCTCATCGACCGTTTGGAGTATTTTTAGATATAGGGGACAAAGAAGTTCTCGGAATTATTACAGTTATTGACTTTGATAATGATACTGTTTATCCAGCTTTAGAAAGTTTCGTGAATGGAGTTGTTATCGGATACACTGATGATGCACGTAATCAAATTTGGATTAGTATAAATCCCAAGGTTATATCTGGAGAAAAACTACCATTCGGACATTAAAACATTCCCCAACTAGCGCAAGTGTTAAGCAAAGCGTCACTTGTGCTAAACTTCAATTCAGTTTGAAACTGAATTAAAACAAACGTCCAAGACACAGTCCTAAACGAGTATTTAACAAGCCATGAAAAAATTATTCCTTCTATTTAACCTATTCTGTTTATCGTATTTTACTTCTTTGGCTCAGCGAAAAGAAGATAGCCTTTATGTATTTGTTGGAAAGAAAATAAAAGTCAATAAATTTAAGCCAAAGCTTGAAAAAGGAGGTTTATTAATGGATGGTGCCTATAAAGCTAAGTACAGAATTATTCAAAATGTTTACGGTGATTACAAAGGTAACACTATCAAGTTTGAAGCTTACGACCATTATGGCGTACCAGCTTTTTCAAAATATAAAAATGTAATGTTATTCGTTTCAAAATCGAACGGTAAGCTATATAATGAAAAATATCAATACTTTGATGTTTATAAAACTAAAAAAGGCAAATGGGCAAGTCCGTATAAATTTTATTTAAATCAAGATAACAGTAATATCAAACCTGAATTAATTGATTTTGCTGAGGATGTAGCTTATAATACTACTATTGTAGGAGCAAGAGAAAATTATTTACAAACTGTCTATCCGTCTCCATACTATAAAATTGTTGGTAACAAGGCAGTTGCAGTATATGGTAACTATTTAGAGGAATTGTTTGAACTAAAAAAAACAGGAGTCTTAAAAGCTAGAGGTTATTTTAAAAACTAATAGCTGAGTCCTCCCCAACTAATGCAAGTATTAAGCAAAGCATCACTTGTGCTAAACTTTAATTCAGTTTGAAACTGAATTAAAACAAACGTCCAAGACACAGTCTTGAACGATGGATGATATCGACCCCGTAAAAACACCGCAAAGGCAAATTCAAAACAATAAAAGCACTTTAAATTAATCAGCCTTCTGGCAATATAAAATCATAATAAACAATTCTATGAAACAATACCTGAAAATTATTACAGCACTGATATTGACAAGTTGCTTTGGACAAACTTCTACTGCTTGCTATTGTATAAACCATTTGACAATCGACAGTTTGCCACAAATGAAAGAGTATGACTTTATTGCTCATGTTAAAATAATTGACGACAAAATTTACAAGAAGCCCTCAAAAAATGACATCTTAGCCATCGGACTATTAACTTTTGAAGTATTAGAACTCTTCAAAGGAGAAAAAATCAATACAATTTTTGAATTATCAAAAAACTCTTCCTGCGACATCGGGGTTTCAAATGGCGAAGAATGGATATTATTTGGTAAAACCATTAATGGCAAACTTTCAATACAGGCTTGTGACAGAAATCGACGATATAAAGCAATAGACGGAACGAGAGATTGGAAATATGGTAGCGGTTTTTATGAATTGCAAAGCCTTAGAAATCTATATAAACATGATACGCAAAAATTCGAGAATGAAATAAGAAAAGAGTATTTCAAAAATGGCAACATTGAAATTGAAGAAAATTATCTGAACGGAAAACTTAATGGAGAAAGAAAAATTTGGTATCCAAACGGAAAGCTTTTTTGTCATCAAGTATATATCAACGACACTTTAGATGGAAAATCCGAATGGTTTTATCAATCAGGTCAAATTTATGATGAAGATTATTATCAAAAAGGGAAACCCTCGAATGTATCAAGACTATATTATGATTCCACCATTGAAAAAAGTTGGAAAAAGCTACTTATAGAGGACTTCTACAAAACAGAAGATTCTTTAAACTTTGTTTACAAAAGAGTTCAAGTTCAACATGAAACCGTTTATGATAGCGATGGAAAGACAATCATATCAAGAGGGTACAACAGACTTGGCAAGATTCAAAGAGAAGAAACAATAGATCCTAACAGAAATTTTAGGACTGTTATTTATTACCACGACAACGGGTTAATTTCTTCCATTGGGTATTATTTAAAAAGCGTAAACTATGGGCGTTACCAAGAGTATGACAAAAACGGTTTTCGGAGTAGAGGTTGGGACTATGATGAAAATGGCAAAACTATTAAAAACAAGTGAAAAGAGTAAATACTCATGGCATGAATAACAAATTATTTTGAGTGAAAGCGGTAGAAGGTAAAGCCAGATTCAATAGGTCGGGACTTAAGAATCTGGCTTTATGACTAATGAACACAAGTAGTGACAAAGTACAAATATCAATACCTCAACAATTTCAACCAATCCCAACAACAACCTGCAATTATATAAAGCCTTTCTTGTAATTTCGACGAAACATTAATCTGGCACTCTCTATTATGAAAAAAATCCTTTTTATCTGCTTAACATTTATTTCTGCAACAAGCCTTGCACAAGTAAAATTGGCTAGGCTTTTCTCCGACCACGTAGTATTACAAAGACAAAAACCGATTCCTGTTTGGGGTTGGGCAAATGCGAATGAAAAAGTGAATGTTACTTTGGCTGGACAAACTCAAAACACACAAGCTGATGCTTCTGGAAAATGGACGGTTAAATTTTCTCCTTTAGAAGCTGGCGGACCCTATAAAATGACGGCTACTGCAAAATCTGGTACTGTTAGCGTAAACGACATTTTGATTGGAGAAGTTTGGTTATGTTCGGGGCAGTCGAACATGGAATGGAGAACCTCGCAAGCCAATAACTTTCAAGAAGAAAAGAAAAATGCTGATTATCCAAAAATCAGACATTTCTTCGTAGAACATGACGTTACCATGACCCCGCAAGCTGATTTAAAAACGGGCGAGTGGAAAGTAGCTTCTGCCGAAACCATTGGTGATTTTACAGCGGTTGGTTTCTTCTTTGCTCGTGAATTATATCAAAAACTAAATATTCCTATTGGTTTGGTACATTCTTCATGGGGTGGTTCGCAAGTAGAAGGTTGGATTAGTAAAGAAGCAATGTTGAGCAACAGCGAACTAAAAAGTTATGCAGAAAACTTACCAAACAACTGGAAAGATGCTGACCATTTCCACGACCAAAAAGTACAGAAACAACTTTTAGGAGCAAATATCAACCCGACTGTAGCTGACGAGAAGAAATATTTGGAAGCTAATTATGATATTTCAAAATGGCATTATGCGGACAATCCGATGGGACAATGGGATTGGAAAGGCATTTGGGCGTATCGTGGTTCAGGTTATATGGCTCGATATATTGATGTGCCAGCAGAATTTGTGAATCAACAATCAACTTTAGCTTTGGCTGAAAACGATAGTTATAATGAGATTTATATCAATGGAAAATTAGTGTCGGCAGGTATTATCAAAGGTGTTCGTAAAATTACCGTTCCAGTAAATACTTGGAAAACAGGAACGAATCAACTCGTTGTTAAATTCGGAAAAATGATTAGTCTGCCTTGGTATGGTTTGGGATTACAAGGCTCTGCCAATGACTTGTATGTTGAGGCAAACAATCAAAAAATTGCCATTGCAAACGGTTGGCGATTAATGCCAGCTTTTGCTGAACCACACGAATATGTACATTTAAGTAATAATATTGGTACAACAATTTATAATGCCATGATTGCACCGATTGTCCCTTTTGCCATTCGTGGCTCATTGTGGTATCAAGGTGAAACCAATGCAGGCAGAGCTTATCAATATCGCCAAAGTTTTCCATTAATGATTGAAGATTGGCGTAAAAAATGGAATGATGATTTCTCTTTTTACTTTGTTCAATTAGCCAATTATGGTGGCTACCAAAACAGTAATCAAGGAAGTAATTGGGCAGAATTGCGTGAAGCACAAACAATGACGCTTTCACTTCCTAAAACTGGAATGGCTGTAATTACAGACATTGGAAATCCTTATGATATTCACCCAACCAACAAACAAGACGTTGGACATCGTTTAGCAATAAACGCTTTAAAAAAAGATTTCGGACAAAACATTGAATACAGTTCTCCGATGTTTAACGCTGTTGCTTTTGATAATGCCAAAGCTACTGTTAGCTTCAAACATATTGCCAAAGGCTTACAAGTAAACGATAAGTTTGGATACTTAAAAGGCTTTGAAATTGCTGGAGAAGACAAAGTTTTCTATTACGCCAAAGCTGAAATTGTTGATAATAAAGTAGTGGTATATCATCCAAAAGGACAAAAAGCTGTTGCCGTAAGATACGCTTGGGCAGATTCGCCAATGGATGCTAATTTATTTAATTCAGAAGGTTTACCAGCCAATTCATTCAGAACGGATACTTGGCAAGGAACAACAGTCAATAATAAGTTTGAATAGTTTTAGGCTTTCATCCTTGATGATTTTTATTGTTTAAAAAGAAAACCCTTTCAGGTACATTTATTACCTTGAAAGGGTTTTCTTTTCGTTTTCTATTAAGCTATGAATCTAAAATTGTACAAGATCAATTTAAGTAATAGACCATATATTTTCTGATATTTTAAAATTATACCAATAGAAAAATATGTGTAGCGGTAACCTTTACGGTTACCGTTCGCTGAAATAAGAAAGAGTAACCACAAAGGTTACTCTGTTTGACCAAAATAAGAAAGAGTAACCACAAAGGTTACTCTGTTTGACCAAAATAAGAAAGAGTAAACGCAAAGGTTACTCTGTTTGACCAAAATAAGAAAGAGTAAACGCAAAGGTTACACAGTTTGACTGAAATAAGAAAGAGTAAACGCAAAGGTTAAACCGTTTGACTGAAATAAGAAAGAGTAAACGCAAAGGTTAAACCGTTTGACTGAAATAAGAAACGGTAACCGTAAAGGTTACCGCAACAGATTGTACATCCTAAAAAAGCATAATAGACTATAAACAATAATTTTGCGTACTTACTTAAATCAAAGCTTCAACAATATTACGATTATGATATTCGTAATATTGTTGAAGTTTATCACAGACTTGCAAAATTAAGTACTTAAAATAAGTATATTTGTGAGGTTTTTTTCTCTTAGCTTACAAAATAGATAGCGAAGTAATTCCTTGGCAGGAATGATAAAAATATAAAAATGGTTAATGTTTAAAGTCGAAGCTAATTTGGTTTCGGCTTTTTTGTTTTGTGGGAATTGTTAACTGTTATTTGAAATCTGTTATCTGTATTTTACTTATTTTAAGTAGTCGAGCAAAAGTTCTCTGACACCTTAATTATCATCAATGTATTGAAAACCAACCAATTAACTAATAACTTGTCCAAAAGTGCTTAAATAAACTTACATCAAGTTTAAAACTGATAATCATTAACAGATACACAGATAAGAGCCTACCAAATTCCACCAACCAAATTCAAAAACCTTCCCTCCACTCCTGCTGATTTCAATAATTCAATGGCTTTGGCACTTCGCAAACCTGTTTGACAACAAAAAACAATTTCTTTTTCTAATTCAAGCTCCTCAATACTTTCTAATAAATCATCTAAAGGAATATTGATTCCACCAATATTATCACGCTCAAATTCGTGTGGATTTCTAACATCAATTAGTTGAAAATCTATATCCTCTTCCAACCATTCTTCTACCTTTTCTTTGTCAATTGAATCAGTATTTTCAATTGGAAAATCACCGCATAATATTTGGTAATCAAGCAATGTTGAAATGTTTTTATTTTCAGATACAGCTTTAAATTTAATAATTTGCGAACGCATCGAAAGCATATCGAAAACCAACAACTTTCCAGATAATACTTCGCCCGCACCCGTAATCATTTTAATTACTTCTGCTGCTTGCATTGTTCCAATAATCCCTGCCAAAGTACCTATCACACCTATTTCAGAACAATTCGGCACACTTCCAGCCGTTGGAGGTTCAGCATATAAACAACGATAAGTTGGTCCATCTTGAAAATTAAATACCGATACTTGTCCTTCAAACTTAAAAATTGAACCTGAAACAAAAGGCTTTTTCAGCATCACAGAAGCATCATTCACCAAATAACGTGTAGCAAAATTATCTGAACCATCTACGATAATATCGTATTTTTTGAAGATTTCAAGGGCGTTTTCCGTATGAAGATTGACTGAGAAAATCTCAATATTTATAGTTGGATTAATGGCTAATAAACGTTCTTTAGCAACTACAACTTTATTTTTATTGAGGTCGGCAGTCGTATAAAGTATTTGTCTTTGAAGATTAGAAATAGAAACCGTATCAGCATCTACAATGCCCAAGTTTCCTACTCCTGCCGCAACCAAATACTGTAAAATCGGACAGCCCAAACCGCCAGCACCAATCACTAATACTCGTGCATCATTCAGTTTTTGCTGACCTTCTAAACCAATTTCTGGTAAAATTATTTGCCGATTATAACGCTGAAAATCCATTACATTAACTTATTTAGTGAATTGTGAGTTAGTGAATTATTGATTGAAAAGGAGGTTTATCCAAATTGAGTTCCCTAAAAATTCATTTATTTCAATTTAGAAATCACTCAATCACAACTCACTCAGTCACAAATAGTATCACTCACTAATTCACAATTCACTAACTCACAATTGAAAAATAATCACTAAATATAATCCAATCTTTCCAAACAGGCTCATAGCCTTGTTGCTCAATCATTTTGGCAATTACTTCGGGACTTCTTTCGTCTGAAATTTCAAATTGTTCTAACGATTCAGGCTCAACAACATAACCACCCGGATTAGTTTTTGAACCCGCACTCATGGCAGTAATGCCCAATTTAATAATGTTATTTCTAAAAATTTCGTTCTCTCTCGTTGAAATTGAAAGTTCTACTTCTTCCTTAAAAATTCTGTATGCACAAATCAATTGCACTAATTCGGCATCCGACATTACTACTTTTGGTTCAAGTCCACCTGAAAATGGTCTTAATCTCGGAAAAGAAATAGAGTACTTCGTTTGCCAATATTGTTTTTCTAAGTAATCTAAATGCAAAGCGGTAAAGAAAGAATCCGTTCGCCAATCTTCTAAACCAATTAAAACACCCAAACCCATTTTATGAATTCCTGCTTTTCCCAAGCGGTCGGGCGTTTGAATTCTGTACTCAAAATTAGACTTTTTACCTTTGGGATGATGCAATTTATAATCTTCTTGATGATACGTTTCTTGATAAACCAACACTGTGTTCAAGCCTTCGGCAATTAATTCTGTATAATCTGTTTCATCCAAAGGTTGTACTTCCATTGAAATATGCGAGAAAAACGGACGAATCAATTTGATGACATTCTTCAAATAAGGCACGCCAACAGTCTGATTTGCTTCGCCTGTTACCAATAAAACATGGTCATAATTCATAGCTTTTAGTACTTCTACTTCTGCTAAAATCTCTTTATCTGTCAGTGTTTTTCGTTTGATTTTATTATCAAAACTAAAACCGCAATAAGTACAAATATTCTGGCATTCATTCGACAAGTACAAAGGAACGTACATTTGAATGGTTTTACCAAAACGTTTTTGTGTTAATTGCTGACTTATTTGCGCCATTTCTTCCAAAAATGGCATGGCGGTAGGCGAAATCAAGGCTTTGAAATCTTCTAAATTTCTTCGAGAAGTATTTAAAGCACGACGCACATCTTCAGCAGTTTTCGACAAAATACTCTGCTGAACCTCCGCCCAATCGTATTGTTGGAAAATATTTTGAAAGAAATTCATGTTTGAGTGAGTTAGTGGTACTGTACAAAGTATTCAATTGGTACTCAAAATATTGCCTAAATTAAGAATTTGTTGTAGCGGCAACTCTTGCAGTTGCCGTTTCAAGCGAGGCAACCGCAAGGGTTGCCACTACAATTTTAGTCTAAAAGTAATTTCAACCTTATTTAGGACTTATTTATTAGTTATTGAGCAAACAAAATTGATAATTCTGAGACTTTCACGGTAATGATTGGTAATTAGAGAGTACTTCTTCTTAAAAAGAGTTCTCTTGAAATATTTTTATTTTAATCTCAAAACAATCACTAATTCACAATTTAATGAAGAAATCCCGTCAGCGGGCTACTGGCAATGGCGTGATTTGTTTTTGGGGCAAGTCGGGCTTCATAAGCCATTCTTCCTGCTTCAACTGCCATTTTAAAGGCTTTAGCCATTTGCACAGGATTTTCTGAAACGGCAATCGCCGTATTCACCAACACCGCATCCGCACCCAATTCCATCGCTTTAGCGGCATCCGAAGGCGAGCCAATACCAGCATCAACCACCACAGGTACATTACTTTGTTCGATGATGATTTCTAAAAAATCTATTGTTTTCAAACCCTTATTTGTTCCAATTGGCGAACCAAGAGGCATCACAGCCGCCACGCCAACTTCTTCTAAACGCTTACACAAAACAGGGTCAGCATGAATGTAAGGCAATACCACAAAACCCAATTTCACCAATTCTTCCGCTGCTTTCAAGGTTTCAATGGCATCAGGTAAAAGGTATTTGGGGTCGGGATGAATTTCTAATTTCAACCAATTGGTTTCCAAAGCTTCTCTAGCTAATTGTGCGGCAAAAACTGCTTCTTTGGTATTTCTCACGCCCGAAGTATTGGGCAATAAATTGAACTGTGGGTTGCTCAGGTGACTCAAAATATCATCAGTCTGTTGATGTAAATGCACTCTTTTTAAAGCTACTGTTACCAATTCAGAACCAGAAGCCAACAAACTTTCTTCCATCAAAGTCAATGATGAAAACTTGCCAGTACCCGTAAAAAGTCTGGATGAAAATTCTTTATTCGCAATGTTCAACATGGTATTTTTCGTTTAAAGCTTTCATAAAATCACTTGTTACCTCCGAAGGTTTTTCAGCTAAATTAATCACCGATGAAACCGCTACTCCATGCAAACCAGCCAACAATAAATCTTCCACATCACTCAACAAAACGCCTCCTATGCCTACAATCGGTAAATTCAATCCTGCTATTTTACATTTCGTTAAAAGGCTTTGATACTTTTCTAAACCCAAGATCGGACTTAGATTTTGTTTAGTTTTGGTAAAACGAAATGGTCCTAAACCGATATAATTCACTTTGGCTTCATGCAAAAAAGAGAGGTCTTCAAAAGTATTAGAAGTACCGCCAATGATAAAATTTTCGCCTAAAATAGCTCTTGCTTCAATAGGCGAAGCATCGGTTTTGCCTAAATGCACACCATCGGCTTGAATCTCTTTAGCGATTTGTACATTGTCGTTAATAATCAAAGTTGCTCCGAAAGCCTTACAAATTGCTTGTGTTTTCAAAGCTGTTTGTTTCCAAGTATCAAAATCTTGATTTTTTACTCGGAGTTGCACCCAATCTGCTCCGCCTTCGCAAGCCAAACGGGCTTGTTCCCAATGCGGAATGTGGGCTAAATCTTGTGTGATATAATGTAATTTTGAAATCTTCATGTCTGAAAATGGTAAGCCAATAAATTGGGATTACTCTTTAAAATTTGATTCATGTACTGCTTGGCATTGGCACAAGCTTGCTGAATAGAAAGAGATTTTGCCAGATTAGCAGTAATTGCCGAAGAAAGTACACAGCCCGAACCATGTTTCTCTCCGTCTGGAATTTTCTCTGATTTGAAGTAAAATTTTTGATTTTTGACGAATAAAATGTCTTCACAAAAGGCATTTTCTGAATGTCCACCTTTTAAATAGACCTGACAAAATTTACTGAGTTTCAGAGCCTTTTCTTCATCCGAAAATTCGCCTTGTATCAATTGCTTTACTTCGGGCAAATTGGGCGTGGTGAGATAAATCTTTTTCAAGATTTTTTCTAATAAAACCACGTTGATTTCTGAATGGAAATCAAAACCTGCACTTGCTTTTAGAATCGGGTCCCAGATGATTTTGAGCGTTGGATTCCAACTTAAAAGTGTGCTGATGATTTCTTCTAAATCTTGTAAAGATTGAATCAAACCAATCTTTACAAAATCAATAGCATACTTGTCAAAAAGTAATTTGGCTTGATGAATAATTTGCTCATTATCGAGCCAATTTACTCCTTCAAAATAGCTTTCGTCTTGAAAAGTAATGGCAGAACAAACGCCCAAACCATAGATTTCTTGCTGTTCAAAAGTTTTTATATCTGCTAAAATTCCTGCACCAGCACTTGGGTCAAATCCTGCAATACTTAACACAAAAGGTCTATTTTTCATCTTAATTTCTTATTAAATATAAGGTTTCCAGACAGAACCCATCAATACAAAACCCTCAAAACCAATCCTTTCCAAGAAGTCTTTATTTTCTTCTCGAATTCCCCCTAAAGCAAAAACAGGCGTATTACTTTTCCGAACTTGAAAGAAAAACTGCAATTCATCCATTGTAAAAGTTCCGATATAATCTGTTTTTGAAATACTTTTTAAGATAGGGCTCAAAAAGACATAATCAGCTTTAAAAGCTAAATTCTCGATGGCATTCAAAGTATGTAAAGAAAAGCTAACTGTTAAACCTCTCTTTCTGAACAGCTTAATCATGTTTGCCATTACTGCTTCATCCATATTTTGTCGGATTGCTTCCGTAATATGAATTCCTCTGAGATTATACTTTTTGATTAATTCGTGATGCGAATGCAAAACGATTTTTTTATAAAATTTCGGAGAAATACTTCTTAAAAAATCCTCTAACTGTTTCAAGTTTTTATCAGGTTTTCTGAGGTGAAAAATCAATGATTCCTCCATCAATAATTGCTCAATGATGGCGATTTCACCTTCAAAATCAGTGGGATTTGATAGAATTACTTTTTGCATTTTTGGGTTATTTAGTGAATGTTGAGTTGTGAATTAGTGATTATTTTTATTAAAAAAAATAAAGACGTAAGTTAATGATGAAGCGGTTTAAACAAATTCGGGTTTGTACTAAGTTCGCTATCAAAAATAACAAAGCTAATGTTTGTATTCTCTTAAACTTTCTCAATCAGGATTTTTCTATTAGCAGGCGAATTAATTCGCCTGCTAATAGAAAAATCACTCAATCACAACTCACTAAATCACAATTAAATATACACCTCCGCACCGTTTTCAACGAATACTTTAGCTCTTTCTGCCATACCTTTTGCCAATGCTTCTTGTTCTTCTACACCCATATTTTCGGCATAATCACGTACTTCTTGCGTGATTTTCATCGAACAAAAATTTGGTCCACACATCGAACAAAAATGTGCGATTTTTGCTCCTTCGGCTGGTAAAGTTTCATCGTGATATTCACGAGCAGTATCTGGGTCGAGCGATAAATTGAATTGATCTTCCCAACGGAATTCAAAACGAGCTTTACTCAAAGCATTATCACGAATTTGCGCACCATAATGTCCTTTGGCAAGGTCTGCAGCATGTGCAGCGATTTTATAAGTAATCACTCCTACTTTTACATCTTCCTTATTCGGCAAACCTAAATGTTCTTTTGGCGTTACGTAACAAAGCATCGCACAGCCAAACCAGCCAATCATAGCTGCACCGATTCCCGAAGTAATATGGTCATAAGCTGGAGCAATGTCGGTCGTCAATGGACCAAGTGTGTAGAAAGGTGCTTCGTGGCATTCTTTCAATTGCTTGTCCATATTTTCCTTAATCAAGTGCATTGGCACGTGACCCGGCCCTTCGATGATGGTTTGCACATCATGTTTCCAAGCGATTTTGGTCAATTCTCCTAAAGTTTCCAATTCAGCAAATTGGGCAGCATCGTTGGCATCGGCAATACTTCCAGGACGAAGTCCATCGCCCAAAGAAAAAGCGACATCATAGGCTTTCATGATTTCACAGATTTCTTCAAAATGTGTATAAAGGAAATTCTCTTTATGATGTGCCAAACACCATTTTGCCATGATACTTCCTCCACGAGACACAATGCCCGTTACTCTTTTTGCTGTCATCGGCACGTATCTCAATAAAACTCCTGCATGAATCGTGAAGTAATCAACGCCTTGTTCTGCTTGTTCAATTAAAGTATCTCTGAAAATCTCCCAAGTTAAATCTTCGGCTTTCCCTCCTACTTTTTCTAAAGCTTGATAAATCGGTACTGTTCCAATGGGAACGGGAGAATTTCTAATAATCCATTCACGAGTTTCATGAATATTTTTCCCTGTCGATAAATCCATGATGGTATCTGCTCCCCAGCGACAAGCCCAAACGGTTTTTTCTACTTCTTCTTCAATGTTCGACGAAACCGCAGAATTACCAATATTAGCATTTACTTTTACTAAAAAGTTACGACCAATAATCATCGGTTCACTTTCTGGATGATTGATATTACTGGGAATTACCGCCCTGCCCATCGCTACTTCCGAACGTACAAACTCTGGCGTTATTAAACCTTTTGGCGTATTTGCTCCAAAACTATGTCCTTCGTGCTGATGACCAATTGATTTCAAAGCATCAATTTTCTGGTTTTCACGAATGGCGATATACTCCATTTCTGGCGTAATGATGCCTTTTTGGGCATAATGCAATTGCGAAACATTTTGTCCTGATTTCGCTCTTAATGGTTTCTTCAAATGTTCAAAACGAAGTGAATCCAAAGCTGGATTTGCCAAACGCTCAAGACCATAATTAGAAGTAATTGAATCTAATTCTTCCACATCGCCACGATTTACAATCCACGATTGACGCAATCTGGGTAAGCCTTTTCTTACATCAATGTCAATGTTTGGGTCTGTAAAAGGCCCACTTGTATCGTAAACCGTTACAGGTGCATTTTTGGAAATTGCTTTACCATTCACCAAAGTATCTGACAAAGAAATTTCACGCATGGCTACTTGAATATCATGGATTTGCCCTTGTACATATACTTTTTGGGATGCAGGAAATGCTGCTCGACTGATGGTTTCAGTCTGAGGTGTTTTTTCAGTTTTCTTTGTGTTTTTCATTAGTTTTTTCTGAAACCTCAACCGCCTTGTGTAGCACGAATCAACATTAATCTATCATTATTTTGAAGAAGGGTTTCAGTCCAAAGTACACGAGGAATCACTTCTTCGTTGATGGCAACGGCAAGTCCACGTATTTCTGTAATTTGCTGAATTTCAAATATTTTGATTAATGTAGGAGTATCTGAAAACTCCAAAATTTCGTCATTTACAAAGACAGTCATTAGTTTTATGTTAAGATTTAAAAACAAATGAACCTTAGAGAAGACCTAAAAAATGAAGTAATTTGATGAGGGAATAATTGGCTCTGAAAGCAAAAAATAAAGCTCAAGTTTAGTTGTACACCTAAACAGGAATCTATTTTACGCAATAGTAAACAGCCCAGAATTGATGGACGTTTCCTTTTGAAAGCACAATCAAGAAAAGCAGTGTGATTTTAAAAACGATAATAAAATCGTATCTGAAATGAAATTTCTGCCTTACTTTTTCCTACGCAGCAATTACGCCGTTCAGGTTTTGAGGGTATAATCTCAGCCCGTTGTATTAAGGCACCCCTAAAGTTTGACACAAATGTAAAATGAAATTTGAATTCAGTGCAAATTATATTGGTTTTTTTTCAATTTAGTTTTAGTAAGACATCATTATAATACCAAACAAAATATGGCTAATAATAATACAAATTCAACTTAAATTATCAAATACTCGAAAAGGTACGGTTACTTAAAACTTAGAAAATACACTTAATTACTGTATTTTACCATAAAATCTATTGAAATACTAATAATAAATTGCATATTTACTCTTAATCAGCTTCATTTAAGCTATGATACTTTATCAACATAAGCATTTGTATTAATTTAACTAAATTAAATTGTATGTCGAAAATTTATCGTGAGATAACTCCACTCACTGCAAATGATTGCTTCATGGTTTTTGCTAGAACAAAGAATAAATTTGACTTTCCATTGCATTATCATGAAGAGTTTGAGTTAAATTTTATTGAAAATGCTGAAGGTGTGAAAAGAGTAATTGGTGACCACAACGAAGTAATTTCAACCTTAGAATTGGTTTTGGTAGGTTCAAATTTGCCACATGGTTGGTTTTCACAAGAATCTGAAATGGAGAATATACATGAAATTACGATACAATTTCACAAAGATTTATTTGATGAAAAATTCTTAAAAAGAAATCAGATGAGTTTTATTCGCTCGATGCTTGAACGTTCGGCTAGAGGCATTTCATTTTCACAAGAAACCATTCAGGCTATTAAACCTCGCTTAATAGGACTCACACAAACCAATGGTTTTTGCTCCGTAATGGAATTGATGTCTATTTTGCATGATTTGTCAGTTTCAAGAAATATGAAAACCTTAACAACACAGACCTTTTCAAATGAAACTGTAACTTACGATAGCCGAAGAATTGAAAAGGCTTTTGTATATATGAGACACAATTATGATAAAGATATTTCACTTGAAGATATTTCCAAAATCGTAAATATGACAGTCGTAAGTTTTAGTAGATTTATCAAAAAAAGAACTGGAAAAACATTTATTGACAGCTTAAATGATATTCGTCTTGGTCATGCTTCTCGTTTGTTGATTGATACTCGTCAATCCATTGCTGAGATTTCTTCCAAATGTGGCTACAATAATCTTTCTTACTTCAACAGAATTTTCAAGAAAAAGCACGGTTGTACGCCAAAAGAATTCAGAGAAAGTCACTCTGGCACAAGAACTTTCGTGTAAGATAACTTTCCTTATACAAACAAAGCGAATCAAGAATCGTTAAGTGTTTTAGCAATGATTGTAGGATATTTATTGGTTAATTTACACAAGCCTTTATCAGTACTCGTTAAATCAGTGCATTTAACATTATCAACAAAACATCTTCTAATGAGAACTATTAAAAAAATTCATCAAGCTGAATACCGACCTATTGCAGATTTGATTACTTATTCTCCATTGCCTACTCGTACTTTATCACAAGTAGATCCTTTCATTTTCTTGAATCATCATGGTTTCCAACATTATCCTGCCAATAATAGAGGCTTACCTTTTGGGCCACATCCTCATAGAGGAATGGAAACGGTTACTTTTATCATTGAAGGCGACATTATGCACAAGGATTCTAGCGGACATGAAAGCATTATAAATAGCGGTGGCGTACAATGGATGACAGCCGGAAGTGGTCTAATTCATGCAGAAGTTTCTTCAGAACAATTCAAGAAAGAAGGTGGTGATTTAGAAATACTTCAACTTTGGTTAAACTTACCTGCCAAATTGAAAATGTCGAAACCTTTCTATTTAGGTTTACAGAAAGACGAAATTCCGACGATTAGCTTAGAGGATGATGCTATCCAAGTAAATCTAATTTCAGGAAAATGGGGACAAACTCCTGGTGCTTTTGAATCAAAAACGGATGTATTTTTAAGTACGATTGCATTTAAAGCAAATACCGAGTTGAACATTGATGTTGCCAAAGAAAGAAATATTTTCTTTTACATCATCAGAGGTGCAATGACAGTAAACGGGGAACATGTTGAAGCTAGACAATTAGTTGAATTTCAAAATGATGCAGAAAGTATCAATATCAAAACAGAAAGTGATTCTTTAATCATATTCGGTCATGCTTTACCATTTAATGAGCCAATGGTAGCACAAGGTCCTTTTGTAATGAATACACAAGAAGAAATATATCAGGCTTATATCGACTATCAACAAGGAAAATTTGGTACTTGGCAATAGTTTAGTCAGAATAAAATACTTTTATTAAACAATTATTTCTTAAAATTATATAAATTTACTTTAGTAGCATTCTTAGATTCTTTCAAAACATTATAAAAGCACAACCATATTAACCTTGAAAAAAACATTACCAAACTTAATCAAAGCCTTAGAGAAACATCAATCCGATGGAAAGTCTTTAAAAGCTATTGTCGGCTTTGATGCTTACATTGATACTGTTCAAAAAATCATCAAGACTAAAGAACAAAATCAAGCAATTTACTTTGAAACAATTAGTGAAGTAGCCACACAACTAAGTACACTTTCTGGCAAAAACACTAAAGTACAGCTTCGTCCTTTAGAAGTAAGAATGAGTGGCAATGCTCCTATTCTTGCCAATTCTTTAGGTGCTTTATCCATCAAAAATGTCTGTATCGCTACAATGGGTTATCCAGTCGTTAATAGTGTTTTTGAAGAAATTCATCCCAATTGTGAATTGATTTCCATTGCTTCTCCCGCTAAAATAAACATCCTTGAATTCAATGATGGTAAATTAATTTTTACTGAAGAAAGTACTTTTGAACAACTCACATGGTCGTATGTTGCAGCACTAACTGGTTTAGATAATCTTAGTCGCTGGGTTTATGAAAGTTCTTTATTGGCATTTGTCAATTGGGCAAACATTAAACATGCCACGGATATTTGGAAAGGCATTCTGGATAATATTGTTGTAAACCTTGCTCCCATTGAAGCAAATTCATCAACAAAATACTTTTCAAGAAATAAATTCCAACAGCCCGACGACGATGTTTTTGGGATGCGGCACAAAAATTTCTTCTTCGACCTCGCCAATATTAGCAAAAGAACTAAAGAGGAAATCATTGAAGTACTTGAACTTATCAGTAAATATGCACAATATGGAAGAGTAAGTTTAAGTATGAATGAAGATGAAGCAAGATATATTTTTGCCCTAAACAACAATCATGAAGAGCCAGATTTAACCTTGGTAACGCAAAATTTATTGTCAAAATATCATATCAAACAGATTTTTGTACATACCAATCAAGATGCTTTGCTTGTACAAAAAAATCATGTCTATGAAGTAAAAGGAAAACAAACTATTCATAAAAGAGTATCCACTGGAGAAAGAGATAATTTTAATGCTGGTGTTTGTTTTGGATTAATTTTAGACTTACTTCCTGAACAAACACTTACTTTAGGTATGGCAAATTATGAAGCTTATGCAAGCAATGGTGCAAGTTTGGAATTAGACGAATTGATAAAGTATTTGAAAGGATTAGTAAAGGAATTTCATCATGAAGTTGTTTCAGAATAAAAAGAGGTGATTATTTATCATTTCTAATACGCAAAAAACACTATCCTTAAAAAATAAGAACAGTCACCCGTGCCTAGAAAAATAAGTATCAACACTTATTACAGGCATTGGTGACTGTTCCTATTATTAAGGATGTTTAGTTGAAATATTTTAACTTTACTAGATGAATAAATTACCTGTTTATATTTCAGAATCAGATTTTGCAACTTATATACTCCCCTTTTGAGTCACAAATTAGGTCATAATCGACATAAAGTGAGCTATCATTCTATTTTATATTTACTTAAGTCAGACTGTTCTTGGCAAACATTGATACCTGACAATCAAATGGTTACTCCGCTATTTCGCATAAATTGGCTTTGGAATCCTTACAATTAGATGGCTTGTACACGCCGTCAAAAAAGGGAGTCAAAACGTCAAGTGGCAAGGACTAAAAAGAGCCAAAACAGTCAATAATTTAGTTATTGATGTTTATAGCGGCAAGCATGATTAATTTTAGACATATTTTCAACTAAACAACCTTTTTATTACTTATCCCTCATTTTATCTTGAATAGCTTTGATTAAACAAGATAATTTTTCAAAATCTAATTTTCCATTACTCCTTACACCACTACAAATATCTAAACCATAAGGATTTACGACTTCAATTGCTTCATGAATATTTTCGGGATTAAGTCCACCTGCCAAGAAAACTGGAATAGAAACACCTTCAACGATTTTTCTGCTAATTTCCCAATCGTGTTTTCTGCCAGTACCTCCTAATTCTTTAATGGCTAATGTAGGATTTCCAGAATCTAATAAAATCATATCGGCAAATTTTTCATATTTTTTTGCTTCAAGAATCGACTCTTCTCCTCTTACATGAATTACCTGAATCAGTTTGATAGTCGGTAAATGTTCTCTCAGAATAGGATAACCTTCAATGGCAACAGCATCTACTAATTGAATACAACTTGCTCCTGTAAAACGCTGATGTTCAATAATTTCATGAGGATTGGTTTTAGGTGTCAGTAAAAAACTATCTATGTGTTTTGGAATAATGCTTACAATGTCTTGAATTAAAGTATCATCAATTGTACCGGGTCCACTCGGCATTTTGGCAACTAATCCCAACACATCAGCACCTGAGGATATGGCTATTTGGGCTTCTTCCTGAGAAGAAATACAACAGATTTTAATTTTCATTGTTCAAAAACTACTTTGTTTTCCATCTCTTCATTCATAAAAAGTAATTTTACTTCTTCATCATAAATGGCATTAAAGGCAAAATGTTTTTTCTGTAAAATATAATCGTAGATAAAAAAGTCAGTTTTTGGAGTCGGAAAACTTTCGAGATGCTCGAAATTATGCCATTCTAAAATACCTTCGTTACAAATGGGTGGTTCAAATACTTCAATTTCTGCTTCGTAAATAAAACTCATCCAATTGTATTTTACGGGCGAAGTTTCTACTAAAGTACCACAAAATCGCATAGCAGGTAATTGGATTCCTGCTTCTTCCCAAACTTCACGAATGGCAGCATCATAAGGATTTTCAAAAGCATCTACTTTTCCGCCAACAGGAACGTAAGTATCTTTATTGGGTTCTTTAAAACGTTTGAGTAACAAGAAATTAGAACCATTTCTAAGTACACATATTACTGCTACTCTCTTTAAACCTTCCATCTATTGATTTGAAATTTTTGTTGTTAAAAAACTTCCTAATAAACCTAGTAAAATCAGGGAAGAAAGGGCTATTTTCAATGAAAGGAATTCAGAAAGATAGCCTATCATCACTGGACCAATCAAAAAACCAGCTATTCCTAAGGTTGAAATTGCTGCAAGAGCCACACCTGCCGCCATTGTTTTTGAATGTCCTGCTTCGCTATAAATAAGTGGAACGATGGTTGAAAGTCCTAAACCTGTAATTCCAAAACCAATCACCACTGCTTCAGGTAAGCTGATGAAGATAGCAATGGACATTCCCACAAAAACTAATAAACAGTTGATTAAAAGTGTTTTTCTTAACCCAAAATTTTGCAAAATTCTATCACCAAAAATTCTACCTACTACCATTAAAACTGAAAATGCCGTAAATCCTGCTGTGGCAAAACCATTAGGATTATCCATGATTTGCTTGTAATAGAGTACGCTCCAATCTGCCATTGCACCTTCGCAAAGCATTCCACAAAAACAAATAACACCCAAAATAATCAAGGATTTATCTGGAATGGCAAAAAGAGGTTGATTCTCATCAGACTTATGGTCGTGTTGTAATAAGTAAGAAAAAGAAACAATGCCAATCAGTAAATCGAGACTACCAATCGCAACTAAATGATGAAAAGTAGAAATGCCTTGTTTGGCAATAAGCCCCCCAAGAGCTGCTCCAAGCATAAAACCAATGCTAAATACTGCATGGAAAGAAGACATAATAGAACGCTTTTGGATTTTTTCTACACCTACAGCTTGGACGTTCATCGCTATATTCAACAAATCACTTCCGAATCCAAAAATGAATAAGGAAATAGCTAAAGTAACTGGACTAGCCGAAAGCCCCAATAAAGGTAAGGCAATGAAATACACTAAAACGGCAAGAAAAGTAATTTTTTTACTGCCAAATTTATGAATAATTACTCCAGCAATAGGTAAAGCCGTTAAACTGCCAATTGGCATGGCGAATAAAACTGTTCCCAAGGCAGCATCACTTAATTGAAGTAATTCTTTCATATCTGGAATTCTTGATGCCCATGAGGCAAAACTAATTCCACATAAAAAGAATAAAGCATTGGTAGCAATGCGTGCATTTTTACCAATATTTGTTTGAATAATAGTAGTTTCCAAAATAGTTTACGATTGTTGAAATCGAATTTTGATGAGCTTACTGAGTGAAAAACAGATTGACTTTCTTACAATAAAATAGTTTCAATCTCTTTCCAAGAATGTACTCTTGTAAATTCCTTTACGTGTTGATTATGAGTAGCATTGAACAACAAACCTTTGCCTTCAAAGTTGATAAGGTTTTTTTCGTGGTCATCAATAATATAATCTGCTTTAATCATCCATTTATGTCCACAAAAAACTGTGTGCGACCAACCGATGTAAGGAAAGTATTTATCAAGCCATTCTAATTTTTCATCCATTGATAAAGGAAATTCGGTTGCTGCTGAAACAATAAAAATTTCATGTTTTGCATGAAGTTTTTGAACTACTTCTTGTGCATCTTGGATTAAAGGAATATCAGCAAAAAAACCTTTTTCCCAAAGCATTCCTCTGACAGTTGAATACTTTTCATAATATTCTTTGTAAATTTCTGGACTAGTGTTCAGTTGCTCACGAGTGAAATTGGTACCAAGTCTTTTATTAGTTTCATTTAATATTTTCAAACTTGTGTCTGCCAAGACATCATCCATATCGATTAAGATTCTCATACGTTTTTCTGCGGTTTTTAATTATTTTTGACAAATTTACCGCAATAAACCGAACAAATCAAAATTAAATTTATTAAATTTGTGTAATATTCCGAAATAAACCGAATTAAACCGCAAATATGCTCAGGGAAGAAAGATTACAAATCATCTTGAAAATGTTGGAAACTAATCAAAGAGTTTCCTCTGTTCAATTAGCAGAAATACTGAATGTTTCTGATGACACCATTCGTCGGGATTTGAATGAATTAGCCGAAGATGGTTTGCTGAAAAAAGTACATGGCGGAGCTGTTCCCAAAGCTGCTAGTCCGTATAAGCTTAAAGAAAGGATTCATATTGCACATGAAGAAAAATTAATTTTGGCTAAAAAAGCACAAAGTTTTTTTGAAGATGGTCAGGTAATTATTCTTGATAATGGCTCTACAAACATGGAAGTAGCCAAAATGATGTCCCCAAACTTAAAGGCTACAGTGTTTACCACAAGTATTGCCATTGCTCAAATCTTGTGTGAACATCCTAATATTGAATTGTTCATGTTGGGTGGAAGAGTATTCAAGGATGCACAAAATACTTACGGAACCGAAGTTATTGATTTGCTGACAAAGATTAGAGCCGATGTTTTATTGATTGGTGTCTGCGGAATTCATCCTGAAATTGGGGTAACAATTCCAGATTGGGGCGAGTGCGTTGTGAAGAAAAAAATGGTAGAAGTTTCGGCAAAAGTAATTGCTTTAATTACAGCTGAAAAACTAAATACTGCTGATAGTTTTGTAGTATGCCCTTACACTGATATTGATGTAATGATTACTGATGATGTGATTACAGAAGAGCAATTAGTTGACTATAAAAGATTTGGCACTGAAATTCAATAAGATTTTGAATTGGTTTTTCAAGAAAAATCCCTCAAACTGTTATAATTTGAGGGATTTTTTAATTATGGTCTTTCCATTTTCATCTTTTCATCTTTGCCATCCTTTTTGTTTAGTCTATTAAAAAGCATCGCATTGAAAAGCTGTTCCGTTTTATATAATTCTGAAACCTGACGAACATTGATGACTTTTAGAAATTTCGACATATATTCCTTTTCTAAATCAACGTCTTTTTGTTTCAAGTTTAAAATTTCTTTTAAATCAGATAAAATTTTATCCTCAGAGCTAGTAGTATTTCTACTTTCGGCAGTAATTTGTCTAATATTTTTTCTGATTTCCCAACGCTTCGTATCAAATTCGTTATATACTGGCCAAAAGCCTTTTGCTTGTTCTTCAGTTAAATTCAAGCGATTGGTGATTAAACCTACTTTAGCTGCTTTTATTTTTTCTTTACCTTTGTGGTGTTCATCTTGAGCTTTTACATTCAATGAGAAAATAAAGCAAATTAAGCTGATAATTATGGCTGACTTTTTCATATTTGTTTAATTAAGTCGTTATAAAAACGATATTTCTATTTAGTTACTACTCTGGTAAAAGAATTTCACTTTTTGATTTAAATATTCTCTTCTAAATTTTCTATATCAATACTCTGTAAAATATCCTGTTGGTTAATTTTTAAATTATCTAATAATTCAGAGTCACTTACAGATTCTTCTAAGTCAACCTTAGTACTTTGAACATTCTCAAATTGCTCTGCGAGGTCAATTTGATTAATATTTTCTTGAAGTAAGTAATTAATAATTTCTTGATTTTGTACTTCCGAAAGAGCTTCATTACCCAAAGCATCTTGTTTTGGCATCCAAGTAAAATATCCCAAAATAGCAATAGCCGCACAAGCTGCTATACTTGCCCAAGTTCTTCTCATTGACCATGAAACTAACGGAATTACTTTAGTTTTAGCCGAAGTTTGTGACTGAATGAGCATCGGGAGTTCTTCAAAATAATTTTCAGGTACTTTGAATATATTCTCTCTGGGTAGCTTTTCTAAATCGAATTTATTGTTTTCCATTTTAATATAATTTTCAATGCTTTGACTGTCTTGGCTTATGATGGTTTAAAATAAAAATATTTTTTTTGATATTTTATTTAGGATGCCGTATTTTTCAGAAACTCTTCTACTTTTTTTACAGCTAAATGATACGAAGCTTTTAATGCACCAACAGAAGTTCCTGTAATCTCGGCAATGTCTTCATACTTCAATTCATCATAGTATTTCATATTGAAAACCAAGCGTTGTTTATCAGGTAGCGTCAGGAGTGCCTTTTGTAATTTTAACTGAATTTCATCTCCAGAAATCATATTCGTGTCCTCAAGCTTATTTGAAAGTTCTTCAGTGATGTCATTAATTGGTAAGAAAAAACGTCTTTTTTTCTTGGCTAAATGATTCAGACATTCGTTAGTAGCAATTCTGTAAAGCCAAGTAAATAATTGAGAATCACCTTTAAAGTTTTCTAGTCCTTTCCAGACTTTAATAAAAGTATCTTGAGTAAGGTCGTTGGCATCTTCATGGTCAATCACCATTTTTCGGATATGCCAATATACTTTCTGCTGATATTGACGTACCAGTAAATTGAAAGCATAATTACGGCTTTCGGGGTTAGCAAATTTTTCTAATAATTCTTTATCTGTCATTTTTAGGCATTTGGCTTAGAATGCTAAATGCAAAATAGGCACAAGTCTTAAAATAAAAAAGGCAAAAGAAGAAAAGAATAAGAATTAGGGTATTTAATTCCGCTAATTACTTATACTGTTCGCCTTTTGCCTAAAATTTCTGTATATTTCTAAAACCTATGCTTGTTTACGAGCAATAGCTTTTAATGCTTTTTCTACGATTGAAGCGGCATTTAATCCATACTTTTCCATTAATTGTGCTGGAGTTCCTGATTCACCAAATGAATCTTCTACACCTACGAATTCTAATGGAGCAAGATGTTTTTTGATTAATACTTGTGCAATTGAATCTCCTAAACCACCAGCTATTTGGTGTTCTTCAGCAGAAACAGCACAACCAGTTTTGCGAACTGATGCTAAGACTGCTTCTTCGTCTAAAGGTTTAATCGTGTGAATATTGATAATTTCTGCATCGATTCCTTTTTCCGCTAAAATTTCTCCTGCTAAAATAGCTTCCCAAACCAAATGTCCTGTCGCAAAAATACTTACGTCTTTCCCTTCGTTCACTGTCCAAGCTTTACCGATGATAAATTCTTGGTCTGGAGCAGTAAAGATTGGTACAACTGGACGACCGAAACGTAAATAAACTGGTCCTTCGTGGGCTGCTACTGCAATGGTTGCTGCTTTTGTTTGGTTATAGTCGCAAGGATTGATGACCGTCATACCCGGAAGCATTTTCATCATCCCTAAGTCTTCCAAAATTTGGTGAGTAGCACCATCTTCTCCCAATGTTAGACCTGCATGTGAACAAGCAATTTTAACATTTTTGTTTGAATACGCTACCGATTGACGAATTTGGTCATACACACGACCAGTACCGAAGTTAGCAAAAGTAGTAGCAAAAGGGATTTTTCCACCGATTGTCAAACCCGCAGCAATACAAATCATGTTTGCTTCAGCGATACCCGTTTGGAAAAAACGCTCTGGATTTTCTTTGATAAAAGCATCCAATTTCAATGAGCCAATTAAGTCAGCACAAAGGGCTACAACATTTGGGTTGGTTTGTCCCAACACCTGCATTCCAGCACCAAAGCCAGAACGAGTATCTTTTTTTTCTGTGAAAGTATATTTTTTCATTTTTCTATTTTTACTCGACTGGATTTGTCGAGGCGCATTGCGTTAATTTAGTTAAAAAATATTTAGCACTTGGGCAATTTGGGTGTTCAGCAGCATTTTGAATAGAGAACCTTGCATTAATCATTTTTTGAGCCAATCTTTTCTTTTCATCTCTGCCTACAAGACCTCTTCTGAACTTTTCAAAATATTTGGTTCGGATAGTTTCAAAAGGGATATCTTCATTTTCTGGAAATTCAAAAGAATAATCACCTTTAAAAATGGTATTCATGGCAATATAATCTGCTAAAAACCAAGCCTCAATCTGCTTGACAGCAACGATAATAATTTGATTTTCTGATTCGGTAATTCTCAATCGAGTTTTGGTAATACATTGTTCTTGGTCAAGGTCTGTTAAAATAAAAATTACAGAAGCCCCTTTGTTAAAAAGATTTTCTCTATGACTTTTAATGTTATGAGGTAATAAATTCCCATTCCCTTGAACATTAATTACTCCAACAGAATGAAGTCCTAGCTCATTCAAAAGATTCTTAAAAGTATCAGATTCTAAAATAAAAAGCTCAGTATAACCTTCACAAATAAAACCAATATTTACCATGGCAACCCACCTCCTAAGGTATTAGTCAGCCATGCTTCATCCATACTTAATCCGTTAAAATCTTCTCCTTTGAACTGCTTTATTTTTGTTTCCCCTTTGATTTTATTTACCGTGATTATTTCATCAGGAGTAAGTTGAGAAACTAATGATTGCGAATGTGTATTGAGCCATATATAATGACCTTTTTCTTCACAAGCATTTCTGAAAAATGTAACCATCTCTTTGATAACATCTGGAGTAAGTCCATTTTCAGGTTCTTCAATACACAAAAATTGTGGTTCATCGGATTGAAATACTGCTGTTAAAAGAGCAAGAATATTGTAAGTACCGTCTGAGATTAAATCTTTTGTGAAATACTTTGATGAATATTTTTCTTTCACAATTAATGTATCTGTTCTACTCAATTCAGAAGATTCAATAAAAACATCGTCAAACTCAGGAATAAATAATCGTAACCAGTCAAGAATTTCTTCTTTTTTACTTTCATCTTTCAAAATTCTTTTCAGCACTTTTTCCAGATTATCAGTAATAAAAGTTAATTTCTTATCATCTTGAAAGTTTAATTTATTTCCTTTAGAACTATTGATGAATAATCTAGAAGAGTTAGGGATAAATTGATTATGGTTAGTACTTTTCTTAAATGCTTCTAAATTTGAAGTGACTTTATTTTGGAATACCTGATTACCACTGTCAGTTGGAAATACTATTGCAAAACTGTCAAGAATAATATCATTAGGAAATTCAACAGACACACTAGCACTTTGCTCTAAATCACTAAAGTGTAACATGTTATTTTTTCCTCCAAAAAAGCTGCTCAAATCAATAAAATAACCTTTATATACAAAATTCCAAAACTCCAAAGCCTCAAAAATATTACTTTTACCAGACCCATTTGGGCCTACAAAGACCGTAAACGGATTTGGTTCAATAATCTCTAAATCTGCTATAGATTTAAAATTTTTGATATGTAATTTTTTGATTTTCAATGTTATAAAGATTTGTTCTTAATTGCTTATATCACTCACTAATTCAGTAATTTACTCATTCACTCAATAATTAATAATCTCCCAAAGTTTCAGGTAACTGAGCTAAAGCTGCTGCTAATTGCTCGTCGTTTGGAGCAACTCCATGCCATTTGTGTGAACCCATCATAAAGTCAACCCCTGCACCCATTTCTGTGGTCATCAAAATCATCGTTGGCTGTCCGTTTCCAGAAAAAGCACGAGCTTCTGCCAATACTTTCACGACGTCTGCCATATCGTTACCGTTCATTTTCATTACATTCCAACCGAAAGCTGCATACTTTGCTCCTAAGTCACGGTTGTTCATTACTTTATCAGTTGGACCATCAATTTGCTGACCGTTATAGTCAATAACTGCTACCAAATTATCTACTTTATGGTGTGGTGCATACATGGCTGCTTCCCAAACTTGACCTTCGTTTTGTTCGCCATCACCCATTAATACAAATACTAATGAATTGTCTTTGTTTAATTTTTTCGCTTGAGCTGCTCCAATAGCAACTGACATTCCTTGTCCTAATGAACCAGAAGCTATACGAATTCCTTCAAGGTGTTCGTGAGTAGTTGGGTGACCTTGAAGACGAGAATTTAATTTACGGAAAGTTGCTAATTCTGCCGCTGGGAAGTATCCAGCACGAGCTAATACTGAATAGAAAACTGGAGAAATATGTCCATTTGATAAAAAGAAAAGGTCTTCGCCAATACCATTCATATCGAAAACTTTATTTCCAGCTTCATCTGATTTTAAAGTCATTTGGTCGAAGTAAAGACCTACCAATAAATCAGTACAGCCTAATGAACCGCCTGGGTGTCCAGACTGACAAGCGTGTACTTGGCGTACGATGTCACGACGTACTTGCGAAGCAACTTTTTGTAATTCAGTAATTTCCATTTTTCTTGATTAATTTTTGTAAGCTTTTGTTATTTTGATAGTTAACTATTCTAAATTATTTGAGAGGTATGCTCTTTCGTTTTTACTTTTTCAATAATATCAGTAATGATTCCTTTTTCATCAATGATAAAAGTTGTTCTGGCTGTGCCCATGTAGGTTTTGCCATACATAGATTTTTCTACCCAAACGCCATAAGCCTCTACTAGCTGATGGTCTTCATCTGAGAGTAAAGTAAATTTTAAATCATATTTTTTGATGAATTTCTGATGTGCTTTTTGTCCATCAATACTTACTCCAATAATTTCAAAACCTTTGGCTTGTAAAGCAGGTAAATTTTCATTCAAATTACAAGCTTGAGCAGTACAACCAGGAGTATCATCTTTGGGATAAAAGTATAAAATCACTTTTTTGCCTTCAAAGTCTGAAAGCTTAACCAAATTCCCATCTTGGTCTTTTTGTTCAAAATCCGGTGCTTTTTCTCCTATTGCTAATTTCATTTATGTATATTTTTATAAAGACAATTTTGAAAGATTTGACTATACTCTTTACTATTTTTTATTTTTCTTTTTACTCTTCTTTTTTGATGTTACTTCTTTCTTCGCTTTAGTTTTAGCTTTTTTAGGCTTTTCTTTTTTGACAGCTACCGTCTTTGTTTGATTATCAACTTCAGTTTCATAAGAACTTTTATTGCCTTGATTATCCTCCAAATCTAAACGAAGTTTACCAATAAAACTTTGAGTAGAATCTGATTTAACAGTCCAGAGTAAAGCTCTTTTGGCATCATAATCTGCTAAGATATAAGTATCATTAAGATATGTTTTAAAGCTTTTAATTCCCGAAAGATTATCTGAAATTCTAATCGCTACATGATTTGGACTTTTCGTGACAAAGCTTGCTTTTGGTGGAATCGTATCTGTTAAAAGCGTAAACTGACCCAATAATCCAGCTTTAAAGACAATTCTATCTGTATTCCATTTTCCCCCTAAAAATCTTCTTTGATTTCTGGAAGTATAATATATTGATGTTTTTTGCGGTAAATTTACTTTAGCTTCTGGCTGAAAACTAACACTAATCGGATTTCGGATTGGTATAGTTGCTTGACCAATTTCTACTTGATTGGGAGTAGCTTTAGTTTCTAAATAAAGCGTATCATACAATGTTTTTGCTTCAAAAATGATTGAAAGTTTATCTGAAACAAAGCTACTTGATTGATTGGGAAGAATAGTTTTTTGTAAGTTTAGAGACTTTTCTACACTATCAATCTGTATAGATTTGGGTAAACCCTTTTTTAAGTCCCAAAGATACACAGCTTCATTGTTTTTTACGTAATTTATGGGCAATTCAGCTGATGATTTTTCTAAATTTAAAATTGCTATCGAATTGATTGTCTTTAAGTTGCGTGCTTTTATTACTAAAGTATTATCATCAATATGATAGTTAATCATTAAAGGTAACTTACTTGGACTAGCCGTTACTGAACTTTCGGACTTTTCACCTTTAATTGTAAAGTTCAAAGTACTTCCATTTTCATAAGCATCCCAAATTTTAATACTTATTTGATGAGTTTTTCCATCTTGAAAGCTGAGTTTTCCTTTTTGTAAAATGGTTTTATAAACTGGTAATTCATCATTTCCATCATCTTGAAAGAGCTTTTGAATTCTTTGTCCAATGGTTTTTTCATAGGCATAATCAGTATGCACATTAATATCATGCGAAACCGCATTGGGAAATTGTTCTAAATGAAAATAATGCACTTCTTTGCCATCAACGAATAATTCAGTACAACTTAACCCGTTTGAATTATGGGTATCATTCATTTTATCAACTGCCAGCAATTCTAAGCCAATTTCACCAATTGCTGAAATTTCTGCGTTGATGCCATAAGTACCATCGGGGTTTTTGATGGGATGAAAAGATTTTCTTCCAAATTCACCGTTTACTCTTGCATCAGTACCAAGTGTTTTGATAAATAATTGTTGGAAAATAGGAGGTATATTATCTTTGATTTCGGCAAAACCAAAATTCAGAGGATTCAAAATATTGTTATTAATATCTCTGATTTCAAAATGTAAATGTGGCCCAGCCGAACCGCCAGTATTGCCTGAATAACCAATAATTTGTCCCTTTTTTACAACAAATTCATTTGGTGCAGGTTTTAATTGAATTTCAAATGTCTGGCTTTCTAGTCTTTTTTTCTTTACATACGTAGCCAAAGGTTCTGCAAACTCTCTTAAATGCCCGTAAACAGAAACATAACCATTGGGATGCGTCAAGAAAACTACGTTTCCATAACCAGAAGTTTGTACTCTGATTTCAGAAACATAAGCATCAGCCGAGGCTTGTACTGCTAAACCTTCTCTTCCTTGGGTTTTAATATCAATACCAGCATGGAAATGATCTGCACGCAAATCCCCCATTCCACCAGCCAAATAGTTTTGTTGTTTGGGATTAATTGGAAAAAGAAAGTAATCTTTCGGATAAAGAAGTCTTGTTTTTTGTGCTAAATTCTGAAATGAAAGAAGGCTACAAAAAAGAAAGAATTTTAATTTCATAGATTGTTGTAACGGAATTTTAAGGAAGAATGTCCATAAAATCCACGTCACGATTTACTTAATGTCAAATGATAGCATTTCTTTGCCTTCAACGAATGCACTTAATTTATCGCCAATTTTTACTTTACCAACGCCAGCAGGAGTCCCTGTGAAAATTAAATCGCCAGTTTTTAACGTGAAGTATTTTGATATTTCAGCAATGATTTCATCAAAATTCCAAAGCATCATAGAAGTATTTCCTGTTTGACGAGTTTCTCCATTAATCTCTAAATGGAAATTCAGTTTCTTTAAATCAGCAAATTCAGATTTAGCAACAAAACCAGAAATAGGTGCTGAGCCATTAAAAGCTTTGGCTTTTTCCCAAGGTAATCCTTTTTCTTTTAGTTTAGATTGAACATCTCTAGCCGTAAAATCAATACCTATTCCGATTTCCTCGTAATATTTATGTGCAAATTTAGCTTCAATATTTTTGCCCATCTTATTGATTTTCAATACGATTTCTACTTCATGATGAATATCGTTTGAAAAATCAGGATGATAAAATGCCTCATTGTCTTTGAGTATCGCCGTATCTGGTTTCATAAAAATAACGGGTTCAGACGGACGCTCATTATTTAATTCTGCAATATGTTCAGCGTAATTTCTACCGATGCACAAAATTTTCATATTTCTTCGTTTTATGAATTATTTTACAAAAATACCCCTAAAATGTAGAAATTTAGAACCTTTTTTAGATTTTTACATCTAAATTCTAAATTGCTATACTATTACTAGAGTGTTGGTATGATTATTTAATATTAATTTTGCCATTAAAATTTAATGTGTCTTAATCCTTTTAAGAAAAATGAAAAAAATCGTTTTTTATGGAGCAGTTCTCCTAACGTCAATTTGGGCTTGTACAAAAGTGCCGATTTCTGGTCGTAGCCAATTATTATTGGTTTCTGATGATGAAATGAACGCCATGTCATTTACTAGCTATAAGCAATTTTTAGATACTAATAAAGTAGTAGCGGCTAGTTCTCAACAAGCGGCAATGGTAAAAAGAGTTGGTGATAAAATTGCTAAAGCTGCTCAAACATATTTTGAGCAAAACGGTTCTCCAAATTATTTGAATGGCTATCAATGGCAAACCGAACTAGTACAAAATAGTCAAGTGAACGCTTGGTGTATGCCAGGTGGTAAAATGGTAGTTTATACAGGTATTTTGCCAATTACTCAGAATGAAACGGGTTTAGCTGTAGTAATGGGTCATGAAGTATCGCATGCGATTGCAAAACATGGTAGCGAAAGAATGAGCCAAGGAATGGTAGCACAAGGTTTATTAACGGCTGGACAAGTAGGTTTAGGAATAGCGATGCAAAGTAAGCCAAGTGCAACACAAAATTTATGGAATTCAGTATTTAGTGTTGCTGCTCCTGCGGGTGCTCAAATAGGAATGCTTGCTTTTGGACGTAACCAAGAATCAGAAGCTGACCATTTAGGCTTAATTTTCATGGCTATGGCGGGATATAACCCTAATGAAGCTGTAGCTTTTTGGGGAAGAATGGCAGCACAATCTGGCGGAGGAACTAAGCAACCTGTATTCTTGTCAACTCACCCATCAGACGAACAACGTATTGCTGATATAAAAAGACTTTTACCAGAAGCAACTCAATATTACAATGGTGCTAAGTCTGGTGCTAAGAAAAACTAGTTTTTTATAATGATAAAATCAATAAAAAAGGCGAAAGATTTAAAATCCTTCGCCTTTTTTATTATTCTGTATTGATTACATTGCTGCTAATACTTCTTCTACTTTAGTAGCTGCATCTTTCAATAAAACAGCTGAGAATACCTTCAAGCCTGATTCATCAATGATTTTAGCTCCCTCAGCAGCATTAGTTCCTTGTAAACGAACAATAATTGGTACAGGAATATCACCGATAGCTTTATAAGCTTCAACAACACCCGTAGCAACACGGTCGCAACGAACAATACCACCAAAGATATTAATCAAGATAGCTTTAACGTTTGGATCTTTCAAGATGATACGGAAACCAGCTTCAACCGTTTTAGCGTTAGCTCCTCCCCCTACATCTAGGAAGTTGGCAGGCTCACCACCAGATAATTTGATGATGTCCATCGTAGCCATTGCTAAACCAGCACCATTCACCATACATCCAACGTTACCGTCTAATTTTACGTAGTTCAAATCGTTTTTAGATGCTTCAACTTCTAATGGATCTTCCTCAGTAACATCACGTAATGGAATAAAATCTGAATGACGGTACAATGCGTTATCATCTAAGTTAACTTTAGCATCTACTGCCAAGATTTTGTTGTCTGAAGTTTTCAACACAGGGTTGATTTCAAACATCGAAGAATCAGTTTCAACATAAGCTTTATAAAGAGAGTTGATGAATTTCACCATTTCTTTGAAAGCATCACCTGATAAACCTAAAGCGAAAGCAATTTTACGAGCTTGGAATGCTTGTAAACCTACTCTTGGATCAATCCATTCCTTAATGATTTTTTCAGGAGTATGTTCTGCTACTTCTTCAATGTCCATACCACCTTCAGTTGATGCCATGATAACATTACAAGCACGACCTCTATCTAACAAAATAGAAATGTAATACTCTTTTGGCTCAGATGGACCTGGATAATAAACGTCTTCAGCAATCAAGACCTTATTAACTTTTTTACCTTCTGGACCTGTTTGGTGAGTAATCAATTGCATTCCCAAAATCTGTTCTGATTTTTGGCGAACTTCATCTAAATTTTTAGCAAGTTTTACTCCACCACCTTTTCCACGCCCACCGGCATGAATTTGGGCTTTAATTACGTGCCACTGTGTACCAGTTTTTGCCGACAACTCTCGGGCAGCTTCTACTGCCAATGCTGGTGTATCGACTACGATGCCCTCTTGAATGCGGACACCATAACTTTTCAAAATGTCTTTACCTTGATACTCGTGAATGTTCATTTGATACAGTTTTTTATGTCGAAATTAATTCGTTTGCTAAATTACTGACAAACTATTTAATTAATTGCTTTTATTTGGTAAATATTTATAGTTTATCAACTTTTTTGAACGACCAACAAAGTAATTATTCAAAGCAAATATAGTAATTCCACATTTTTTATCGTTGTTTTGTTCTAGTGAATATTTATTGGAAAAGGAAAAATGTTAGTAGTCAAAAATATTACAAAGACCTATGGAAACTTAAATGTTTTGAAAGGTATTGATTTACAGATTCATCAAGGAGAAGTAGCCTCTATCGTTGGGGCTTCGGGGGCTGGGAAAAGTACGCTGTTGCATATTGCAGGAACACTTGATAAACCTGATACTGGACAAGTATTTATTGCTGGACAAGAAATTACCAATTTAAAGGATACTGCTTTAGCCAAATTTAGAAATGAAAAATTAGGCTTTATTTTTCAATTTCATAACCTTCTTGGAGAGTTTACAGCTTTAGAAAATGTTTGTATGCCTGCTTACATTGGCGGTAAAAATAAAAAAATTGAAGAAAGAGCAGAGGAACTTTTGGTATTACTCGGACTAAAAGACAGAATTCATAATTTACCTTCACAGATGTCAGGTGGTGAACAGCAAAGAACAGCAGTTGCTCGTGCTTTAATCAATTCACCATCAATCATTTTTGCGGACGAACCTTCTGGAAATTTAGATTCAAAAAATGCACATGAACTACATGAGCTCTTTTTTAATTTAAGAGACCAATTCAATCAAACTTTTGTCATCGTTACCCATAACGAAGAATTAGCGAATATGGCTGACAGAAAGTTAGTAATGCAAGATGGTTTATTATTGAGTTGACTTTTTAAGAAATGAAATAAACAGAGAAAGCCTGTATTGAGTATTCTCATTACAGGCTTTCTCTGTTTATTAAAATATTTTTTTCTCCTCAAGCAAGACCCTCTAATAAATTGAACTATTAGTAATTACCTCATCTGTATGAAAATCATACTTAAAGATTGGATCAATCTCTGAACATGCTTCAATTTCCATTACTTCTTTAATCAAACCAGATTTCATATCAAAAACCCATCCATGAATATGTGGCAATTGGAAGTTTTTCCAAGAACGTTGAATGATTGTTGTTTTAGCAAGGTTCTTTACTTGTTCTTCTACGTTCAATTCTACCAAACGCTTAAATCTAGCATCTTCATCAGAAATATTTTTTAGTTCATAATTATGCTTATCATAAACTTCTTTAATATTTCTTAGCCATTTATTGATGAGTCCTAAATCGCTAGAGCCCATCGCAGCTTTTACACCACCACAACCGTAATGTCCGCAAACAATAATATGCCTTACATGAAGTACTTCCACCGCATATTGAAGTACGGAAAGTAAATTAATATCAGTATGGACAACTAGATTTGCTACATTTCTATGAACAAATACTTCTCCAGGCTGTGCATTGGTAATTTCTTCAGCAGGAACTCTACTATCTGCACAACCAATCCATAAAAACTTGGGCTGTTGATCTTTAGAAAGGGTATTGAAATATTCTTCATCTAATTCCAAACGCTCTTTTGCCCATGCTTTATTAGCTAATAATAATTGTTTGTATTCTTTCATTTATTTAATGTAATTATAAATTAATGTGACGATTCTGTTTCTCCGTGATAATGATTTATATCTCCTTGAATCTTGCGATTTACTTTCTTGAAAACTACTTCAATTCCTTTACTTTTCGAACTCCTTTTAAAAGTATAAAGTAGCGTAAAAATATCATGGTCGATAAAGTTGGCTCTTGCACCATCAATTAATACTTCATCGCCTTCCTTCAAGCTCATTAAAATATTTTTAATTCTTGGTTTATTCAAAAAGGAAACATCTTTATTAAACTTGATTAATACATTGTTTCCTTCACGAATCACCGAAATTACTGAACGGAAATTGGTGAATACAACAAATAAAAGCCCTATAAACGTTCCAATAAATATACCAAAAAGTAAATCTTTGAAAATAATTATGATAATAGTGGCTGCAAAAGGGATGTATTGGTCGTATCCTTCTTTATAAACTTTTTTAAATACAACAGGATTAGCCAATTTATACCCTACCATCAACAAAATGGCAGCCAATGCAGATAAAGGAATTCTATTCATTAACATCGGGATAAAAACTACCGAAGCCAATAATAATACTCCATGAACTATTGACGACATTCTTGTTTTTGCTCCAGCATAAACGTTTGCCGATGTTCTAACAACTACAGAAGTAACTGGAAGTCCACCTAATAAACCTGTAATTGTATTTCCTACTCCTTGTGCAACAAGTTCCTTATCTGAAGAAGAAATACGTTTTTGAGGGTCGATACTATCACCAGCTTCCAAACTTAGAAGTGACTCCAAACTAGCCACAATTGCCAAGGTTATTGCAATTGTGTAAATATGAGGATTGCTTAAAAATGAGAAATCAGGAAAAATTAATACGCTTTTAAATTCTTGGAAATTATTAAAAATAGGCATTGCCACCATGTGAATTGGGGAATTTCCTAAAAAGTACTCAGGCTTCGCAATGGCATATATTTCATTGATTGAAACACCTAAAAGTACAGCTGCCAAAGCAGAAGGGAATACTTTAAAAAAGTTAATGTTTTTCTTAGCAGCATAATCCCAAAAAATCAAAAGTGATAAACACGAAAACGAAATAATGACAGCGCCATAATTAAAATCCACGAAAGAACGTATTAATTCTGTAATGGTATTTTGATGGTCGGCAACTTGTTCAAACTCAAATTCACCTTCATAATCTTGGTCATCTCCTAAAGCATGAGGAATCTGTTTAAGAATAATTACCAAACCAATAGCAACCAACATTCCCTTAATAACACTTTCTGGGAAGTATGCACTAAATTTACCCGCTTTCAAATAACCTAATGCAATTTGAAGTAAACCAGCTAAAATAACCGCTACAAGAAAACCTGGATAAGAACCCAAATCTTTAATAGCCGTAGCTACAATTACAGTTAAGCCAGCCGCAGGTCCACTTACCGAAATTTCTGACCCTGATAAAATTGATACTACAATCCCGGCTACAATTCCTGAAAGTAACCCTGCAAAAAGTGGTGCTCCTGAAGCAAGAGCAATTCCTAAACAAAGAGGCAATGCTACCAAAAAAACAGAAATACCTGATTTCCAGTCAGTTTCCAGTAATGACTTTTGATAATATTTAATTTTAGACATAATATATTTAACGTAGTAGCTTTGAATCAAATTTGAAAAGGGAGTATCCCCTAATATTTAGTATAAGGTTGAATTGATCAAACATTATTTGATAGAAACAACATTGTACTCCATAAAAATGATTTAAACACGAGGAGGCTGAATAATTACATCAAAATGCCCACGAAGGATTCGGGAAGAATATGAAGAAAATAATGTGAGAGCTGAATGATAAATGCTTTCGATTGAGATAATGTCTTTATCAAAAACTGAATAGCTATGTAAAATACAAACTACTTTATAAGCATCAATATCTTCAGATTCTGGAATATCATCGGTAGGGTTTGAATCTGATTTCTTTTCTGTTTCAGCTTTATTTTGGATACTTACAATTTTTTCTTTTGATAAAAAAAAACTTAAGTAATGAATACCACCTACACTCAAGCCGATAAAATGCAAGGTCGAAACCAAGCAAAAAATCCGAAAAGCTATATGTAGTTTACTTCTGGTATTCATAGCGAGGTTTAATTGGCTCAACAAAATTATAACATTTTAGTTCTATGTTTTATATTTATAACTATAAAAGATTAAAAATAAAACAAAATTGGGTTATCGAAGCCGATAACCCAATCCAACATTAAACCACATACAAACTAAAATATTGTAATCTTTAATTAAAAAAGACTTGATACTGCATAATAATACCGCCTTTTCTATCTGTTGCTTTATATTCTCCTGAAGCATTACTTGTATAAACTGGACGACTTTGATAAGCCAATGTCAGCTTAGAAGTATGACCTGAGAAAAGCCAATTAATACCTGCATCATAAAATACCATTGGGTCGGCTAATTTTTCATAATCTGAATATTGAATACTTACGTAAGGCATTAAAGTACCTGCTTTGCCCAACATATTATTCGCCATTTTATACCCTAATTGTCCATAAAATGTTTGCCCAGTTCCATATAGTGGGGCATTGTTTCCAGCTCCATTTAGTACATTGGGATTAGAATTTCCCGTTGAAGGATTCAATGGGCCACTTTCACGAATATAGTTTTTGCCAAAATCATAATCTGAATAAGCCAAATAAGCACTTAAAGCTGTGCCTTTTTCTTTGTTAATGGGTGCATCATAAAAAGCATCAACCGCCAATAAAGTCATTGCTGTTTTAAGGGTATCTCTCCCATTATCTGCCAAATGCCACATCGCATCAGGTTGATAGATAAACCCAGCACCAATATTGAAGATTTTTTTAGTGCCTAAATAAGTCCCTACCATATAAGGATTCATATTAGATTCTTTATCCCAAAACTGGTACTGGAAATATCCCTGTGTTTGAAATTTTGGTGGTGTTGTGGCAAAGTTTGAATTCTTTGTTAATGCAGTCGCAGCGTTAAAACCCGCTGATTTTTGAATCGCCATTGGATCTGTCAAGGCTACTCTATAATCGAAACTGCCTAATTTCCCTTTAGCATAAATACTAAGTTTACGTAAAAATTGATCGTTAACATCATTAGTTGCTTGTTGGTAAAGTGGTGCATCTACACCTAATTGACCGCCAACTGAAGCAGCCGCAAAACGAGCTAAACCACTCCAACCCGACAAACCTCCGCCTAATGAAAGTTTATTTTTAATAACTGCATACTCCCCAACGGCATCATGTATGAAAAAACCTTGTTTTCTATCTGAAAGTGCATTAAAATTATTTTGTCCAACTTGTAAATAGATATAAGTACGGTCGGTGATTTGTCCAAATAATTGTAATCTCAAACGACGAATACCAATATCTGTAGTAGAAGATTTTGCAAAACCATTCGTTGTTGAACCCGGATTGTTCTCGTTATAGCGAAGCCAAACTTGATTCATCAATGTCATCTTTAAAAACTGCGAACCATCTTGATTCAAGTATAATTTTCCTTCTTTATAAGTTTGAGAAAAGCTGATGTATGATAACATTAGCCCAGCCACCAGAAAAAACGTTTTTTTCATAGAGTTAATAATAGTTATATTTAATACTGAGCGACAAAATGTCACTCAGTATTAAATATAACTATTATGTGAATTAAAATTTATGATTTACGAGCAGCCAATTTATGCCCAGAAACAGGTTTGTGATTATCAAGACCTATAATTTTCACTGTACCACCTCTTTCTATATAATCATGCTCGAAATGATGAAGATTTTCCATCACAGAGTGATCAACCAATTTTGTATTAGTTAAATCTATCGTCACATTAAACCCAGTAGGAATAGCATCCAATTTATTTTTGATACCTAAGTAATTCGTAAAAACAGCCGATTTATCAATTTCTATTAAATATTCATCACCTTCAAAAGAAACCAATGTTGGTGCTTTGAAAAGAGAACTAATTGGCAAACCATTCACCAAGTGAATAATGATTTTCAAGGCAATACCAGCGGCAATACCAACCAATAAATCTTCGTATAAAGTGAAGAAAATCGTAATCAAGAAAATAGACAATTGTTCTTTACCAATTTTGAAAGTATGGATAAATTCTTTAGGATGAGCCAATTTAATTCCTACAGTAATCAACATCGCTGCTAAAGCTGTGTTAGGAATCAATTCAATTAAATGTGAAGCCAACAAAACAAAACCTAAAATAAAAAAACCATGAAAGAAATTTGCCCAACGAGTTTTTGCCCCATTATTAACATTCGAAGAGCTACGTGCTACTTCTGAAATCATTGGCAAACCACCTAAAATTGCGACTAAAGTATTTCCTACCCCTACTGCTATTAAATCTTTATTAGCATCAGATTTACGACTATACGGGTCTAACATATCAATTGCTTTAACCGTTAATAATGATTCTAAAGTACCTACCAAAGCAAACATTACTACATATTTTATAAAAATTCCAGTCTGAGCAAAACCTGAAAAATCTACATTTACTTTGATATTTTCCATCAAGTTTCCAATATGAACTAGGGCATAAGCTGGCTCAGTGGTTTGGAAATCCATCGCCAGTTCAGCAGGAATTGCCACAATCAGTACAACCAAAGGAGCAGGTATCTTTTTGATAATGGGATTTTTAATTAAAGGCCAACCTAACATAATTGCTAAACAAACTATGCCTATCAAACTTGCTTTAGGGTCAAGGTTTGCAATAAATGTAGGAATAGCACCTATTAACGCAATTGGACCTTTTCCTTTGGTAAGTGCTGGTGCTACATCTAACAAAACTGGAATTTGTTTCGCTATAATAATCAAACCAATAGCAGCTAGCATTCCATGAATAGCTGATAAAGGAAAGAAATCTGCTAATTTCCCCAACTTGAATACGCCAAAAAGTATTTGAACAATACCTGCGGCAACCATAGCACCAAGTGCTAAATGCCAGCCTGTTTCGCCTCCACCAAATTCATTCACTGCTCCTGCCACAATAACAATTAAACCTGCTGCAGGGCCTTTGATAGTAAGTCTTGACCCCATGATAAAACTAACAACTATTCCACCAATAATGGCAGAAACTAAACCCATAATTGGCGGAAATTCTGAAGCTTTAGCAATTCCTAAACTCAAAGGAAGAGCCAGTAAAAAAACTATAAAACCAGAAATAGCATCTGTTGAAAAGTTTTCTTTTAATCCTGCGAAGCCATCAAGCGGAGCAGTTAATTTTGTTTTATTTTCCATTTCAAAATAATATTTTTAAAGATGTTAGGGACGTGATTCAATACTTAATTATAATCTGAATTCGAACAATTTCTTTTTTATGAAGACTTATAAGCTACTTCATGATATGTTTTAATGTGTGGTCCTAGAAAAATTCTGGCATAAAGCCTTATGACAGAAATTCCTCCGATAATGAAACTTGACGAAATCAAAAATGCTAAGAAGACTTGGTCTTCGTGAATATGACTAAAAATTAAATCTTCGCCGATAAACGTTGAAGTAATCGGGAAACCTGTTAAACCTAAGCAGGACACTAAAAACATCATGGCAAATCTTGGGTGTTCGTAAACGTGTCCGTTGAAACGATTCAAATCAAGTACTTTCTCGATAGCGGTAAGTTTGCTCAATGTGAAATACCCCAAAGTTCCCATGATTACGATACCACTCAGGTAAAAAATCGCTTCTTCTGCTTTGAAATGCTCGTTGAATGAAATTGCCAAGGCAATCCAGAAATGATTCATGATGATTAAGATCCAGCTCATTCTTGGACTTTTTCTTTCTGAATAAGATTTTAACACCATGATAAACCCAATCAATGAAAACAAACCCGGTAAATATTCATGCAATTGTTCGGCTAAATTTTCCTGATTGTACAATAATAGCAATCCAATAAAATAAGTAGGGATAAAAAGTAACAACAGCTTATTTACCGTTAGAAAATCTAATTTTCTACCTACTTTTTTCAAAGGTTTCCAAACGATATAATCCATGAATAAATCTAAATTCCATTCTTTCAAACTCATCACATAAATAGAATACTCTACTTTTTTTGGGAAAGAATCTTCAATCGTATGCTGACGTGGAACGAAATTGTAAAACTGCTCACGAATCATATAACTCACTACCGATGGTGAAACCAGTAATTGATAAGTTCTCAAGAAAGCATTTCCTGCAAAGTGAAATAATGCCAAATTTTCAAAACCTGCCGCTACTTCAATGAAAATCAAACCAATTTGTGCTACCGAAGCATAAGCAATTTGGCTTTTCACCGACGATTGTACTCTTGCAATCAAAGACGCAATGATACTTGTTGAAAGCCCAAGTAAAGCAATGAGGATTCTTACAGAAATTTGATGCTCCCAAAAAGGAAAAGTTCTGACCAAAAGAAAAACACCCAAATGCACCGAAAGTGAACCATAAAAAATAGCACTTGAAGGCGTTGGACCTTCCATTGCTCTAGGCAACCATGACGAAAATGGTAACTGAGCAGATTTAACAGCCGCTGCAACCAAAATCATAATAGAAATAAATACGCCCGTAAAACTATGGCTTTGTAGGTGTTCATGTACCAATTCATAATTACTCAACTTCAAGAAAGTAATATTTTCATGCCACAAATGGTGGCTCGCCCACATGGCAAGAATTAAACCAATATCACCAATTCTATATACTGAAAATACTTTAATGGCATTTTTTACAGGCAAATATCTGTCACGATAAAAAGCAATTAATAAGAATGATGAAATTCCTAGAATTTCCCAGCCTATAAAAAGCGTTTCAAAGTTTCCAGCTAGAATTGCCACATTGTAACCTACATAGAAAAATAAAATCGTATTAAAAAAACGCTTGTAGCCCTTTTCTCTATGCAGATAATAACGGCTGTAAATTGTTACTAAAAACGTTAAAAACGCACCAACTAACAGATACACTACTGTTATTTTATCGAAACAAAAATCAATCAGAAACTCATACTCTTTGGATTTAAAAAGTACAATTTCCTTTAAGTTAAGCGTTTCATGACCGTGTAAAAGCCAGTAAACAAAAAAAACAATAAAACTAATTAAGTGTATTCCTACCGTTGAAAAGGCAGCCCACGACAAGACACTTTCCTTTTTTTGAGGAATCAATAAACTGATTATAAATCCTACTATAGGTATAAGAATAAAAATTTGAAGTATTGAAGTCATCTTGTATTCTTATTTGATTAAATAAACTGGAAAATTTTCTTGGTTAGACTCAAGTAAAGGTTCAATATCAGAAACAGCGTCTAATTCTTTATTAACAGACTGATAAGGCACAAAATGACCATTCTCAAATCTAAATATCTCTCTGTTTTCAGGATTAACCACTACCAAATGCACCCATTCATTATTGAACCATTCATAAGTTTCAGGAGCTGTTTTAATTGTATTCAACACCACATCTGGAAAATGTTCAACGATAAAAAGCATACGAATTGGGTCATGAACTTCAATCATTTGGCTTGGTAAACCCGGTCTCAAATCACCATCTATTCCGTTGGCTACTCCAAAAAGTCCCATTACATTATGTGGTAATTTTGAGCCAGCGCCTAATTTCTGATTATCAACCCTTGAGAAATAGTATTCCAGATTAATTCCACCACAAACTGGTGCAGCGGCTTTCAAAATATTAAAAAGATACTTCCCATCTAAATCCACTTCGTAATTGTAAGAATTCATAAAAGCTCTTCTATCTAAAAATAAATCTTTAGAAAGTTCTCTTCTTCCAACAATACAAATCGCATTAGTGGCGTGGTTAAGTTCTGGTCTTGGTTCAAAAAGTGAAACCGACCTTGTACGAATCTTATTATGAATTTCTTCAGCCGTCAATTTCGTATCAATTGATTCAAACCTTCTTGAACGTTCTTTCGCATTAAAATCAAGGGATTTCACAAAAAGTGATTCATTCTTTTTATGACCGATTTTATTTTTTTCAGAAAGTACATTTTCGTCAAAAAACAAAATCTCATCACGAGTAGTATCATGCAAAGCTCCCACAAATTGAGTCGTTTCAGGAATATCAATTCCTTTTGAAGCCAATATTTTCCTTACTTCAACATGATTCAACATATAACTTGCTACTCTTGCATTCACAGAACCTGGTCTTCCACAACAAGCACCACAATCATAACCAGCGTAATGAGTATTATTTACGCTACTCGCTCCATGCCCTACAATATATACGATAGGAGCAAAATCTTTCACTAAACCAATACTCTTTAGCAGTCCTTCCATACGTTGAGCCATTTCATCAACGGTAAAACCAATCTGGAGTTCATCTTTTCTTGGATGGCTATGATGATGACCATGTTCTATTGTCAAGCTCGATTCTTTATCCATGTGTTTGAATGAAGAAACCGAAGCTGCACTCATTGATGGTCTGAAAATATTTAAGAACAAACGAAATATAGACCAATAGCCCAAAGTCTGAGAAAACAACCAGCCACTCAATAAAGAATGTGTATGTTTAGTAAAATGTGCATCTTTCCCTTCTTTATTTTTAGAACCTAGTTCTTTAATCAAGAATTTAGGATTAACTGGCGCTGGGCATTGCTTTGTGTAGGAATTGGCATGTTCGGGTTGATAATAAAATTCAACACCAAAAAAACCAGGCGTACCAAATGTTTCACAACCAGTATCAAATTTTTCGAGGTATCTCCGAATTGAACATTCACGGTCGTCAATACAAAACATTGCTTGAAAACTCTTTTCCTGAACTTCTCTTTTCGTCGCATTTCCAAGTTGAATACCTGCCAATACTTGGTCATAATAAGTCCATTCAAAAGCATCTTGCCAAATTGTAAGTACTTGATTCAATTCATTTTCAGGCACTTCCGCAAAAATATCTTTTATTTCATCTTTAATTGTACTTCCAAGTGTTGCCCAGTTTTCTCCAAATTTGAAATCCAGTGCATCAATCTCCAACAGCAATTCAAAAACAATTAAATCATGTGTAGAGATTTTCTTATGATCTAATAATGTTTGTGGTAAATCTTCAACGACTGAAACCATTCCTGACCAACCTTGATGTGCAAACTGCTGATCATAAAGGTATTGTTTGTAAAGTGAGGCATCACCTACAAGGATTTTCAACAAATCTTCAATCTTGCAATTTTCGTCCAACAATAGTTTTCTCGCTCTTGTTGTTTTGAAAAAGCTTGTAAAAGTATTACGCTCCATTTCTCTAATTGAAGCTAAAAAACCTTTATGAATATTAGGAAAACTCCAAATTGAAATCCCTTGGTCTAAGAAACTACAAAGAATTCTGAATAAAATTGGATGGACCAACAAATCCATATCTATATGGTGAATCAATTTCCAGTTTGCTCTTAAATTGCCCACTCTAGGAGAAATCAACGTATCATACTCTTTTTGAAGCACTTTCTCTTTCCAGTCCAAAAGGTACTCCTCTCCCATTCTTTCAATAATCACTTTCTCAAGAATAGCGATATTTACTCTATTGGAGTGATAAAGCGTTCGGTATTCATCTAAACTCAGAAATACTTTATACCCAAATATTTTTGAAGCCTTCCTGATGGCTTTGTAAAATTTGAGATGCTGAAAAGCATGAAGTGTATTATGATGAACAAAGTCTTTTAAAGGAGCTTGCGCAGGTAAATAATGCTTCAATTCATGAAGTATTTCATGTTCATCAAAGGATGATTGGTGTGTTTTCATACAAATACTTTAAGATTTATCAAGACTTGAAAAGTTGATTGTGTAGGCATAGTTAAATTTTACTGGTAAGTAAAAATCAAGCACAACAAAAACTAGAATATAAAATTTGATTTTTATCAATAGATAAACCAAACAATACAATCAAGTTCAATACAAGCTTTAGCCACATTATCAGAATTATACCAATAATTTGAACCAACTTTTACAAAAGAATTACGATGAAATAAGCAAACTGTTTACGTTGAAGCTGTAAACAATAAAAGTATCAAGAATGATACTTTGCACAAACGAGTGTCAGATACGGAAATTGAGGAACAAAACAAAAAGCTGAAAGCAAGAATGAATTTTAGAATTAAAAATCCAAGAAGAAAGGTATGTTTGCTTTAATACTAAAGCTTTGAAAGTAAAAAATTGACTGATTGTAAAGTTGATTTTTGCTAAATCAAAATCTTTACCATTTTCTGAACTCTCTTCAGTTTCGTTGATTGCTGTATCACAGAATTGAGTTCGAGAAGTATCAGTTGAAGTTTTTAAAAAATGTCTTTTGATGTGTTGGTTGTGCGCATCACTATCAAGATTCATTGGCGAAGCAATGAATTTGAAGCTTACTAGCAACAACAACAAAAGTATTTTCAAAAATTTCATATTGCCAAAGTTCTTTGTTGACAAGAATTGCATTACAGATAATGATGACAATTTATGTCTTTCACTTCAATTTAACATCAATTGAATATGAATTATTTCATAACGAATGAAAAATTCACAATAAAGTTTAATTTTTTAATTAAAAATCAATATTAAATCCCTCAAAAAAGAAAAAACTACTTGAAAACAAGTAGTTCTATAATTAAATATTCAGAGATAGGAGGCAAAATCATCAAGTTTGTTTAGAAGACAATTGCCTGCGGAGACAAATTTATGTCTCCGACAGACACTGTACACCATTAACCATTTTTATAAACAAAACTTGTAAAGGTAGCATCTCACAAAAGAGATGAAACATTATATATTGAAGCATGTTTTAAGAATGAATTCAAACCAAAACAATGCTATACTATGCTAGTGAATTTCACTACAAATTTAAAAAAAAAATCAGCGATTCAAAATTTTTTACTTATAATTTGACTCAAAATTGGAAAAAGACAATACTTTATTATCACAACATTAAAAATATTGTTAATTTGCTATAATTACCTCAAATAGAAATACATTCAATGAAAAACAGCATTCAAATTGATGCCAGCTCAAGTAAGCCTAAATTCCAACAATTAATCGAATACATCCTCAACGCTATTGAAGAAGGAGAGTTAGTAAGAGGACAACAATTACCTTCCATTAACGAGGTTTCACACAACTTTGGAATGGCAAGAATGACGGTAGCAAAAGCTTATGATGAACTCCGTGAAAAAGGAATAATTACTTCACATCATGGCAAAGGATTTTACGTTTCTAATACTGATACCAGAAGTCAGCTCAATATTTTTGTACTTTTTGATGCTTTAACACCTTACAAAGAAATTTTGTATGATAGTTTGGTTGCTGAATTGGGAGAGAACGTTACGCTGAATATTTTCTTTCATCACCACAATTTAAAAGTATTTGAAAACACTATTAATAACCATCTTGGTTCTTATAATTATTATATCATCATGCCACATTTCAATCAGGATGTGACAAACGTTCTTCAAAAAATACCCAAAGAAAAACTCTTAATTTTAGATATTGATGTACCCGCTTTTGGTACAGATTATGCCATTTTATACCAAGATTTTCAAAAAAATACTTATACTGGACTGATTGAAGCCAAAGATTTAATTAAAAAGTATCAGACTTTTTCATTGGTTTTAAGCAGCAAAAGCTTTCAATATACTCCTGTCGGAATCATTCAAGGATTTGAGCGTTTCTGTCTTGAAAATGATATTGCTTATGAAATTATTTCAGATTTAGAAGAGGAAGAACATCTTCAAAAAGACCATGCTTACTTAGTTTTCCGTGAAAATGATTTGGTAAGATTTATCAATTGGTCGAATAAAAAAGGCTGGAAATTAGGCACAGACATCGGATTAATGTCTTATGATGATACGCCAATTAAAGAAATCTTAGCTGAAGGTGTTTCTGTGATTTCTAATGATTTTTCATTGATGGGCAAAAGAGCTGCTCAAATGATTCTTTCTCGTCAAAAGGGAAGATTTGTCAATAAAAGTTACTTTATCAAGCGAAAATCTTTGTAAAGTATTGATTGGTCAATAGATAAGACAAATTAAACGTAGCGGTAACCTTTACGGTTACCGTTTCTCATCTCAACCAATCAGTTATAGCTAGGGTTTCCTCTTAGGATATAATACCTCAAAGCCTAAACACCTACTTAATTCCCAAAACCTCCACCACCAGGGGTCCAAATTGTTAATTTATCTCCTGCTTTGGCAGTAATTTCATTATTTGTTGTAAATGTTCCATCTGTTCTTGCTAATAAATGTTTACCTGATTTACCAGCGTTTCCTCCATTTAATCCATAAGGTTGCGTACTAATATGCTGACGAAGTAATGAAACTTCTACTTCTTCTAAAAAAGTTACTTCACGCACAATTCCTTCTCCTCCTTTAAATTTTCCAGCACCCGCAGAATCATTACGAATTTCAAAACGATTTAGATAAACTGGATAACGCAATTCCATGATTTCCGCATCGGTAATTCTAGTGTTTGTCATGTGCGTATGTACACCAGAGGCACCATCAAAGCCCGCTCCTGCTCCACTTCCTCCACAAATTGTCTCATAATAGCCAAAGTTTTTATTGCCAAACAAAAAGTTATTCATCGTTCCTTGCGACGATGCCACAATGCCAAAAGCTTTCAGTAAAGTATCTGTTAATCTTTGACTTAACTCAACATTACCACCCACAACAGCGGGACAATCTACTGGATTTTCTGGATAATTAGGATTCAAAATTGACTTTTCTGGAATGATTAACTCAACCGCTTTTAAAATGCCATCGTTCAATGGTATTTTTTCATTCAATAACAATCTCAAAACATAAATTACGACAGAATTCACAATCGCAATGTTAGCATTCAAATTTCCTGAATCGGTTTTGGTGCTTCCTGTAAAATCAATGATACAATTATTTTCTGTGATTTTTACTTGTACTTTCAAAGGCTCTCCATTATCCAAAAACTCTTCTGACTGGTAAATTCCTTGTCCAAATGCTTGTAGTTTTTCTCGCATTCTACTTTCAGAATAAGTCTTCAAACGATTCATGTAGAAATGAACTTTCGTTAATCCATGTTCTTTAACCAAGTTTTGTAAAGCTTCTTCACCATTTCTGTTTGCCGCTAAAGCTGCATTTAAGTCTGCTAAATTCTCATCAATTGCTCTTGTTGGAAACACTGCTGATAAGAGTAAATCTTTAATTTCTCCCCAACGAATTTCTCCATTTTTCACCAAATACATCGGTGGAATTACAACGCCTTCTTCTGCTAAATTCTTAGAATATGGTGGCATTGAAGCTGGACGAACACCCCCAACTTCGGAATGATGGCAACGATTTACTACATAACCAATCAATTCATCTTCCAAGGAATACACTGAAGATATCAAGGTAATATCTGGCAAATGCGAACCGCCAAATTTTGGATGGTTGGTCACAACTACATCACCTTTTCCAATATGAATCTGTTTCAACACACTTCTTACACAAACACCCAAACTCCCCAAATGTACTGGAATATGTGGTGCATTGGCGATTAATTCTCCTTCTGCATCCAGTAAAGCACAAGAAAAATCTAATCGTTCTTTTACGTTCACAGAAAGTGCTGTTCTTTGAAGTAGCAAACCCATGTTCTCGGCAATCGTCATAAAACGATTGGTGAAAAGTTCCAGTTGAGTTTCTTGATTATCTACTTCATTATCAACAATTTTCTCCGCTACTTTTTGAATAATCGCTGTTCCTTGATTATCAATTTTCAAAGTCCAACCTTGTTCGATAACGGTTGTACTAAATGGATCTAATAGCAAAGCAAAGCCATTAATAATTGCTCCATTTTGAAGCTGATTTCTGAAATAAACTGGAATACTTTCCCATTGCTTATTGAAAAAAGCCTTTACTTGATGATTAGATTCTGGTGTGTACTCTTCTGAAACCTCAACTTTTTGTTTCTCTCCTTTTTCAGAATATTCAAAAGCATTTACTCTGATACTTTCTAATTCTATCGCTCTGTTTTCTATCCAATGACCAAAAATGGCTTTGTATTTTTCTTTAAAGGTGGCTAACATTTCTTCAAAACTTTGCCAAGATACTTCTATGGTTGAATCTTGTCCTTTAAAACGAACATACAGCGAATGACTTTTAAAACGAATATCTGCCTGTTTTACTCCATCATTTTGTAAAGTTACTATTACTTCATTTTCTGCTTGTTCAAACAAGTCTTTCAGTTTTTCTTCTAATTGTGTATCAAAAATTTCTAATACAGAACGTTCTGAAAATCGTTCTACTTGTGCTTTATCAATGCCAAAAGCTGAAAGTAATCCCGCATCTTTTGGTAAAAGAATTGTATTGATATTTAATAAATTAGCAATTCCACAAGCGTGTAAACCGCCTGCTCCGCCAAAAGCTACCAATCCATAATCATGGATTGAATAACCTTTTGCAATAGATATTTTGCGAACGGTATCTGCCATTTTTTCATTGGCGATGGCTCTAAATCCTTCTAAAATCTCTTCTTTAATAGGTTCTTTTCCTGTCTTTTGAGTAATACTCAACAGCAATTCTTTTAATTTGGCTTCTGCTTTTTCTGGAAAAACTGGAATGCTAAATTGTTGAATATCTAAGCGACCTAACAATAAGTTTACATCTGTAATGGTTAAATCTCCACCTGCTCCATAACAAGCTGGGCCTGGCATTGAACCTGCACTTTCTGGTCCAACACTTAGTTTAAAGCCATCAAATGAACAAATTGAACCTCCACCAGCTGCTACAGTTTCTATCGCTAACGATGGACTGAATATCTGTCCACTTCCAATTTTTTGAGAGAATTGATAATCAAAGTTTCCATCATAACGTGCAACATCTGTACTTGTTCCTCCCATATCGAAAGTTACAATTTTCTGATAACCAGAAGCTTCTGCAATATATGCTGCACCGACAACGCCTCCTGCTGGACCGGAAAGTAAACTATCTTTGGGATGAAAATGATGAGCATTCACTAAACTTCCAGCACTTGTCATTACTTTGAAGTGTTTATCTGGAATTTGTGAACTGATATTATTGATATAAGTATGAATAATTGGAGCAAGATAAGCATTGACAACTGTGGTTTCTGCTCGATTCAAAAATTTGATTTGTCTGCTTAATTCTGTAGAAATATTCACGTATTGAAAGTATTTTTGTAATATTTCTTTCAAGACTTTTTCGTGAATATTATTACGATAAGCATTTTTTAAACAGATGGCTATCGCTGAAATTCCTGCTTCTTTTAATCTTTTTGCCGCTACTTCAATCACAGAAATATCCATCGCTTGAATGATATTCCCGTCTTTGTCAATTTGTTCATTTACTTCAATTACTTCGCTATAAAGTGGTTCTGGACGAACGATATTTAAAGCAAAAATATCTGGACGTGACTGATTTCCAATTACTAACAAATCTTTAAAACCTGCTGTTACGAAAAAAGCGGTCTTTGCTCCTTTCATTTCTAAAAGTGCATTAGTGCCTTTTGTAGAGCCGATTCTGATTTGAATTGATGGGAATTGTTCTTTTAGTCCTGTGTGTGTAATCAATCTTGCTCCTAAAACAGGAGCTTCTTCAAAGGCAGTCAATGCAAAACTTAATACTTTATTTTGCAATGTTTCTGGCAAAGCTTGGTCTAATGATAATGTATTATTTTCTACATCAAAACTTACAACTTTAGCCTGAAAATCATGATTCAATAAAGTAAAAGTATATCCTTCAAGAATATCTCTTTTCAAAAACCAAGAAGCTTTTACCTTGAAAATTTGCGGATAGATTTGTGCAATAATTTCGCCCCGAAGCGAACTGTTAGAAAGTATTTTGTAGCGATATTCTTTTCCATCACTATCAGATGCAACACAATCAGTGAATGTTCCACCTGTATCTATTGAAATGTAGTAGGTTTTTTGCATTTTAGAAGACTTTAGGACTTTAAGACTAAAGGAGTTGAGGATGGGAGGACTTTAGGACTTGAGGATTTAGGATAACGCTATAGACTAAAAGACTTAATTACTTCAAGAATAGTATTCTGAGTAATGATATTGACGAAAGAAGTTTAAGTTTCCCCCTGTTTTTTCCATTAGCAGGTGAATTAATTCACCTGCTAATAATAAAATCTAAAATTTCTTTATTCTTGGGTTATTCCTAAAATCCTCTTGTCTTTTAGTCCTCCAGTCTTAAAATCTTACAGTCCTAAAGTCTTTAAGTCCTCAATTCTAAAAATCCAAATGCACATTAATCCATTCTCCATCCATTCTTGTTCCGAATTTTTTGTAGAAATTAATGGCTGGTTCGTTCCAATCTAATACTTGCCACATCACTCCAGTACAAGCATCATCTTTAGCTTGCTGAATGGTTGCTTCTAATAATTTTTCACCTAAACCTTTTCCACGCATTTTTTCAGAAACGATTAAATCTTCTAAATACAAACGCTTTCCTTTCCAAGTAGAATATCGGTAATAATATAAAGCTAGTCCAACTACTTCCCCTGCTACTTCAGCTACAATAGAACCAAAAATTGGGTTTTCACCAAAACCATCCAAATACATTTGTTCAACTGTATTTGTTACTTGTTCTGGTGCTTTTTCATAAAGTGCTAATTCCTTGATTAACTCAAACATCACTGGTACATCTTCCCGAATACTTTTTCTGATAATAACTGACATTGGATTTTAGTTAGGTTAATGGTTTTATTCGTTATTTACATAAGTATCCCATTTCTGGATTACTTGTTGCATTTCTTCTGGTAGTTCTGTATCAAATTGTAAAAATTCACCTGTTTTTGGATGAATAAATCCTAATGACTTCGCATGTAATGCTTGTCTCGGACACATTTTAAAACAATTTGCTACAAATTGTTCGTATTTAGAAAATATCGTTCCTCTCAAAACTCTATCACCACCATAAGTAGCATCGTTGAATAATGGATGACCAATATGTTTAAAATGTACTCTAATTTGATGCGTTCTTCCAGTCTCTAAATTACATTGTACCAAAGATACATAGCGTAATTTTTTCAATACTTTATAATGAGTAGTGGCATCTTTTCCCATTGAACCATCTGGGAAAACGGTCATAATTTTGCGGTCTTTCAAACTTCTTCCAACATGACCCGTAATCGTTCCTTCATCTGTTTTAGGTTCACCCCAAACTAAAGCATTATAAGTACGTTCGATACTATGATCAAAAAACTGTTTTGCCAGATGTGTCATCGCTGTTTCTGTTTTGGCAATTACTAATAAACCAGAAGTATCTTTATCAATACGATGTACTAATCCAGGACGAATTTCTCCATTACGATGTGTCGGTAAATTTTGGAAGTGATACACCAAAGCATTCACTAAAGTTCCTTCCCAATTGCCATGTGCTGGATGCACAACCATGCCCGCAGGTTTGTTGACAACTAGCAATTCATCGTCTTCATAAACAATTTCTAAAGGAATATTCTGTGGGATAATTTCTGTATTACGTGGCGGTTCTGGTAATAAAACCGTGATAACATCTAATGGTTTTACTTTATAGTTTGCTTTAACGATTGCCTCATTTACTCTTACTGCACCCGTTTCAATAGCATCTTGAATTTTATTCCTAGAAGCATTTTGCATTCTTGACATAAGGTACTTATCTACCCTTAAGATACTTTGTCCTTTGTCAACCTCAAATCGGTGGTGTTGATATAATTCTTCTTCTTCGTCTTCTATTTCTTGCATATATTTGGCATTAAAAATCAAAATTAATCAAATACCGCCATGTTTCAATTACCTCATTCTCCTTTAACGTTAATAAAGGATTCTGTGTTAGCATCCTACAATATAAAATTATACCTTAAAAGAGATGATTTAATCCACCCAACCGTAACAGGAAATAAATGGAGAAAACTAAAATTTAACTTAATAGAAGCAAAAGAAAAAGGATTTGACCAATTATTAACTTTCGGGGGTGCTTACTCTAATCACATTTATGCTACCGCTGCCGCTGGTAAAGCATTTGGGTTTAAAACTGTAGGAATTATTCGTGGAGATGAATTAACGCCTGATTCAAATGATACTTTACGGTTTGCACATCATTGCGGTATGGAATTAATTTTTGTAACTCGTCTCGACTATAATTTCAGAAATAGATTAACCAGACAATACGGAGATAAATATTATGTGTTGCCTGAAGGCGGCACAAACGATTTGGCAATCAAAGGCGTTAACGAAATGGTTGATGAAATTTATGAAGTAATCAACCCTGATTATGTTTGTTCTGCCGTTGGTACAGGTGGTACTTTAGCAGGTATAGTGAGTGGCGTTAGCGGAAAAACAAAAGCCATTGGTTTTGCTTCGCTAAAAGGAAAAGGTTTATTGAAAGGACAAATTGAAAAACTTTTACCTTTTGAAAAAGAATTTGAACTCAATGAACAGTATCATTTCAACGGCTATGCCAAAACTACTCCCGAATTAATTGATTTTATCAAAGGTTTTGAAGAAAGAAATCCCAATATTCAACTTGAACAAGTTTATACAGGTAAAATGATGTTTGGGATTTATGATTTAATCAAGAAAGGATATTTCCCAGAAAACTCAATCATTGTAGCAGTTCATACTGGTGGTTTGCAAGGACGATGTGAGGAGTTGAAATGATATTTGGGATTGGGGATTTCTGATTTTGGTATAGTGTATTGAAATGAAATAATAAAGTAAATATGTAATATTTTCGGCTGAAAATGATTATTAAATCCTTTTTTCAATAGGGTCGGACTTGGCTTCCCTTGAAAATTGTTTTTCGATATTGATTTAGAATAAAATCCACTCATATTCTGGGTGGATTTTTCATTTCACTTACGGTGATTTATTAAAAAAATACAATTTTATTTGACTTG
>NZ_JAYGIL010000010.1:0-194424 GCF_034931025.1 Arcicella gelida | reverse complement strand
CTTATCTAAGTTTACTAACAGATGCTTATTCAAATAAAGTAGTGGGCTTTCAGGTAGGAGAAAGTTTAGAAGTAAAACATTGTTTGCTAGCATTACAAATGGCAATTGATAGAGAGCGTGCATACATTAATAAAAACTTAATTCATCATTCTGACAGGGGTATTCAATATGGTTGTTCTGATTATACAACATTACTTGAAGAGAATAACATTGCTATAAGTATGACAACAAATTCTGACCCATTAGAAAAGCGAAACGTCGCACCGCCCTATTGCAGAACGAATAAATGGTATTATTAAGGATGAATATCTTTATCCTTTAAAGTGTTGCAAAAACTTAGCAGATGTGAAAATGAAATTACCTCGAATCATTGAATTGTACAATAATCAAAGACCTCACATGAGTATAGGGATGAATACACCTAATGATATTCATTCAGGGATAGGATATAAGAAAAGACTATGGAAAACATACACAGAAATACAAAATCAGAAAAGAAGTCAAGGTCAAAAATGACTGTCAACTTATTTTAGGACAAGACACTCTACACCAAGGCAATCCCCAAAACACTTCGTCATTTTGGATACAAACTAACTCAATTTGGCAACTTTTCTCATTTGATTATTACCGTATTTTGCATCACAAAATTAAACATACTGTAATGAAAAAAACGATATTGATTACTGGTGCATCAGCAGGATTGGGTAAAGCCACAGCAAAACTATTCCAAAGAAACGGATGGAGTGTAATAGCAACTATGAGAAACCCTGAAAAGGAAACAGAGCTAATACAATTGGAAAATATTACCCTATTTGCATTAGATGTTACCAATTTGGAGCAGATTAACGACACCGTTAAATTAATTACATCGCAATTTAATATTGATGTGGTTTTTAATAATGCAGGGTATGGCTTGGCGGGTCCATTGGAATATTCGACTGATGACCAGATAGTTCAACAAATTGAAACCAATCTCACAAGCGTAATTAGGGTAACGAAAGCTTTTATACCATATTTCAGAGCAAAAAGAGATGGGTTATTTATTACAACAACATCGATTTTTGGGTTTTCAACTGGCCCACTTGGCAGTATTTACAATACCACTAAATGGGCTTTAGAAGGTTTTAGTGAAAGTATATCTTACGAGTTAGCTTTACATAACATTGGTATAAAAACCGTTGCACCTGGTGGTATAAAGAGTAACTTTGTTAATTCGGCTCAATTCGTATTTGGAGAAGAATATCAACCATTAAATGCCAGTATGTCAAAGCTCATTGAAAATGGAGAATTGTTTGTATTCAATGAAGTGGATGAAATTGCTTTGGTTGTGTATGAAGCCGCCACCGATGGTAAAGACCAATTAAGATATTTGGCGGGGAAAGACGCAATAAACACTTTTCAGAAAAGAAATGAAATAGGAGCGGAAAATTTCAGAATTGGACTAAAACAGCAACTTAATCTTTCTATCTAAAAACTTGAAGATAAAATTTAAACAGTAAAAATGAAACAAATCGACAGTGTTGTAAAATTTGATTCACTTTCTGAATTAAATAATATATTGGGCTTGCCTAAACCCTTACATCCATTAGTTAGTATGGTTAATTATGCTGACATGAAGACACCGTTCGACGAGCAACCAAAGGCCTTTCTGTTAAATTTTTACAAAATATCTTACAAATTAAATTTCCAAGGGAAAATAGGCTATGGTCAAAACTATTATGATTTCAATGAAGGTAGAATGGCTTTTGTCGCACCTAATCAGGTATTAGAAAGAGGGGAAATAGATAGAGACCTTTCGGGATATACATTGTTATTTCACCCTGACCTTATCTTAAATTATCCCTTGGCTTCAAAAATTAAGAATTATTCTTTTTTTTCTTATGCAGCAAATGAGGCTCTGTACTTATCAGAAAAAGAAAAACAGATTGTTTTTCGAATTTTCGACCATATTAGGGAAGAATTAAACGGGCCAATAGATGATAGCACTCAAGACGTATTAGTTTCTTACATAGAAGTATTACTCAATTACAGTAATCGTTTTTATAAAAGACAATTCATTACCAGAAAAGTAGTAAATAACAATTTACTAACAAAAATGGAGCGTATTTTGAATACTTACTTTGAAGAAAAAGAAACAGTTAAAAATGGGCTTCCGACTGTTGAGTACATAGCCGAAAAATTAAATGTATCACCACGGTATTTAAGTGATATGTTACGTTCATTGACAGGCCAAAGTACTCAGCAACATATTCATAATAAATTAATTGAAGTAGCAAAAGAGTATTTAGCTTTAGCAGAGCTATCTGTTTCTGAAATTGCTTTTCAATTGGGATTCGAGCATTCTCAATCTTTCAGCAAATTATTTAAGAAAAGAACCAACATGACACCTTTAGAATTTAAACAATCATTCAATTAAAATGGACATTAAATCATTTATACAAGATTGGCTTATGGTGAGCAATGCCTTCGACACAAAAAACTATTTAGAAAAATGGGATAAAGAAGCTGTACTTGACGACCCATCAGTAGGTCAAGTTTTCAAAGGGCATTCGGGTATTAAAAAGTATTTTGAAAGCTATTTCATTGGTTATAATACACAAACACGACTTATTAATTTGGATATCATTGCCGACAATGAAGCTCATATTGAAGTGGAGTTTACGGGCGAATTCTCTGGCAACAAAATCGGTGGTATATTTGACTTCACATTTAAAGAAGGTAAGATTGCAAAAGCAAAAGCCGACTTGATATAGAACCGTATCCAACTGCTGTAGCGTCCCACAAAAACAATTGTTGTACAAAAGTCAAACAACCATTTAGCTCTATACTTGAAAGTAAATGGTGTTTTTAATATGCTAATAATCAATAAATTAAAAAGATGTTGTGAAAGGTTGTTTCCTACGACTCAAAATGCTAAAGAGTAGCCCGCTCACATAATGTATCAGGGATAAATATTCCTTTTGCCTTGCAGAATCAATAAGTCCTTTAGAGCGTGAGGCTCTTCCTTTTTTTTAGGTCTTAGAATTAATAATTGTTTTTCTACTGCATTTCTACTATATATTTGTACAGGTATTTTTTCACAGATTGATGTTAGACCTAATCCTTCTAGCCGCTGTACAAACATCAACGATAGCATAAAATGATAGCAGTTTTAAGGAATCATATTACAAACAGACTTGGAAATGACCTTGATAATTTGGACAAAGTACTGACAGCTTTTAAACATATTTCAACCAAGCGAAATGTACAACTTTTACGGCAAGGCGATACTTGTAAATATGTTTACTTCGTCGCCAAAGGTTGTTTGCAAGTATATATTTACGACAAAGACTTTAACGAAACTACAAGAGATATAGTAATTGAAGATAATTGGTGTTCAGAACTTTTGAGTTTTGGGACTGGTAATCCTGCCACAGAAAACATAAGGACAGTTGAACCTTGTGAACTTTTCGCCATTGACAGGCAATCTTTTCAAACAATGATGGAAACCGTTCCGCAGTTTGATAAAGTGTATAAACAAATCCTTGAAGCATCTTATGCCAACTCCGTTTATCGTATCAACACTTTTGTTTCATTATCAGCATTGGATAGAATTAAGTGGTTAATGGAATACCGACCATTGCTTATGACACGACTATCCAGCAAACTCATCGCATCTTATTTAGGCATCAACAAAGATGTTTTTAGCCGACTAAAAGCCCAACTCTGAAATTATAGACTTTTGTCATTATTCACGGAAATTTAATTGTTGAATTTTGCCTCATCATTCACAATTTAAATTTCAACCAATGACAGAGTATTTATTATTATTTCGCAATGCAAGTACCGAAAATGGCTACTTAGCAAGCTCAGAAGATATGGCTGAAGATATGCCCAAGTGGCAATCGTGGATTGGGAATATCGCAATGCAAGGTAAATTGGTGCATACTGCACCAGTTCGCTATGACGCAACAATTGTAAATAACGATGGCGTACTTGTTGGTCCACACAAAGAAATAGACAGCGTTTTAGTTTCGGGTTTTCTCATCTGCAAATCCGACAATTTGGAAGATGTTCAAGAATGGAGTAAGACTTGCCCAATTCTAAAATATCCAAACAGTTCGGTAGAAATCAGACCACTTATTCCATTTCCAACAAACTAAATAGTACGATAATGGACAAAATATTGAACTCAGGGAAATATATATTCCCGCTTTCGTTTTTGCTTTATGTTGGCTTGCACCTTGGCAAACCTGAGGTTGGGGCTTCTTTCGTTCCAGATTATATTCCGTTTCCCTATTTTTGGAACTACTTCACCTTGGTTTGTATCCTGCTATTTATAGTTGCTGCTGTAATTGGTAAATACGACAAATTGGCGTATTCCTTCATGGCATTATATGTAATGCTGATGGCTGTTTTGGTTCACTTACCACGTGCAATGGGACATGAATTAGGAACATCAACTATGACTGCCGACCTAATGAGAGAAAAAGAATTAGAAATGGTAAACTTTTTCCGAAACATTATGGTAACAGGTGCATTGTTGGCATTTGCGAAATTTGTAGCCAAAGACAAAAGAATAATAGGTTAATTTAAAAAGTATTTTATTCAAAAGTCGGGACAAATGATGTTCCGACTTTTGAAAATCTTCCCATAAAACAATAGGAGAGGTCTTGCTTTGATTTATAATTCCGAATATTCCCATATAGGATAATATTTTCTATACTACATGAATCAGAAAATTTAATGGTTGGGTAGGAGCGTAGGTGGAGATAAAAGTCACTTATTTTCTTCTTTTTAATATTGTATTGCTGGTAGCTTCATTTTTTACACACTTCAATTCAACAGCATCTACATCTGTCGTTAAGATAAGTGGTTTGAAATGTAATCAGTTTTGAGTACTGTCAATTTTATACTTCATGTTATTTTTGAATATCGTCATAATTCAAATCTAAGATCAATGTGCAACAGAAATTTCTTTTTAAACCAAATACTTGCTTTCAAAACCAACCATTCTGAATGGCTAATCAGCAACTTGATACACCTATTTTAAAAACCTATCTAACTGTACCTTAAATAGTTTCCCAATAGGCACTGTGTAGTTTTCAAGAAATATCTGATTCCCCTCTATGCGTTTGATGTGCTTCTGTGCTACTATAAATGACCGATGTACTTGAATAAAACTATCAATAGGCATGAGTTCTATGATGGATGCTAATTTTCCACGAGTAGTAATGATTTCTTCTTTTAGGACAATTTTGATATAGTTACCCGAAGACTCTACAAACAAAATATCATCCATCACAATTTGAATGTACTTGTTGTCTGAACGTAGAAAAAATCTTCCCTGCTTTGGCTCACTTACGGTATTTTGATTGTTAGATGTTATTTTGGGAGTATCTGTACGTACCTTGTTGACCGCTTTCAAAAAACGCTCGAATGAAAAAGGTTTAAGGATGTAATCAACAATGTTTAATTCGTAACCCTCTAAGGCATGTTCTTTGTAAGCAGTTGTAACAATTACTTTTGGTGCATGAGACAGTGTTTTTAGAAATTCAAATCCCTTCAGTTTAGGCATATTCAAATCCAGAAAAATCAAATCTACCTCGTTATGAGTAAGGTATTCTATGGCTTCAATCGCATCGTAGCAGTGCTGCATTAATTGCATATTGGGCAACAGCGAGCAATACTTTTTGATGATGTCGTGTGCCACCGATTCATCATCTACTATCATGTATTTAATACTCATAAAGTAAGTTTTAATCGAATTTTATAAATATCTGCATGATTAGAAGATATTTCTAATTCATGTTTGTTCAAATAAACTAATTCCAGTCGTTTTTTCAAATTGTTAAGACCAATACCATGCGTCTCAACTTGCTCCTCAACATCAAAATTATTTTCAATCTCAAAATCTATAATTTGCGATGTAGCCTTTAAACGAATGTAAACAAATGCATCTTTTCTAAGTTTTTCTACACCATGTTTAAAAGCATTTTCAACCATAATAATCAATAATAAAGGCATGATTTTAACATGCTTATCTGCTACATCTACTTCAAAGCGAACGGTAATTTCTTTGTGGTATCGCATTTTATGCAAATCCATGTAGTTTTCAAGATAAGTAATTTCATCCGCTAAGGTAACCCAATCATTTTGTCCTTCATAAATACTATAGCGCATCATGTCAGATAATTTAAGGATTAATTGCTGTGCTTTAGCGGTGTCTTTTTCTACCAATCCATACAAATTATTCAAGGTATTGAAAAAAAAATGTGGATTCACCTGACTCTTCAAGTGCATTAATTCAGCTTGTGTTTTATCTTTTTTGAGTCGAAGGATGAGTTTAATCTGAATGATTAGCCAGCGTATCATCCAGACAATCATCGAAATGAAAAATAGTAGAATAAAAATGTGATAATCTTCTTCTTTTCCAAAAAAATCGTTAAAAACCACCAGTAACAAGGTGGTCACGATGAAGAAGTAAGGCACTAGCCTTTTAAGGAATTGTTTATTGAATAGTTTTTGCCATAAAGTCATCCTACAAAACTACATAAAAATTCAAGCCCTAGAGCTTACTTGTTACAGATATATCAGTAGGTGTGATGAACATACTGTTTACGGTTATCAAGTGCTTTTGCCACGCAGCACCAGCAATCCGTACCTATCTACAGTACACCTGTCCCAGTTCTTTTTATTGCCATTCCATTCATTTTAATATTGAGTCAAAATTAATTAATCATGGAAAATCTGATAATAACTGACCTTTCTAAAACATACAACAATGGGGTAAAAGCACTCCATAAAGTCTCATTACAAATCCCTGTAGGTATGTTTGGCTTACTTGGTCCTAATGGTGCTGGTAAATCAACGCTCATGCGTACAATAGCAACCTTGCAGGAAGCAGATTCTGGAAGTATTCAATTGGGGAATCTCAATATTTTAGAAAACAAGAACGAATTGAAAAAAGTACTGGGTTACCTACCTCAACAATTTGGTGTATATCCAGCACTATCTGCCGAAATGCTATTGAATCATCTTGCGGTGCTAAAAGGGATTATAAACCGAAAAGAGCGTAAAGAAATGATACAGAATCTTTTGGATAAGGTAAACCTGTATGAAGTTCGAAAGCAAAAACTGGGTGAGTTTTCTGGCGGAATGAAGCAACGCTTTGGCATTGCTCAGGCATTGTTGAACAACCCTAAATTGCTGATAGTTGATGAGCCAACAGCTGGTTTAGACCCAGTGGAACGCAACCGTTTCTATAATCTATTAAGCCAAGTGAGCGAGCATACCATCGTAATTCTTTCTACACATATCGTAGATGATGTGAAAGAATTATGTCCAAGGATGGCAATCATCAACAAAGGAAAGGTGATTATTCAAGGAAACCCCTCTCAAATCATTGAAACCCTTCAAGGACGGGTGTATGAAAAGACGATACAAAAAAATGAATTGGAACAATACAAAAACGAATATCAGGTCATCAGCGACCGCCTGTATTTAGGAAACCAAATTGTTCATGTAATCAGTGACATACACCCAGGCTCAACATTTAAACTTATTGAAGCCAACCTAGAAGATGTTTATATGTCTCAAATTTTCAACAGCTAATATTAACGCACTATGCTATACGAATTCTTTATATTTGAAATAAAATACCGATTAAGGCGACCTGAAACCTATTTCTTTTTTCTGCTGCTATTTTTGTTCTCAGCAGTTGGTGTAGAATTTGTCTTTCAGGGTATAGATTTAGGATTAGTGAAGAAGAATTCTCCACTGGTAATTGCTAAAACCATGGGAGCAATTACAGGTTTGTCAATGATTATTGCCTCGATGATTATGGGCGTTCCTGTACTACGTGATTTTCAGTATGATGTTACTTCACTTATTTATGTTAATCCTATTTCTAAAAAGAATTATCTATTGGGTCGATTCTTGGGGTCACTTGTTGTACTACTTTTTATTTTTAGTGGCTTGCTTTGGGGTATGATGTTAGGCGAATTTATTCCATGGAATAATCCAAACGAATTTTTGCCTTTTCAATTTATCAATTATCTACAACCCTTTATTTGGGTGGTTTTACCTACCTTATTTTTTGGGGCTGCTGTATTTTTTACCACCGGAGCACTCAGCAAAAATTTAATGGTCGTATATACTCAAGGGGTAGTCATTTTTGTGTTGTTTATGATTACCAAAGGCATTACGAATGAAACATTTCAAGCCTTACTAGATCCCTTTTCGCTTACCACATTAACTAAAGCAACTAAAGGCTGGACGGTAATGGATAGAAACTCTCTGCTGATTCCTATGTCGGGCATTATGTTACTTAACAAACTCTTCTGGATAGGCTTGGGTATTTTGGCATTATCGTTTGGTTATATCAAGTTTCAATTGATGGTCATCAATGAAAGGGCTGTCAATAAAAAGCAAAAACAAAAAGTGAAACCCTTAGTAATTACTTTCACAAAGAGCCTACCTACGGTTACACCTGTCTTTCATATCAAGGCTCAGTTCGTTCAGCTATTGCTTAATGCTTGGTTTCATAGTCTGTCGATTCTCAAACTCATTTCCTTTTGGGCAATTATTCTGTGTTGTTTCATTGTTATTCTTGTCAATTCGGTGAGCTTAGGCACATCGTATGGAGTAGATAGTTACCCAACTACGTATTTCATTATCGAAGAATTGCGAGAGATGTCTATTTACTTCTTCATGATTATTTTAGTCTTTTATTCAGGCGAAATTATATGGAAGGAAAAGGACGTAAAGCTTAACCTCATTCATGATGCCACGCCGCTCTCTAGTTTTGTTAATATGAGTAGTCGATTCTTGGGATTACTGTTTGTTTATGCCATTGTCATGCTTTCACTCATTGTTGCAGGTGTCCTGTTTCAAACATTGAACGGCTACTATCGCTACGAATTGGATGTCTATTTCTTCGGATTTTTTTTAGAACTATTTCCATTTTTGGCACTTTATACCTTTGCAGCCATGTTCTTTCAGGCACTTACTGGCAACAAGTTTGTAGGGATGCTCGCAACCATTGCATTCGCTATCATCAACGTAGCCGTTGGTGTATTTGGTTTTGAACATACCTTACTTAATTTTGGTGGACATTCGCTTGCCTCTTACTCGGATATGAATGGGTATGGACACTTTCTGAACGCCTATCTTTGGGTAAAAATCTACTGGGTATTGTTTGGTTTGCTACTCTTGATTTTTGCCAGTGTTTTGATGGTAAAAGGAACAGAAACAGGCTTGAGTAAACGTTGGACAAGCGGACTAAAACAAACAGGGAAATCCTTGAGGATTTTCTGTTTACTTTGCCTGATGCTCTTCATCAGTATAGGAGCTTATATTTTTTACAATACCAATGTGCTAAATGAATTCTGGACGAAGGGTGAGCAAGATAATTTTAGAGCTGGTTACGAAAAGACGTTGAAACAGTTTGAATATATTCCACAGCCTAAAATTACAGCTATAAAACTAAAAGTTGAGCTGTTCCCATCACAAAGAGCCTATCATATTATAGGTTATTATATTGTTACCAATACTTCGCCATTACCCATTCGGGAAATTCACGTGCAAAAACTAATGGAGTCGAACGTGGAACTGACGGATGTAACTTTTGACCGTTCTGTAACAACAAACAATAAGTATAAAAAATATCATTATACCATTTACCAATTGAGCCAACCATTAGCTCCAGGTGATACAATGAAAATGAATTTTAAACAAACCTTAGAACCAAGGGGTTTTGAAACTAATAATGCTGATATAGATGTGGTGTATAACGGTACTTTTTTTGACAATGCGGTGCTACCGAGTTTTGATTATCAGAAAAAATATGAAATGCAGGACGAGGACAATCGGAATGATTTTGAGCTGGCTCCAAGACTACAAAAAGCCAAACGTGATGATGTAAGAGAATTGGTAAATGCACGCAGCGGAAGTGATTCGGATGGCATCAACTTAGATATTGTAATCAGTACAGAATCGCCACAAACAGCCCTCACTTCTGGCGATTTAGTGGCTAAATGGAATGCAGATGGTCGCAATTATTTTCATTACAAAACCAATCAACGAATTATCAATTTTTATCCGATTGTGTCGGGACAGTATGAAGTAATGAGAGACAGCTCTATCCCATTAGGCAATACTTCAAATAAGCCTGTTGATTTAGAAATTTATTATCAAAAAGGACATGAGTACAACCTGAAACGAATGATGGAATCCATGAAAATGTCCTTAGATTATTACAGCAAACATTTCAGTCCTTATCAATACAAGCAACTCCGTATTGTAGAGTTCCCAAGGTATCGAACATTTGCCCAATCTTTGCCGGGAATTATTCCGTTTTCTGAAGCTATCGGTTTTGTAATGGATATTGATGATGAAAAAGATGTGGACATGGCATTTTATGTTACTGCCCACGAAGTGGCTCACCAATGGTGGGGTTTACAACTGGAAGCGGCAAACGTACAAGGACAAAATATGATTTTGGAAACACTGGCACAGTATTCAGCCATTATGGTGCTTAAAGAAAAATATCTTAATAATAAAGTTCAGCAATTTTTGAAGTTTCAATTGGATGAATACACAGAAGCTAACTTAAAGTCTAGCAAGAAGGAATTACCACTAGCGTTGGTTGAAAATGAAGAACACATTTATTACAACAAAGGAGCAATTGCGATGTATGAATTACAGAAACAAATTGGAGAAAAAAATGTAAACGAAGCATTACAGCATTTCTTGAACGATTGGCACTCTTTCAATAATCCGAAAAAGCCAAATCGCTACGCCACCACGCTGAATTTGATTCAGTATTTTCGAGAAGTAGCTCCGAATTCTAAGAAACATGTTATAACAGATTTGTTTGAACATGTGAATAGCATTGAGTAAAGAAAAGCAATATCGGTTTCTTATTGCGTATATAAAGACAAACAAAGCTACTTCAAGACAGTGGCTTTGTTCTTTTATTTAAGTCTCATTTTGAATATTTAAATTTAGCTTTTCATTAAATTCTTAATTGTACAGCGGTAATACAAATATTTACAAATTTTGTAGTTATTCTAGTTTTAGCTGTTCAATGATTTTAGCGTCAACCCAATAATCTTTAGTCTCCCAATATGTACTTCCATCCTCCTTTACTTTTTCTTCCGACCTTCTAAAAAGCAAATATTTTCCGTCAGGTGTTAACCTCGCACCATTTTCTACTAATGCTGAATTTATCTTATCTCCCATATTAATAGCTGAACCCCATGAACCATCTTGCTGTCGAAAACTGATATAAATGTCAGACTTACCATATCCATCTTCACGTTCGCTATCCCATATTAAGTAGGATTCATCAGGTGCTATAAAGGGATGGGCGACCAATTTCCCTGAGTTAATTTCCTTGCCGAGTAGTTTTGGTTCTTCACGTTTACCGTCTTTAATCCTTGATATACGGATTCCGTCATCGGTTTTATAATCATCAAAAACAATAGTCCCATTAGCGGATATTGACAACACCATAATGCCCAAATCTTTACTGTCAAACATTGGACCTAGGCTTTTTAGCTTTGACCAACCAGAATTTGTACGTTCAATATAGTTATGCCTTGAGTATAAGATGTTGCTATTTTCAGCAGCACTGGGGTGAAAAGTATATTTACTGGCTCTATAATAATTTTCTTCTTGCCGATAAACAACAACGACAGGCTGAAAAGGGTCATTTCCTGAGTAAGTGAAGTAAAACTCTTCCATATCCAAAGAGTCCTCGTTCCCTAGTTTCCAATCTTCAGAAGTACTCTTTTTAGGAACAAAAACTTCAGGATTTAGTCCTGGTGGCTTATAACCAAAGTATAGATTTTCCGCTATCGAAGAATTTTTCTTTTTTGTTTCCGACTTCTTAGTATTGCAAGCATTTGAGAATATTACAAATGCCAGTACTAAAAGTTTAATCATATTTTTTTTCATTGTTCAATTAGTTTTACTTACCGCCAACTTGCTTCTTTTTTACTTAATGATTTTTAATTTCTGTATCATTTCTTTTGCCGAACCTAAATTTGGATCCAGTTCTACAGCTTTTTGATACGATTTTAACGCATTTTCTTTATCATTATTTATAAAATATGCTTCACCCAAACTATGCCAAGCATTAGCATTAGTTGGAAATAGTTTAACGTTTTCCTGAAATACTGTTACCGCATTGTAAACCGAATTTTCCATTAAAAAAGCATAACCAATTTTATTTAAAAGAGCATTCTTATTGCTCTTGGCTGTTTTATTTATTGCATCTATGTAAGCGTTTACAAAAGCTGCTTTTTCATTTGTTTCAATATCTGGCTGTACACCTTTGCCTTCCCAATTGGTTTTTGTTATTGGATGAATAGCCTGAATATACGGAACCGAAATTGTAAACTCGTCGTTAAGGTTAATTCGTTTGGTTCGGTTAGCACCTCCTTTGGTAACTTCACCTACTATAACGGCTTTGTCTAAATGTTTTAAAGTGTAGGCAAAAGCTTCTGCGGCAGAAAATGTGTGTTTACTCGTTAAAATGTAAATAGGCTTGTTTGTACTTCGTTTCCCATTTACCTCTGCAAGCGAATACAGTTGCGTTTTTGTGTCTGTTTTTCGTTCATAGAAATCACTTAATAAAACGGGGTTTTCATCAAAGAAATAGCTTGATAGTAATTGCATCATATTTGGAACGCCACCCCCATTTGTACGCAAATCGATAATGATTGCTTTGGTATTACTTAAGAAGTTCATCGTAGCTGTGGCAGTCTGTTCAGCATATTTTACGTCTGCAAACATTCGTAAATTTAAGTAGCCTATATTTCCGTCTAGTATTTTTGCTTCTGCAAATCCGTAATTAATTTCGGCCATTTGCATAGCCATTTTTTTCTCGGTTTCTAATTTCATTTCCTCGGAAACAGCACGCTTTTCCTGAGCGATACGCTCTGGTTCAAATCGAACATTTAAGTGCAGGTCTTTACTAATGCTTTGCAGGTCTTCGGTTACTGTTTTAGAGAATTCCGAAGGGTCTGTAGTTTTATTATACCTATCAGATTTTAAGTTCTTATCCAGTTCAGTTATCATTTTTTGGGATAAACTTAAATCAATATAACTTTCCGCAAGATGCGTTTTTATTGAAGTTATAATCGCATTTTTTTCTTGTGCGTGCAATACTCTTTTCTCTTGTGCTTCTGCATTTTGTATGGTTACAAATAGCATTAAGAGCATCATTTTAAAATAGTTTTTCATAATATTTTATCTTAGTATTTATAATTTTCAACAAACATATTGGTAAATGAAAACGCTGAAAAGTATTCCTCATAAACGTGTTTGTAATCATCACACACAATTGATTGGGGTGCATAAACTAAGTTGAAGTAGGAAAAGATATTGTTTAGGCTGTTTTTGGGTAAGTTGGTGTATATTGTAATTAAAAAAGCCCAATTATGGTTAATTTTGACCTGTGATTAAATTTCTCAAAAAATATAAGGCTTTCGTATATGGATTATTAATCCATAGGGCATTAGTCGTTATTTTATTGCACTTTAATATTATTCATATTGATAATTCATCAGTACTGGCAAACACATTGAGTTTTATTTTTAGCTGGATGCTGATTTCACTACCTATTCATTATTTCTCGTTCATAAAACAACATAAAGCCATTACCTTAAAATTGGTTGTGCTATTTCTATTTTTTTTAGCGATTATTATTAATGACATCAATTCCAAAATAATTGACAATCCTATAACTTTTGCAGGGTTAATATTTATTGGAATGTATTTTTTCTCCATTATCGCACCCTCATATTTTAAGCAATACGCCTTGATTATTATCGGATTTTACATTTTAGCTTTTGGCTATTTCTACTACATCAGAGTTTATATTGATGATATAAGCAGATACTTCGAACAAGAAAAAGAAATTAAAATCATTTTGGTTACCCCCTTTTTTGTAATGCTTTTAATGTGGTCTTACCAGCAATGGAAATGGTTTAAGACCATTAAGTCAGAAAAATCAAAAGCAGAATTATCATTACTGAAAAGCCAGATTAATCCACACTTTTTTTTCAATACTTTAAATAATTTGTATGGCTTAGTAATCGAGAAATCTGATGATGCCCCAAATGTTGTGCTAAAATTATCTGACATGATGCGTTATACCATTTATATGGGCAAAGAAGATTTGGTGCCGTTAAAGGATGAAATAGAATATTTAAAGAACTATATTGAATTGCATAAGATACGCTATCAAAAAAAGGTAGAGATTATTTTTAATCATTCTCAAGACGCTGGTTGTCAAATTGCTCCATTACTTTTCATTATTCCTTTAGAAAATGCGTTCAAACACGGAGTAGAAGGCTTGACAGAAAATGCTTTTATACATATTAATATGAATGTCGATAGAGGTATAATCCATTTCGTTATCGAAAACAACTTTGAAGAACCAGAAGCCAATAAGACAATTGGTATAGGCATAGATAATTTAAAACAACGCTTAATGTTATTATATCCCAATAAACACAAAATTCAAATTGAGATTAAGGATGATATATTCAAATTAACGCTCAAAATAGAAGCAGTATGATTTACTATCTAATTGTTGATGATGAACCGATAGCACATCGCATCATTGAAAACTATTGCGAAAATTTACAACACCTAGAAAAGAAAGGAAGTTGCCACAATGCCTTTGAAGCGATACAGTTTTTAAATGAGAATGCTGTCGATTTGTTGTTTCTGGATATTAATATGCCCAAACTATCCGGTTTTGATTTTTTAAAAACACTGCCCAATCCACCAAAAATAATTGTTACTACAGCGTACAAAGAATTCGCTTTAGAAGGTTATGAGCTTAATATTTCTGATTATTTGCTGAAACCATTTAGTTTCGAACGCTTTATAAAAGCAATTAACAAAACAATTGATAAGCCCCAAAATAAGAAAAGCATAGCTAACTTAATCACTGAAACTAAACCAGATGTTGGTAGCTTTTTTCTAAAAGGTGATAAAAAGCATCATCAAATTCATTTCGATGATTTAATGTTTGTAGAAGCTTTCGGACATTTTATCAAAGTGTATTTAAAAAACGATATGATTGTTAGCAATCAAAAAATTTCGGATTTCGAAAAACTACTCCCTAAATCAGATTTTATAAGAACCCATAAATCCTTTATTGTTGCTAAAAATAAGATTAAACAAATTGAAGGAAATACAATATTGATTGATGTGCATAAAATACCTATCGGACAAACCTATAAAGAAAATATCAGTAAACTATTAAGTTGAAAAACCGAAAAAATCAATCGTTATTTGACTATTGTAAAGCGGAATTGACACCATCTAATTATAACATTTTTAAGGCAAAAATTTAAAATATGACACAAACTGAAATCTTAAACTTTGAAGAAATCAGAAGGAGAAGTCTAAAACTATGGATAGGAATTACACCAGAAAATTATTTTTGGCGACCTGACATTAATGCAATGATTTGCCTTGAAAATGACGTTGTCAAAATATGATTTTATCATTCGTTTATTTAACATAATCATAATTATAATTCACAACATGTATAACTAAAACTTAATATAAATAAGACATTTTTAAACCTACAAATAGTCTGAATTACATATCTTTTAAGGTTTTTTTCATCATTTTTCCAATGAAATTGGTCGCTAACTTTGGATGTAGGCGATAAAGTAAATCCAAAATCATGGCATCTTTTCCAACGGTTACTCTGTACTTGTCGCTTTCTATTGCCCGAATAATTATTTCGGCAGCTTTCGAGGCTGGTAAAGCTAATTTTGTTTGTTGCGAATTAGCTTCTAGTTTGGGCTTCCCAAGTCCAGAATTCTCTGTAATGTTTGTTGCGATTGCCCCTGGATGTACAACTGTAACCTTTACGTTGGTATCTTTCAGTTCTGCATATAAACCCTCTGTAAATATTTTCACCGCTGCTTTGGCAGCTCCATAAATAGTTTGTCTTGGAAAAGGAATAAAACCTCCCATACTCGAAATATTAACAATATGTGCTTCTGGACGCTCTAAGAAATGAGGTAAAAAGGCTTTAGTTAAATAAACCGTTCCGTAAAAATTGACGTTGATAACTCGGTTAATCTCTTCGATACTCAAATCGTTTACTGGAATAAATTTTTGAATAATCCCTGCATTATTAATAATCCCATCTACTGAACCAAAGTGTGTGATAACCTCATTTGGCAAGGCATCTACTTTTTCTTTATTAGTAATATCAAGGGTAAAAACCTTAAATCTATCATCGCCAACACCTGCAATTTTCTGGGTTTCTAAAAGTGAATTTATGTTGATATCAACACCTACCACATTAGCTTGTTTTTTGATTAATTGTAGAGCCAATTCTCTTCCTATACCACTACCAGCACCTGTTAGTACAATGGTTTTATTTGCTATTTGCATTTTATTATTTGTTAAAATAGATTCTAATTGGAGCTAATAAACCTGAAGGTAACAATTGAGCGTCCTTTCTGTAAAATGGTATTGTAGTAAAAGTAGTTTTCTTGGCATTGGGTTGGGCATCGCCAATCAAACGATTTACCCAAAGGTTTGAAACTTTGATTTGGATACTATTTTTGCCAATCCTTACAGCTTCTGAAATATCCAGTTTAAAAGGCTTTTTCCATGCTGTTCCCACATTTTTACCATTAATAATTACTTCAGCGATATGCTTTACATCACCTAAATCAATGATATAATTTCCTGATTTATCAAGGTTGGTGAGCGTAAAAGCGTTTTCATAAGTAGCTGTTCCTGAGAAATACTTAATATCAGCATCTGGGTTTTCAGACCAAGAGATAAGTTTTTCAAAATCAATAATTTTGTCATTGAAACTTGCCTTCCAAATACTTGTTATGGGTGTAATCAGACTTTCTTTACTTGCTATTTTCGTGTAACTCTTAGTTGTTGTTTTACCTTTGAAAATAATAAAATATGCGTCCCAAGATTCAAATTTCAATGGAATAATTGTTCGCCCATCTACTACTTTATAAGAAACTTTTTCTGTTTTTCCAGTTTGAGGATTCCACAATGCTGGTATTTTGCCACTTACTTTAAAACTTACTTCGGCATTAGTTGGCTCTTCTCCACGATTATTAAACCAATAAATATCTTGGTCGGAACTCTGACGATGACGGTAAAGTATTTTATTTTTTACACTGCTAATTATCACGTCAGGTTTTAAATTAATTTTATTAAACACAGTGACATTGGTTTTCGACCAAATTTCATCAGCCAATTTCTTGAAATCTGATTCGTTATCCGTTAAACTTGGTGATTTTTCGGGTTTTGTCCCTATTATTTTTACTCCAGCATCTGCCAACAATTTGATTTTTTTCAGCACTGGTAATGTCATGTATTTTGCTGATTCATCCAATATTAACACTTTATAAGTATTTCCACTTTTAGCGATTAACTGTCCATTTTTTGCTTGTATGGCGTTGAGCAAAGCAGATGAATTCACGAAATCAAATTCAAATCCTGTAGGAATATTGGGCAGTTTCTCTCTGCAAATCCATGTGATATTGGTATTTTCTCCATAATAGTAAAGAATATCCGCTACGTTTTTACCTTGTTGAAGCATATATGAACTTCGACCCAAATAATCCATCCAAGCCTTTGCTCCTGCTCCTGCCCATGTTTCTTGACGAGTAAAATACTGTCCGAATGGTCCGAGTGAAAAACCAGGTTTTCTATCGTCAAGTGGTTGATGAACAGAAGTATGAATTACAAAACGGTTCAATCCAGATGCCATTTCGAGATCGGCAGTGCGTTTTAATTTTTCAGGATGCCATGAAAAAGCATTTTGAATTGCCGTCATTGATTCTGCTGCAACTATAGGTTTTCCATAAATATTGGCTACTGAGGCAGATTCTCGAATATCGGCTTCGCTTCGTACTTCTTCATTTCCACCAGATTGTAAACTACCTGGAGTCCACATCGCAGACATTGGAATATCCGCATTGCGTTTCACATCCATCCCATCAGCTAAAAATATACGTCCATTTTCGTGCGATTCGGTATAACGCTTCATCCCTCTTTTAGACAATTCTTCGCCAATTACTTCATAATGATTTTCGACTATCATTTCACCAATCGTTTTACGAAAATCCCAAAGGAATTTTTCGCTTGCTTCAGTATTTTTCACAATACGACCAATCAAAACGGGCACCCAAATCGTCATATCATAACCACGACGTTTTTTAAATTCTTCAGGAAATGCTTTTGTCCAGTTCATGTGACCAGCTTCGTAGCTATCCAAAACCATGTATTGCAAGCCTTTCTCTCCCATCATTCCACCCGTTGCATCTTTGTACATATCTAAGTAGGTATTGATGTATTTTCTGACGGCTTCTTTGTCTAATTTATCTACTTCCAAACCTGTTGCTTCGGGTGATGCAGGATGATTTTGGCGACCTGTGAGGGAATATCCAAAACGGATAATCTTCCAGCTTCCTGCTGGAGCTTGCCAATTCAGTGTTCCATCTGGAAGCATTTTATTCGTTAAATCAATCACATCTTCGGTCGAAATTACATCCTGCATTACTCCTTGAGTCTCTTTTATTATGTTGTATTCTTCTCTCCAAGGTGTGAAACCAGCTTTATCTTCCACTTGGTCTATTCGATCAGTAGTGTGTAATATAAATTCTGAAACCTCAACACCGTCTGGTTTTTCTACCTTTGGATTTCCACCAGCCATTGCTGCCATTACGTTTATTGGGGCAGGTAATGTTTTATAGGCTATTCGCCAATATTTAGCTGTGGTTGAAGGAAAACTGATTGTATTGAATGGGACAATACTACCTGTAAAAGCTGCTATCTCTTTAAAATTAATACCATCGTCACTCACTTTTATCGAACGATTAAGGGCTACACCATTAAAATCTGACGAACCTCTTGTAATTGCTCCAGCAATAGATGCAGCTTTGAATGTTTGCGGAGAATCAAACTCATATTGAATCCACATATCTTCGCCTACTGCCATTGGAGGTAGCATTGTTGGGTTTCCCAAATCACCATCGGTAAGATTTTTGAAATTGAATACTCCGCCACTCGAACTTACTTTTGGTGTAAAATCAGCTAACGATTTATCATTTTGAGGCAAACGAAATGCTATGACCATCGCATCATGATAAAATACAGGTTTGTCGCCTACATATTTACTAAAAAATGATTCTGATTTGTATGGTGAAGATTGGTATTTACCTGCAATATCTGGTGGTTTGGGTAAATTTAATGATATATTTTTCCCACCTTCAACGCTGGTTTCTGTCCATACATATTTTTTCATGGCATCTTCTGGTTTTACCCAAGGTCCTCCTGTTACACTCCAACCCGGTGAGCCTGCAATAGCCATTTCTAGCCCTTTTTCATTAGCTAACTCTGTAGTGTATTTGAAGGCTTCTTTCCATTCGGGAGTCATGAAAACCAATTTTTTGGGTACAACTACGGGGGTAAGCAAATTAGCATCAAAATTCTGAAAACCTCCAATTCCTGTTTTTTCAAACCATTCAAGGTCTTTTTTTATGCCCTCTTTGGTGATATTGCCATTCATCCAATGCCACCAAACTCTTGGTTTAGCGGCATTGGGCGGTGTTTGAAAATCTTTTAATTCCGGGTTTTGGGCAAATGTAAGACTAGGAATTAGGAGAATTCCAATGATAATTTTTTTCATGTTTTTCAATTTAAAATCATGGATTTTTATACCAAATAGCTATTTTACTTACTGAAAGTCAGGAATATAATACTGTAAGCGGGTAATTCAACAATTCCCTTTTTTACTGGCTTGCCTTCTATTTCAGGTAATTCATCATTTGCCGTCAGCTTCAATACTTTTCCGTTTAGGCTAACTTTTTTAGTTACCAATTCATCTGCAGTAAGTAAATATTGTTTTGCATCAGAAGGAATACTTACAGAAGTTGCTGTTTTATTGGTATTCAGTATCATTACAGTTTTGCCTTTTGATTTATTTTTCAAATTATGAGCATAAGTATATACTCCTGTTTCTGAATTTCCTGCTTCATACACTTGGTTTCCCATGAGTTTATTCCAAAGATGAGCTGCCCAGTAATTTGGACGAGGATTATGAGTATCATGATCTAACAAACCATATTCACTTCTTGCAAGCGTATTGTGCATGACAACTTGAACTCCCTTTTTGGCTAATCGCCCCATTTGGTCTAAATATCTAAAACTATCAATATAAGTAGCTGCCCAAGGGTTACCACCACAAGCAGTCTCGGCAGTTTCAGTTAGCCAAATCGGAGTATTGGGCATATATTTATCTCTGGCATTTTGATAAAATTCTAGTCCCTTTTCAGTTCTTTTTAACCAATCTGGCGATAAGGCATTTTCTACTTTTTGTCCTCCCAAACAACGCTTTGATATATTACCGTAATAGTGATAAGTAAATACTTCAAAGCTAGGTTTTGGTGTATGTGATAATAATTCATCAATCGGAAAGTCTAATCCAGCAGGAATAATACCACCTTCGGTGCTTGACCCTGGACCAATAATTCTCATTTTAGGAGCATAGGTACTTGCAAAATCCTTAAAAAGAGCGAATTCTTTGGCGAAAATCTCCCCGTTATATCCTTTAGGTGCATCGCCATGAATGGCATGAGAAGGCTCATTGAAAAATTCGGCAGCGTGAATATCACCACCTACCGAATTGGTATAATCAATAATTGATTTTACTTGTGTTGGTTGCCACTTTCCAGATTCATCTCGCATACCCTCACTGATAGGAAATGATGTAACAAGTTTTCCATCAACAGCCTTACAAAAATCTACTACGCCTTTCCATTGTTGACGAGTAAGTATATTTTTGAATCCTTTGGGCGGACTGCTTAATTTGGGTTCATCGTTGTTTTGAAAAAAAATGGCATTTGCCCAAGTACCGCTTACTCTTACATAGGTTGGTCCTAATCCAGCAGCAAGATTTCGCAATTTTTTTTCGTATAGATTTATTGGTTCAATTTTCCATTTTAAAGCATCAATCCCCTTTCTGTCAGAATGTTTTCTAACTGAATCTACCAAATTATAAGGAATCCAAAAATCACCCCCAATGACTTCACACATTTCTATATTGAATGATTGAAATCGCTCATCTACCTTTCCTATGAAGCTCATATCTTTCAAATTAATTTTGTTTTGTGGAGCGTTTTGCTGTGCAAAGACATTTCCACCAAGTAAAGCGAAAGCCCAAAAAAGGAGTATTTTTTTCATGATTTTAATTATTGAAAGACGTTTTAGTACTTATTTGTATGCTATCTGTTTGATATTTTTATTTGAAAAATCATTAAAGAAGTGAAGAAACTATTTACCTTATTGCAACTATCACTCTATCTTAACTCACCAGGAACACCAGTTGGTAGCCCTTTTGCTAAATCAACATCTACTTTACGATTATCTAATTGTGCATTGATAGTTCCCGACCCTATTTTATCTGGATAAAACCACACATTATCAACTTTCAAAAACCCTTTGTGCTTACCACTTACTTTTAAATCAGCAAACCAGTGCGAAGTCCTTGAAAATGGGTCATTGGGATTCGGTGCATTTCTTTTCTCATTACCATTCAAAACGTATTCGCCATCATCTGTAAAGTTGAAATATTCTATTTTGAACATCGGCTCTTTTGGATTTGAAGTATCCAAACTTATATTAGCATAGCCGGAAACTTTGCCTTTGAGTATCCCTTCTGTTGGGATCTTCGTATTTACCATCGGTTTTAAGTCTTCTAATTTCAATGCCCAATCCAATGTTGGTGTATATACTGGCAGTGGATTAGTTGGCTTTCTTGAAGTAAATTTGATTAATCTCAAACGACCAAGTTGTTCGCCTTCTTTTAATTGCCAATGGTCTTTTTGTTCCCAAAAAATACCTTTTGTACTACTTTTATGCCAAGCGAAGTTGCCAAAATGATTGTATTCAATTAAATTATCCTTTGCTACAGTTAGGTTTTGACCTGTGTAACCTTTTTCGGGCAAACGATTTCTATCACCAAATTGGTCAGTCATAGTAAGCCCATAAAATCTTCTATGTCTTCCGTTACCATCTTTACCCTCCCTATGAGGAGCTATCCATTGATTTCGATACTCTGCAACTCCAGCACTTAGGCTTGTACCAGCTATTAAGGGACGAGGTATTAAACCAAAAGCATCCATACGATTATGATGTCTTTGAGTTTGAAAAATTATCCACTTGCCATCCGGCGAGGGATAGACACCTTCGTCATAACTAAAATGACGAGTAAAACGACTTACATCCCCTGTTTTAAGGTCAATTTTACAGATGTCGTAGTTATTTGCTTCAAAAGTTGTAATAGTGCTTAGATAACGCCCCATATCCGTAAAACTTTTCACTTCACCATTGCCATAAAAATAAGGTCTAAAATAGGATGAGTCTGTTTCCAGAGTTTTATCACCTGCTATAACTCTTGTCTTAGTAAGTTCATATCTTTCTCCTTTTTGGTCAGAAACTCTCGTCAACTCACTCACTAATACAAGAGAAGTAGGTCTGGTGGTAATCAAGGTATATGCTACATGAATACCATCTTGCGACATATTGGTAGCAATACGTGCAAGAAACCTTGCTCCAGGAATCTCTGGAAAAACTAAAGGCAATATTTTAGCCTCCTTGCAATCTACAATCGAAGGGCTACACTCCAAAATTCCCCTAGGCGTGTAAACCCTTTTGCCATCGGGCAATGGAACAGGCATTTCATCACCAATTGGTTGATTCAAATGACAAGTAAGGCATTTAAACTCGCTACCATCTTCTTTCATTACTGCCAAGTCTGATTCATGTTTACCTTTCATGGTTACATCCATTATTAGGTGTTCATTATCTGGCAAATAATTTACTAATGATACTTCGGATACCTCATTAGGTATAGGAATGGTTGTTACTTCAAATGCCTCTGGTTTTGGTGGTTTTGGAAGTTTAGGAGCAATAGAATAATTTTTAGGCTTGAATGTTCCTAATTTTTTAGAATCAAAATTCCTACTTTGTGAGAATACATTAAAATGCACCTGTGAAACGATTGTAATTATCGTTGAACTTATAAAAAGTTTAAAACTCATTTTTCCCATAATTTTATTATTTTGAAGACATCTTTAATATTGATATTGAAAGTACAATGAGTACTATTTCATTGAACACTAATAACGATTTGAGTAGCTGCTAACCCATTTGAATATGCTTTCAAAACGATGTTCCCTTTTTTACCTGTAGGTCTAAGTATTGCCAAACATTTTCCATTAGTAGTATTTCGTACAGGTTGCTGAAAACTCGCCATTTCAGTTGGACTTGCACTACCGACACCAGTCAATTCACCTTCGCCACTGATTGAGAATTGAATCGCTACATTGGCGGTTGGTACAACTTGATTATTTTCATCCACGACTTCTACTGCAACAAAAGACAAATCGTTTCTACTCGCTTTAATTTTAGTGCGGTCGGCTATTAAGCGAATTTTATTGGCAACTCCCACAGTTTTTAATACAACACTTTGGGTTTCAATACCATTTTCTACATTTACAGCTTTGAGTGTACCAGCTTGATAAGGCACTTGAAATCTTGCCGTAATGCTATTTGGGGCTATTTTTTGTTCATCAATAAGTTGGTTATTCAAATATAAACGTACTAATGAAGCCCTTGAGAATACTCTTACTTGCAATGGTTTACCTTCTGCACCATGCCACGACCAGCTTCGTTTTTCTAAAGGCCATCCCCAATCACTTATATTTTCAACCATACCATCAGCAATGGGTTCATGTACTGCCATTTCTATAGGGCTGTTTCTCCAAACAACATCTCTGTAATAAGATTGTGGCTTTTTGTTGCCTACCAAATCAATATCTCCACACCAAGCATTAAACCAAGGATACTTCAATAGCCTTACTTTCTTTTCCATTTTATCGTAAGTTGCATTACCTGTTGAGGCCTCTCCGAGATAATCAAAAGCCGTCCAAACAAAGTCTCCAATGATATAAGGATGTTTTTCTACTAAATTCCAGTTTTCTAAAGCATCTTTAGGGAGAGACTCCGACCCTACCATAATTCTATTAGGATATTTTTCATGGTCAGCCTCATATCTTTGCCATTCGTAATTATAGCCACCAACATCTAAAAGAGCGAAAGCATTAGCGGTTGTGTCCCACTTATAAGTAGGTTTATCCCAAAATTTGCAAAGTGCTTCTGTTACTGGACGAGTAGGGTCTATTAAATGGACTCTATCAACTAATTTTTTTGCGGTTTGTAAGCTATCTACTCTTTCAGGAATCTCATTTCCAATACTCCACATAATAATAGAAGGATGATTTCTATCTCGAAGAAGCATCGCATCTAAATCTTTTTGCCACCAATCTTTGAAAAAAGTATGACTATCTTGCGGTAATTTAGCTTTTTCCCAAGCATCAAAAGCCTCGTCAATTACCAACATTCCCAATCTGTCACAAATATCAAGAAATTGTTTTGAGGGCGGATTATGGCTTAGGCGTATGGCATTAAAGCCATTCTTTTTAAGAATTTCTATTTTTCGTTCCTCTGCACGATCAATAACCGCCGCACCCAAAGGACCATTATCGTGATGAACACAGCCTCCTTTCAATAAAACTCTTTTACCGTTTAAGGTAAATCCGTTTTGAGCATCCACATGAATACTCCTGATTCCAAAAGGTGTTTCTACTCGGTCAATTATTTTATTACCTTCTTTAATTTCGGAAATGAGCGTATAAAGCGTAGGTGCTTCGAGTGTCCATAAATTAGGATTACTGACAATTATTTGTTGCTCCGTTGCACTGTTTTTATTTATTTGTTGAGTTGTTTGCCCAACTATTTTCCCATTTGGAGCTACGATTTTAGCAACTAAACTCAAGCTTTGAGACTTTTGTCTTTCATTAATAATAGTTGTGTGGATTTTCACAGTAGCCTTTTCCTTGTCTATCAAAGGGGTGGTTATATAGACGCCCCACGTTGCAATATGCGTTGCATCGGTTACAATCAGTGAAACATGGCGATAAATACCCGAACCACTATACCAGCGAGAATTCATTCCTTCATTTCTTACTTGTATAGCCAGTACATTTTCTTGACCAATTGAATTTAGATAAGGCGTTAAATCATAATAGAAAGGAGTATAACCATTCGGATGATTTCCCAAATGATGCCCATTTAACCAAATATCCGAGTTCATATAAATACCATCGAAATAGATACTTACTTGCTTGTTTTGAAATACTTTGTCTGTTTTAAACTTTTTACGATACCAAGCTGTGCCTCCTTTGGTAAATCCTGTGAAAATGGACCCCATACTTTTTCTATCGAAAGGGCCAATAATAGTATCCTTTTTTTGATTTGGTAAATCTTCGATACTCCAATCGTGTGGTATATCTAATTTTCGCCATTGAGTATCGTTGAATGCTATTTGCTGAGCATTAGCAACTTTATCTTTACTAAAAAGCCAATCATTATCAAAAGGAATATTTCTTCTTGACTCAATTGTTTTTTTCCCTCCTTGTGCCAAGGATGAATGACATAAAAATAAGAATGGCGCTATAAATCCTCCTATAATAGCCCCTAAGTTTTTATTTGATACCATTTCTTAAACTGTTTAATTAGATTTTGAAAAGACGATAACTGGTGTAATGGTTTGGATAAAATAAAATAGGTACAGTTTTACGTGTGCATTTTGAATAAAGGACATGATACTGATACTTCATATCATGCCCTTTAAATTACTCATGTTAAAATTTGTAACTGAGCGTTAAAAAATAAGCTCTTGGAGGTAAACTTAGTGTATAATACACGGCATTGGGATTAGCCTCTAAGTTCGCCTTTGTAAAGCCTTGCGTATTCAATGATGCTGGGAATGAACCCGGAGCAGACCATGACATTACACCATTTTGATTAAAGAGATTATTAATATTGGCTTGTAATGAAATGTTTTTGTTAACTGTATAGCCTACGTTAAGATTTGACTGATTGAATGAAGGTAGTTTAAATGTATTTGCAACATTTGCCATTCTACTACCCATATAAGACCAATCTATTGAAGCAAATAATTTACCTGTCGTGTATGATGGTGATACTCGTAATATCACTCGTGCATTATTATCGGTTTCATTACCTGAATAATAAACAACTTTATCATCTGCATTACCATTCGCTCCTAAGTCCCAAGTACCATAATCAAGAGCGACTGATTTTTGAAATGTTGCTACCGCTCGTACACTGAATTTCTTTGTAAAAGCATAATTTGATTCAAATTCAATTCCCTGAGTTTGGTATTTATTATATACAACTGGCGTAACATAAAGTGTTGATACATCTGCGGTTTCTTGTCCTTGAACTTGCTGAGGAACATTACTTAACAAGCTATAAAATGGCGTGATAAATAAGCTTGCATTGCCTTTTTTCAGTTTAATACCGGCCTCAAGTTGTTGTATTTTTTGTGCAATTGGGTTGATAAAACGCTCATCAGCCGCAGCACTTACATTTAAGAACATGCTTAAATCTGGCGATTTACTTCCTTGCGAATAACGACCGTAAATTGCTAAACCATCATTGAACCTATAATTTAATCCCCCAGAAAACGAGAATGTTTCAATTGGTTTATCATAAGAATACTTTTTGGTAATTTTAGCAGAGTAGTTATCATATAATGTTAAAGGGTTTTTATCTGTACCGCCATCTGTTGCAGCAAATTGAGTAGCTATTTGGTTTGTTCCTTTTACACGAATTGTCTCATAACGTACTCCCCAATCCAAGTTCAATTTTGGCGAAATTTCCCAGTTATGTCCAAAGAAAGTTGCTAATTGACTTTGTTTAACATTAAAAATGGATGTTGCAACACTTCTTCCCATTCCTCCAGTTATACCATCTGGATTTGTGATTTGGTAAACCACACCTTTAGCGTCTGTATAGGTGATAGCTGTAGGGCTTATACGTGGAGAAGTCATTTGATTATACATTGTACCCACTCCACTAGGATTTTTACGGCTAATATCTGAAACACTATAAAAAATACCCCCTGTAAAACTCATGTGGTTAATTTTTTTAGATAAAGTAGCATTTTCTATAAATTCATTCCCTTTATTATCAAAGACAACTAATGGATTGAAAATTAAAGAATTAGGAGAAGCATTAGCCCCCGGCAAACTTCCATTCAACACACTAAACTTAATCCCAGCTGGTACACCATTAACGAAATTTAGCCCTTGATTTACCTTTAATAAATTCTGTCCAGTAGCTAAATCAATGAAATCATAGGTGCCAAATTTTCCTGCTAAATTGTTTAATCCATAGAAAATTACGTTATCCACAGCTATAGGATAAGGAACTGAAGTAGCATTCCAAAAAGATGATTTATCAGAGTATTTGAATTTATTTTCAAAAGTCCATCCTGTTCCAAAATGTAAATCATAATTTAATGAAAAAGACAGCTCTTTAGAGTGAATTTTATCCCGTGAATCAAAGGTCTGTTTTTCACCAGTATCATTGATTGTATATTCAGCTGTAACTGGTGGAATCATTACTGAGTTAGTTTGTTTAAAACCTGGTACTAACTGAGGATTCGTGAAGCCTATTGTTGGTAAATATTCAAACCATGTATTTCTATCGTTCAAATATTTTGCATAAAACTTTAACGAGCTGTTTTTAAAATGTTTTACCACGTTCGCCTTTACTTGTCCACCTTCATTCATCGGATACCCTGGGTATCTTGCACCATCGTTTTGTCTCCAAAAACCCCCGATATTATACGTTAAAGTCTTATCTTTTGATAAAGGTCCACCAAAATTTGCTTCGAAACGATAGTAAGGATTTATTCCATTTCCCTCTAGCCCATATTTTCCCCTTACTTCGCCCGCAAATTCAGTTCCTCCTGTCTTTGATACGTAGTTAAAGATTCCTCCGGGGGCATTATTGCCCAAAATAGAAGCTGTTCCACCTTTTACTGCTTCAAGTTTCCCAATAGTAATATCAGAACGCAAGAAGTAATCTGGACCAAAAGTCCCAAAAGTTCCATTAAATACAGGCAAGCCGTCTTCTTGCATTGAAACATAGTAATAACCACTTGAGCCATCAATTCCTCCCGTCGTCACACCACGAGAAGTAACAGTATTACGGATTTCTCCGGGAGCTGAATTGACAAAAACTCCTGATATATTTTTTAGTAAATCTGCCGCACTAAGTGGGGCTTGCATTTGTATTTGTTTTGTATTTAACACAGAAATTGCAACAGATGACTCCATACGGCTACGTTTGTCGAATACTCCTGTTACAACAACTTCTTCTAAAGCATCAACATCTTCAAGAAGTTCAATTATCAAGGACGTTCTACCAGATAAAGTAACCTCTTTTGTAACATAACCGACCGAAGAGATGACAAGTGTACTGTTAGGATCTATCACATCTATTTTAAAATGACCCGATAAATCCGTAATTACACCCTGTTTTGTTCCTTTCACCATAATCGTTGCTCCTACTACAGGTTCTTTTTTCTCGCCAAGAATAGTTCCTGTGATGGAAACACTCATTTTTCTCTCATACTTAATTGACGTAAGTCCAACTGATGCTTGAACTTCGTTAGGTACAAATGCAGTACCTATCAGTATTAATCCTTGTAAAAATGATATTTTAAAGGATTTCATAAAAGAGTAATAATTTTTCTTCATACTTTTGTACGTTTTGTTTTAGGGAAAATCGAAATGAAACATTTTACTCTGAGTGTGAGTGGCCATACCCACACTCAGAATTAGTCAATGGTCAAAATACCATTGACTAATTTTTTAACACTAAACACTATTTAATTTGTACTCAAAATTTTAATCCGGGATAGTTTATCATATTCTTTTAATCTTATACCTTTAGCATCAAACATTCCCATCATACTTCCTTTTAAGGTGTTTTCATCAGTTTTAGACATTTCCAAGTTTACATCATAACCACTTGATGTGAAGTAGATAGTGATTTTATCAGCACTATCTTCAATTTTAGTAATGGCTATTTTTTCTTTGGTTGGGTTAGTTGGATCAGATAATTCTCCTGTTAATTTCCCATCCTTACGAATTAAATTGGTTGAAAATTTAGCATCTCCATTAGGCGTTCCCATAACTGTGAATTCCCATTTACCAACAAAAAAATCTTTTGGAGTAGTGCTTTGAGAAAAGCCATTAAGAGTAATTCCGAAGAATAAAGTCAATAAAATAATAATTGATTTGTTCATTGTTTTGATTAGTTAAAGTTAAAAATTGATTGCAAAAATTATTTAAACATAAATTCTCTTTCAAAGAGAGGCATCAACTTGACATTCTGTCGAAAGTATCCTTTATCTAAGTTGTGCTTCGTCAAAATCTTCAGCTCTCTTATTGGCATCAGCTTTTCCTACCTTTTTACAATATACGTAACCACTCTAGTGTCAACAGAGACACAAAAAGGATTATGAAGTCTCAACGAAAAATTCTCTGTATAAGCTGTTTATACCCATTGGAAATAGGTTTATTTGAATATATCTATAGTCATTTTGTTATATATTTAATTATTCCATGACAAAGTTATATAAAAAAACTATATTGTATATTTTTTATACTATAAATTTTATTTTTTTAATACATTTGTAGTCGTAAGGATTTTCACAAAAATCAGAGAGCTAAATTTTGAGGATGTGAGTCATTAAAATAACGACAAGAAAAAAATCTAAATAAGTGTAATTTTGTGCGATATCACCATCAAATTGAAATGCAGTTTAATAATCATTTAATAGACATTATCACGGTTTATTGTGTATCGATATTTTACAAATCAATCTATAACATTTAAAATGTGAATCTCTGCGTAAAATATGAATTATCCAGTGATCCAAAATCATTAATTTACGGTTTAGTTTTCTACTGTATCAAACCGTGATAAGATCTAATGATGTAATATTTTTTTTGAATATTAATAAGTACTCCAAAACATAAAAATACACACACTAAAAGTGTATAATTAGTCAAAAACTAGAATCTAACTTAGATGAGTTGATAGAGAATCTCCAATTCATACATATAAATAAAACATTTAAAACTTCATGGAATTAAAAAATTATGCCCCTAGTAAACTAAATTATATTCATCAAATAACCATTGATTGTGTTATTCTGGGGTATTCTAATAAAGAGATAAAGGTATTAGTTCCTAAACTAATATTTAATGGGGATTTTTTCGCACTACCAAGTGGGTTTGTTTTTCAAGACGAAGATGTAAATGATGCAGCAAAAAGAATTCTTCATGAAAGAACTGGACTGGAAAATGTGTATTTAGAGCAATTTCAAGTATTTGGACAAGCTAAAAGAAATAGCACTACTTTTCTGGATAAATTAACGGCACTCAATCCTGATATTGTGAGTGACCAAAATACTGCCGCTAGAGAACATGAATGGTTTACTAAAAGATTTATTTCTATTGGATATTATGCTTTAGTGGATATTAATAAAGTGGTCCCACAAAAAAGCTCATTAGACCAATCTATTAGTTGGTTCAATATAAAAGACATCCCTGAAATGATTATGGATCATGAACAAATTATTATGGAAGCAAGGAATGCCCTAAGAGTACATTTAGACGAAAAAATAAGTGCATTTAAACTACTACCAGAAACGTTTACCATTAAAGAAATACAGGAGTTGTATGAAACTATTTATGAAAAAGAGTTCGTGAGAACTAATTTTCAGAAGAAAATATTAGAAATGAACGTATTAGAAAGGCTTGAAAAAAAATATACTGGTGCAAAAAATAAAGCACCATACTTATATAAATTTAAAAGTTAGCTCGTGTAATTAACAAAACACATTTACCCCCTTACCAAAAAATAACTACAAAAGATTTTGAAATTTAAAACTCAAGAAAAAGAATTGATAACGAAGCTGTTTAAACAAATGCAAAACATTCCCAACTAAGTGCGAATTCTGTGGTATCGAATCATTAAATATCGCCTAGAGGGAATGTTAAGTAAAACTACAATAGAGAAGTGGATTATCCCATATTTATCAGTAGGAAGTAGTGATTTTGAGCCCACAATACCTTTGTCAGAATTAATTGAAGCTATTTTATATAGATTAAAAACGGGCTGTCAGTGGCGGGAATTACCGACAAAAGAATTCTTTAGTAATACTATTTTATCATGGAATACTGTCTATTACCACTATAATAAATAGAGTAGATTAGGTTGTTGGCAGAAAGTTTTCATTAATTTACTCAAAGAAAATCGACAATATCTTGATTTATCAAGCCTTGCATTAGATGATTCTCATACGCCTGCTAATAATGGAGGAGAGTCAGTTGCTTATCAAGGGAGAAAGTCATGTAAGACAATGAATGCCTTGTTTTTGGCTGATAATCAATGGATTGTGCTATCAATGTGTACTCTTCAAGCAGGAAATCATCATGATTTGTATGAAATAACTACTTTATTTAAAGAATTATGTGATATGCTAAAAGAAACAGAGATAAAGTTAGATGGCTTATTTTTAAATGCAGACAGAGGTTTTGATCGCTGCGTCGAACCGCTCAAAAGAATTAAAAGAAGCTTGTTTTAAGGAAGATATCATCGCTAATATTAAATCTAATTCGAGAAATAAAAGAGAAGATACCTTACCCAAAGCTGAAACAACTATTTTTGATGAAGAGCTTAACAAGGGGAGGTATGTGATTGAACGTACAAACGCTTGGTTAGATGGATTTAAAGCTCTTCTGGTTAGGTTTGAATTTTTAGTACAAAATTGGATTTCTCTGCATTTTATGGCATTCTCAATCATTTTAATACGAAAAATTAGTAAAAAAATAAAAGTTTAAACGGCTTCTACTACAGAAATCTGCATCTTATTCAAATCATTACAGTATTTACAAAAGTGTATAACATCTAATCTTGCAGATATTAATAGTAAAGTTGACAATGCACTTAATTTGAGGAAATTAAGGCTAATCTTTGAACAACAATTGATGCTTTTCGCACTGTAGCTGAGATACTTCAAAAAGCAGGTTATCAAATTACTGATTTCTGGGATAAGACGGCTTACAAACGATAAGAAAGACATTTCAAAAAATTACATATTAAGAACGAAACCCGTTAAGTTTGTATTGGCGAAATAAACAGCGATGCTAACTACTTCGCTAATACGAACATTATAGGCAAGCATAGCGGACACCCTATAACCTTTGAAGAGACAACAATATGACAAATTTTATAACTGACTTATTTAACCTGAATAAAGGCGAAGAAGACAAACAAAAAACCTTAGACAATGTAAAAGGCAATATTTCTTTTACAGGTTCTAACCTTTGGATTTTGGCTTGTGCAATTATGGTTGCTTCGATCGGACTGAATGTAAACTCAACAGCCGTAATTATTGGAGCAATGCTAATTTCGCCATTAATGGGACCAATCGTTGGGGCAGGTTTTGCATTGGGTATTTATGACTTCACTCTTTTGCGGAAATCATTGTTTAACCTTTTAATTGCAACAGTCGCCAGCTTAATTGTGGCGACACTTTATTTTTATTTAAGCCCATTCAAAGAAATTCAATCAGAATTATTAGCAAGGACTTCCCCTAATATTTATGATGTTCTTATAGCTTTCTTTGGTGGTTTAGCAGGTGTAATAGCCATAACAAGAGTAGAGAAAGGAAACCCAATTCCAGGAGTTGCAATTGCTACTGCTTTAATGCCGCCACTTTGCACAGCAGGTTACGGACTTGCGACTGCAAATTGGAAATTCTTTTTAGGTGCTTTGTTTTTGTATAGTATCAACTGCGTTTTTATTTGCATTGCAACTTATAGCATTGTTAAGTATTTAAAGTATCCAGCCTCTAAACAAATAGACATTAAGCATCAAAAGCAAGTTAGATATGGAGTAACGGCAATTGTCTTATTAATGCTTTTGCCAAGTGCGTTCTTTGCTTTCACTCTATACAAAGAGCAACAGTTTAAACAATTAGCTAATAATTTTATTGAAAAGGAATTTGTGGAGAATGGAAGTACTTTGGTTTATAAAAGGATAAACTACTCCACGACTTCTAAAATAATTGAATTAGCTTTTTTAAAAAAAGTATTTACTGAAACCGAAGTACAACAACTTAATGAAAAACTCAAAGTTTCAGGGCTATCCAATACTAAACTCTTCATCAGGCAGAACTCTTCTGACAATTTACAAAGCCTTAAAGACGATATTCTAAATGAAGTAAATAAAAAAGATAACGCCTTAAGCGAAAAAGACAAGAGTATTGCACTTTTGGAGCAAAAACTAAGTGAAAGCACTTTTGACAATAAGCAATTACTTGCAGAAATAAATATATTTTTCCCAACAATAAGTTCTGTTTCAGTTTCCAAACAAAATATAGCATTAAAAGACAGTACAAGACTTTCCACTTTATTAATTTATAATTCAAAACCAAAACTAATTGATACCGATAAAGACAAATTAAAAACTTGGATGCTTAAAAAATTAAGTATTGACAGCATTGAAATCATAGAAACAGAAAAATAAAATGAATATTTACTTCGCAGTAGTTACGCTTATTTGCCTATCAGCAGGTTTTGCTTATATCAATCAAAAGTTTTTAAAACTTCCTTTTGTTATTGGCTTATTCTTGCTTTCTACAATTTTATCTCTCATTGTATTTAGTTCAAGGCTTTGGCTGAATTTACCTTACGATGATATTAAACAGGCAATAGCCAATGTAAAAATAGATAAGATAATTTTAGATGTCTTATTGGGCTTCTTACTTTTTGCAGGTGCAATGCACACTAATTGGGAAGGCTTAAAAAAGCAAATAAAACCAATTGCTGTATTTGCATTGGGTGGCGTTTTGCTTTCAACGATAATCATTGCAGGATTACTTTTCGGTATATCTCAATTATTACAATTGCATTTGGATTTTATTTATTGCTTACTTTTTGGTGCATTAATTTCCCCAACCGACCCAATTGCAGTATTGGGTATTCTGACCAAAGCAAATGTGCCTAAAAAAACGGAAGAAAAAATAGTTGGCGAAAGCCTATTTAATGACGGTGTAGGTGTTGTCGTTTTTATTGCTTTATTAGACACGTTAAATTCAGGCAATTTTAGTTTTTCACATTTTGGACTGCTGTTTCTTGAAGAAGCGGTTGGAGGTATAGTAGCGGGATTAATTTTAGGCTATTGTTTGCATTTATTTTTAAAATCTATAGACCATTACGAAACAGAAATACTATTGACGCTTGCATTTGTAATGGGAGGTTATGCTCTTTGTAATTACATTCATATTTCAGGAGCATTGGCAATGGTTGTAATGGGGCTAATGGTTGGAAACTATAAACAAAACCTTGCAATGAGTGATACGACAAAGGAATACGTACATAAGTTTTGGGAGTTAGTTGATGTAATTCTAAATGCTATTCTTTTTATCTTAATTGCATTTGTATTGATTGTGATTGATTTTAAAAGAAGCTATATCCTTTTAGGATTAATTTCAATTTTTATAGTTCTACTTTCAAGAACTATCATTGTTTATTTTCCTCATTTACTGTTTCCTAAACTTCTAAAGCTTGACAACAAAGAAGCTAAACTTATTATTTGGGGCGGTTTGCGTGGCGGACTTTCTTTAGCATTGGTTCTATCACTGCCAGACAGTGAAACAAAGAACATTCTCTTAATAGCAACATATTTTTGTGTACTGTTCAGTATTGTAATACAAGGTTTGACAATTGAAAAACTTGCAAAGTCAGGCTAACGAATGCCTGCCTATAATAGCTAAGGGTTCGTGGTGGCTGAAAGCCATGTAGGCTTTCCTTAGAAATTATTTTTCTAAATAGATTTACTATACAATCCACTCAAGTTTTGGGTGGATTTTTCATTTTTGAATGATTGTTGGAATAGTTTGAAAATCCTCTAAATGTTTGATAAAATACAGCCATTTATCCAAACGGATTTGTAAGTCAGTCTCTGTCTGCTTAAAATTGGGCATTTCAAGATAAATATAAGTCAATCTGTCGTAGAAAATCTTGCCGTTTGGGGTTTTTGAGCTTAATGGTATGAACTACTTCATTTTTTTCAGGTTCATTTTCGTAATCGTCAAATGTAAAATCCAAAATGCCAACACAATAAACCGCTTTCTATAGTTCCATTCGCCCTTTTCAGCTTGTTCACGAATTGGAAAAGTTGAATAATAAATAGTTCTTTCTTTAAAGTAATTCTGGCGAATCGTCGCATCGTTTTGTATCTAAAACCTTTAAACAAATTTGTAAATGTTGGTTAGGTCAGTCATATTTTGTGCGGTTGTTGTTTTTAGTCTTTGGTTCACCCTGTATTTTATTTATTTTTCAAGTTGAAAAGACTTAGAGTAACAAAGGTGGCTACTTTTATTGTTTTTTAATTGCTTTAGTTATTCCTGTTACATATTCTTTTACTTCATTTGGAAGATTCTGAAATACCTTTTTTGCATTATCATCAATAAGAGTAATATCAGAAATCATTAAACAGGTAAGATAAATTGCAAGTTTCGTTATAGGATTTACATATTCATCAGGTATTGGAATTCCACGAGTTTGCTTAAAATGTTCAATCGATAAATAATTTGTATGAGCATGAGTAGAAGTGTATCTGTAGTTGTTTATAAATCCTTTTGTTTTACAAGTATGTTTAATTAAGTCTGTAATTTTTAAAGGTGTAACTTTTAAATTGTCATCAATTAGGAATCTCCAATTTGTTTTTGATTTATCAGGTTTATAAACTTTTTCTAATTCCAATTTTGGCAAAACATTGTAGAAATTACAGGCTTCAATTTTAGCAACAGTTTCAGCTAATATTTTTTTATCTCTTTCTAGTAGTTCTTTTGCTTCAGGAAAATCATTTTCTCCAATATCAAACTTTTCTTTATCAAATAGACCATCAAGTTTCCATAGTAGAAATCTAAATTCTTCCTCTTCCTCTGATTTTGGTTCTACGAAAATATTATTGAACGTAGCATAACTCTCCATCATAGTCCTAAATGTAGAGTTGACTGTAAATAAGTCGAAACCTTTCATTTTTATCTTTTCGTTAGATTTTTTCAGTTCTATAATACCTTTAGATAAGTGAAAGAAAGAAGAAGAGTGAATAGCAAATTTATCAATTAGTAGGTTGGAGAATTCTTTTATGATATTAAACTGAGTTTTTTTCTTGGCTAAATAAATTGCAGTTAAAGGTCCAAGTAATAAATATTCGTAAAATTCATCTGGATTACTTTCAAACGGATGTTTCAATATTTTCAATTGAATGGTTAAATTATGGTGGGGGGAAATTGTAGTTCTTTTTGTATTGTTTAAATAGAAAATCTTTCAAGCCTCAAAGTATCAAATTAAAAACAAATATACTCATAGCATTATCAAAGATTTGTTTATTTTCCAAATGAAGTGAAGGTACGCAATGAGTATTTAGGAGAGGACGATCTATCTAAAAGAATCATCAATCCATCTCGGAGATGGGAGAGCCTATCATTTAGATAGGATGAGCTATCTAAATGATAGATTGACGGGTCTTTTTTGCGGTTTTTTGCGTGAAAAAGATAGGATGTCCTATCTCTGAGATAGGTTTACCCATCTTTTTCACGCAATTTCCCGTATAAATATGAAGAAAACCGCAAAGTAAAAACCCCACTATCCAATGCTAATAACATTGGATAGTGGGGTAATGCCAAGTGAATATTCTGTAAATCACTCATTCACAATTCACTCAATCACCATTAATAACAGTCCATCAAAATCTGTCCATGCGATTGGAAGTAGCTTACACTTTTCTCAATTTTTTCCTGACAAATCTTATCCAGTACTTCAACTACATCTTTTTGCATTGCCAGCGAGCCACAAATCATAATTACGCCTTTGTTTTGTAACACTTCAGCAAATTGTTCGGCATCTCGTTTTACTAAATCGCCTACATATTGTTTCGTTCCTTCTCTGGATAAAGCAATATTTAGTTGTTGCAATTGCTGATTTTCTTGAAATGCTTTAAGCGATGCTTCGTAAATTTCCAAAGAAGTATTGGCTCGAAAACCGCAATAAAGCTGTGAAGGAATCTTCTTTTTATTTTGACTAATCATGCCCAGAAAAGGAGCAATGCCCGTTCCGTTGCAAATCATCATTACGGCACTTGCTTTTTTAGGAAAATGAAAAGCTTTATTTCTGACGATTTTAGCTGAAATCGTTTCTTCCGCATTCAAATTGTACAAGTAATTTGAGCCTAAACCATTGGGATGAAGCTTAACGCTCAACTGAATTTCTTTGTCAATCAATCCAATCGAATACAATCTTTCTCGGTGGTCGTTGGCGGGATAAATTGCCAATAAATCTCCCGAAGTAACTTTTACTCTTTCTTGCGGAACAAAGCGAAGCATAAAAGTATCTTCCGAAAAAGTATCTTTTGTATGTTGAAGTACTTTCAAAGTACTCATTTCTTCTACTTTAGGACGCTCAATTTTCAAGGAAATTGGCAAATTTGTTTGCTGTGTCCAAGCCTCAGCCCACAAACCAAATTCACTTGGCGATTTGTCGGAAACGGTATGAATGCCCACCAAAGGTTTTGCCCAATTTTGCTGAGTCAATAATTGATTTACTTCAAAAGCAAACTGACAAAAATCTGGATAAGCGTGCGAACCAAAACCCAACACTGAAAAACGAATGGGGTTTGTCTGTGGATATTTTGCCAATAATGAAGTAAACTTTTGGGCGTTGGTAGGAGCGTCGCCTAAGCCATAAGTGGCGGTCATCACCAACAAATATTCAGCTTTTGGATAAATCTGATATTGATTCATTTCAGCCAAAAATGATTTTTCGCCATTTTGAATCAATTGCTCATGCACCGACGAAGCAAACTGTAAAGTACTTCCGTTTTCAGAACCTACCAAAATGATAAATTTGCTTTCTTCGGCACTGTACTTGTTTTTGATGCCCTTTGCTCTTCGTTTAAAAGTAATCGCAAAGCCTGAATAAATAAAGAAAAGAATATTGCAAGAAGCTATTGCCAAAATAATTGCCCACAGAAAACCTGTTCTGCCCGTATGCAAATCAAGGCTAAGATTGGTCAATAACTGAGCCGTAGGATACTGTTTTTCAGCCAGAATTTCTCCTGTAATTTGGTTGACCGCAAGCTCTCTATCTTTCAATTTGAAAGTGTAATAATCCTCTACGTCTTCCGAAAAAGGAAATTCTATGCTTTCTACTTCCGAAAGTTTGGTGTTTTTAAAGATGGCAAAATCTTCTGGCTTTTGTTCAGGCGAAGATTTGATGGCATCAAAGTCTATGTCTAAAGATACTTTTTCGCTTTTGATAAGCTCGAATCTTACCAAAGAAAGATACGTTCCCGTCAGGGCAATCACTAATATCGGAATCAGCGACAAGCGTCCTAACACTACGTGATAGTATTGAGCAAAATTCTCTTTGACTATTTTGGTGAAAAATCGCTTTAAACCTCTTTGTCTTTGAATGATAAGTATCGTTCCCGAAATGCTAATTAGGAGTAATAAAAAAGCCGTTAAGCCAATCAAAAAACGACCCGTTTCGTGGATGAAAAGAGAACGGTGTAAATCGGTTGTCCACTGAAAAAACTCATTTTTGGGCGAAGGAATGCCGAGTACTTTTCCATCAATCGGATTTACATAAACCTCTTTATTTTTTCCGTCGATGTTACTGCCTTTGATGATAACTGATTGATGAGCATTCACACTTAATTCACTAATATCAGGATATTTTTTCCGTAATTGTGGAAGTGTCTGCGACAAAGTAATACTTTTAAAATCAGCAACTTGATGTGTATTTACGGTATCGGCGATAGGTTCAAAAGCAAGAATTACACCCGTTATTGAAGCCAGAGCAAGGAATAAAAAAGAAGATACAGCCAGTATTAAGTGGCTGTATCTCCAGATTGAAATTGTCATAGATTGATACCTGATTAGTTAGCACTAAAACGTACATAGCGAATATAGCCTGTACCTTCACTTTTGGCAGCAAGTCCTTCTGTAGTCAAAGGCACTTCAAGGTCTTTAACATAATATGGTTTGTCTTCTACTGCACTTTCAAAGCGTAATTTATAGTTTGCGTTAAGTTTTGAATTTTCTATTTCAAAAACGATAACACTTCTATCGCCACCAGCCGCCGAAGCTCCTGTAATAGCACTAATATTACTTGGTTTTTTAGAATAAGCTTTATGCCATTCTTTTAAACTTTTATACCATTTTTTGTCTGCACCTAATACATACAAGGTTTTGTCATAAGCACCTTTTGCATCAACAACAGATACGACGATATAAGCACCTTCGCCCATGTAGTTGGTCATCTGAATCATACATTTGTACTTGGTAGTAGCCGTTTGAGCCGATGAAGTAAAAGATTGAACAAGGCTTAACATGAAAATAAACAAGCCAATTTTACAGAAATTACGCATAATTTATTGAGTGAGTTGGTGAATGAGTTAGTTGTGAATCGTGAATGAGTACTATTGAAGGTTTAAAATTATTTTTTAACACAAAGTAGCGGCAACCCTTGCGGTTGCCTTTTATTTCATGCGTGGCAACCGCAAGGGTTGCCGCTACCACAAATTATTGGTCAAAAATATTTTGAATATACATTCATACAGCACTAATTGTAAATGAAAATTCACAATCTCTCCAATTTATTTTAAAAAGTTGATAGATATTTTACTTTTAGCTAAAGTTTCGTTTTCGCTTGCTAAGTCAAAAGCTGTTTCTTTGAAATTGGTAACTGATTCTTTCAAAGCACCGATTGATAAAAGATATTTTAAAATGGCATCATCTTTGGCAACCATAGCAGCTCTGTGCAAAGCGGTAAGTCCTTCGCTATTTTTAGCATTTATATCCACGCCCATTGCCTGAACACGCTTCAACAAAGATAAATCACTTTTAGCAATCGCTAAATGAAACAGAGTATTGCCATTTTTTTGTGGCGTTTTTACATCAAACCCTTTTTCTTGAAGTACTTTTAATTTCGTATCGAAGTCTTCTGGTTTGGGACCACCAAATGCTTGGCGACCTTCTCCACTACTGTACGACTGGATAAGATAAGCCGCAAGATTATCACCATTCTTATCAGTTACCTTTACCGAAGCACCTTTGTTTAGCAAATACTGTACAATTTCTGGTGAATTACTACGAACAGCCATCGCTAAAGCTGTTACACCTTTTGAATTACCTTGATTAATATTTTTTACATGAGGAAGCAACAAGCCCAAAGCACTTGTATCACGACTCGACGAAGCAGCATTCATCAATACTGTATTTCCATCATTATCAGCTTTATTAACATCAACACCTTTTGCTAAGAAATAAGCGATAATATCATTTTGTTTAGGTTTACGCACGATAAAATGAAGAGCATTTTCTCCACTTTTGCTAATTGCAGTCGGCTTTAATTTCAAACTTTCAAGAAATTGATATACTTCGATGCTATTTGCTCCTCTACGACTACCTTGTGCCGCCATAATAAACGCTTGGTCAGTAGCACTTACTCCTTTTTCTATCAAGGTTTTCATGGCTGCTATATTTCCACTTCTGGCTACATAAGCAAATGCGTTGTTTCCTTCTGCATCAGTACTTTTTAAATCAAGTCCTTTTGAGATAAAATAATTGGTTAAAACAAGGTCTTTGTCATTTGCCACAGCCAATAGAAGTGCATTCGCTCCATCGTGATTAAGGTCTTTTTTCAAATCAGCACCGCTACGCAAACAAATATCATAAATTTGAGTATTCGTTTGTCCGCCTGTAGCAGCAAAGTTCAAGGGTGTAAAACCGTGACTATCCTCTACATTTGCTTTTGCACCTTTCGCTACTAAAAACTCCATAATTTCTACATTGCCTTTACTAGCAGCCCAGTGCAAATAAGTACGACCATCATGAGTTAATTTATCGGTTGTATTTCCAGCCTGAGATAATAAAAATTTAATAGATTCATTAGGTGCTTGAGCGTTGATTGCCATCACTACTGGGTCAAAAGACATAGCATTGAGTTGCGAAGGATTATTGCCTTTCTCTACTTCAGCCTTAATCGTACTTACACTAGGTTGGTTTTTCCAGAATGACTGATCCAACAGTACATTTTGTTGCGATTTTGCTGTGAATGAAACAACTGTAAATAATGCAATGATTAGTTTTTTCATGATAATATTTTGAAATACTTGTTTAATGATAATTAGAACGACTTAGACTACTCAACAATTAAATAGTAAAATCAAGGTCATTTATTTAGACTGATTATAAATTACCGTAAAAGTAGTGAGTTTCTTTTTATTAAAAAATTGAATTTGAAAAAGAATCGCATTAAAATGGCATAAATCTAAGAAGTACAAGCAATTTTAATACTTATCAAGATAAACAAGTACATTATGGCAATCCACCAAAATGGACTGCAAGCAAAGTACCAGCTTTTCATCTCAGCCCAGCTTAATGTGCTAGAATATTGCTTGAAATTTAATCAGCTAAGTCAATCTCTTAGTTTATTTTATTTGCAACATCATTGCAAGTAAAATAAAACATCTATATTTGCAACATCATTGCAAAAGAATAAACACTATTTCGACATGCTAATAGCTAAAAACCTTACTAAAAAATACGGTAATCATGTTGCTCTAAACCGTTTGAATCTCACCATCAAAGAAGGTGAGATTTTCGCCTTATTAGGACAAAACGGAGCGGGCAAAACCACAACCATTAATCTTTTCTTGGGCTTTATTCAACCAAGCGAAGGAACAGTTTCCATCAATAATATTGATGTAGTAGAAAACACCCATGAAACCAAGCAACACTTAGCGTATATACCTGAAACGGTAATGCTTTATCCGAACTTGACGGGCATCGAAAACCTTGAGTTTTTTAGTGCGTTGGCTGGCTTTTCATATTCTCAAGAAGAACTTGGGTCATTTTTAAGTAAAGCTGGACTACAAAAAAAGGCTCATCAGCAAAATTTAGGAGGTTATTCAAAAGGAATGCGACAAAAAGTTGGCATCGCCATCGCCATTGCTAAAAATGCTAAAGCTTTACTCTTGGATGAACCAACTTCGGGATTAGATCCAAAAGCTTCTAATGAATTTTCAGAAATCTTGAAAGAACTTTCTGCTAACGGAACTGCTATTTTGATGGCAACGCATGATATTTTTCGTGCCAAAGAAGTAGCCCACCGCATCGGAATTATGAAAGAAGGAAATCTAGTTTCGGTGATAGAGGCAAAAGATATATCAGCGAATGAATTAGAACAATTGTATTTACAAACGGTATAAAAACTAACACACAAAAATATTATGAAGTACTTTTTTACCATTTTATCTGTATTAACCTCTATTTACCTTCAAGCACAAACCATCAAAGGAAAAGTAAACGATGCAAGTACTGGAGAAAAAATCAAAGGGGCGAATGTTCAATTTTTAAATACGCAACAAGGAACTGTTACTGATGCAGAAGGTAATTTTGAAATTGTAGGAAAAGGAATACTCAAGGTTTCTTCGGTAGGGTACAAAAGCTATCAAGTAAAAGCCAATGGTACTTTTTTGAAAATTGAATTGAATCCCGAAAACAAAGAATTACAAACAGTTGAAGTATTGGGTAGAGTAGCCAAAGATTATAACAGCGAATACTCTTTTTCGGCAACGAGAATTTCTGCTTTGAATAAAGACATTCCTCAGTCGATTTCAACTGTAACGAAAGAATTAATTGCCGACAGACAGGCTTTTTATTTGGCGGATGCCGTAAAAATTGCTAGTGGAGTAATTCCTTCAAGTTATTACAATCAATATTCGATTAGAGGAATTAGTCAGAACGAAGAAGGACAAATTATTAATGGAATGCGTACTCGTCAGTATTATTTCTTACAACCACTGACAAGTAATATTGAAAGAGTAGAAGTAATCAAAGGTCCCGCCAGTGCTACTTTTTCATCGGTTGACCCGGGGGGAAGTATCAATTTGGTGACAAAAAAACCTTTGGCGATTGATAGAAAAGAAGTAAGTATAAGTGTAGGTAGTTTTAGTACTTTCAGAGGAACGTTAGATTTTACGGGGCCTTTAAACGATACTAAAACTTTATTGTATCGTGTGAATGCGGCGTATCAGGAAGCCCGTTCTTTCAGAGATTTAGTCGGAAATAAATCGGTATTGATTTCGCCTTCGTTTAGCTATATTCCTAACAACAAAACTGCCATAAATGCCGAAATGATTTTTAGTAATATGACGGGAAATTTGGACAGAGGTCAGCCAATTTTCGGGGCGACGGCTGGTAAAACAGATTTGAACAGTACGCCTATAAGTTTGAATTTGGGTGCTTCCAATGATTTTTTCAAATCTAAAGAAGTAATCATTATGGGAAATATTGCTCATAAGTTTAGCCAAAATATTGGTTTCAATACTTCGTACATGAAACAATCTTGGACAGAAAATTTACAAGAACACCGCACCACCAATGCTTTTGCCGTAGATATTACCAACCAACCTGTAACAAGCTTGGCAGCGATGCAATTTGTTCAACGTCAGCAATATTGGAATATTGATAACCTTAATTCGTACTTCAATTTTGATTTTAAAACTGGAAACGTTAGTCATAAATTATTAGTAGGTTACGATTTGAACAGTTGGCAAAAACTGAAAGGTGGCGGACAAAATGCGGCTCGTGGCTATTTGTTAAAAGACGGTTCTGTGGCAAGTTCGTTTGTATTAGCCAATGCCGCCAATTACCAGACTATTACTGTTGGGGGAAAAGTATTACCAAAACCAAATGTAAATCACTTCGATTTGTCGAATCCAACTTATACCATTCGTAATGTAGAAGATTATACTTTAAATGTTCGCACGGCTTTACCATCGGCACTTACTACGACCAATGCCATTTATATTCAAGAGCAATTACAATGGAATAAATTTACTTTGTTGTTGAGTTTAAGAAACGAATGGTTCAAAGACATCACCAACTACAAAGCCAATAATCCATTGACGGTAGAAAAAACGGCATTATTACCAAGAATCGGTTTGACATACAGCATCAATAAATCTATCAATGTTTACGGTACTTATCTGGAAGGTTTCCAGCCGCAATCCAATACTGTAACGTTGATGCCACAAACGGGTTCATTGCCTGCGGGTAGCCAATTTGACCCGCTGAGAAGTGATTTGAAAGAATTGGGTATGAAAACTGACTTGTTCAATAACCGAGTAAGATTGAATGTGGCTTTTTATGAAATCAAGCAGAAAAATATTTTGATGAATGCCAACGACTCCACAAATCCTGACCTTCTGGTTACTCGTGGTGAAGAAAGAAGCAGAGGTATTGAATGGGATATTGCGGGTTATATTTTACCCAATTGGCAAATCAACGCATCATATAGCTACATTGATGCCATTATCCTTAAAGATAACGACGAATCATTGATTGGTGCAAGAAAGCAAAATACCCCCAAAAACAGCTTTAATATCTGGACTCGCTATAATTTTCTGGCTACTTCAGCCCTCAAAGACCTTGGTGTGGGTTTGGGCGTTCAGCACCAAGGCAGTAAAATTCCTTGGTTTACTCGTGCTTTTGAAGTGCCTGCTTTCACCGCTTTTGATGCAGCACTTTATTACACGCCAAACAACAGTAACGTACAAGTAGCCTTGAATGCTGGGAACATATTTGATACTACTTATTGGCTAGGTGCACAAAACTACTTGCGTTTGTTCCCTGCTGCACCAAGAAATATGACCCTTACATTGACGTACAAATTTTAACAATATGTTTTCACATACAGAAATTCTTATCGCCAAGCATTTTAGAAATACTGCCTTTAGAAATAAGGGAGTATTTCTGCTAACGGTTTTTATCGGTTTACTGCTGATTTATGCAGCTTTTTCGGGCTGGATAAATTTTCAGAAACAAAACGAAATACGAGCAAAATACCAAGAACAAGCCCGAAAAGATTGGCTGAGTAATCCCGACAAGCATCCGCATCGAATGGCACATTTTGGTCATTTTGCTTTTCGTCCAAAAGCTCCGCTAAGTGTTTTTGATTTTGGCATGGAAAGTTTTTTGGGCAATACCATTTTTCTTGAAGCTCATAAACAAAATACTGTCAACTTTTCGGAAGCAGGTTTTTCAACTGGAATGTTGCGTTTTGGTGAAATCAGTATTGCGATGGTGCTACAAGTACTTTTGCCATTGCTAATTTTCTTTTTGGGTTTTAGCAGTATTGCTAACGAACGAGAAAACGGAACGCTTAAAATATTGTTGAGCCAAGGAGTAAGCTGGAAAGAACTAATTGTAGGTAAAAGTCTTGGAATTATTAGCGTAGTAATGATGCTTTTTATCCCGATTATCGTAGCTACGATTCTACTTTGGGCTTTACTTCAAAATATGACTATTTCAATAGACGAAAGTATTCGTTTACTCTTGATTATACTCGTTTATTTTGTCTATTTAGTTATTTTTTGTGTGATTGCTGTCTTGATTTCTGCCATTAGTAAAACTTCAAAAACGGCACTTACTTCACTTATTGGCATTTGGTTGATGCTGACGATTGTACTTCCGAGAGGTTCGCAGGCGTTGGGAGCTTACCTTTATTCGACGCCATCAAAAGCACAATTTAATGCCGATATAGAAAATGATATTCTGAAAGAAGGCGATAGCCACAACCCCGACGACCCACATTATAAAAACTTGAAAGATTCACTGCTGACAGTTTATCAAGTAGATTCAGTACAAAAACTGCCCTTCAATTATAGCGGTTTTGTGATGGCAGAAGGCGAAAAAATAAGTGCTAATATTTATAATCATCATTTAGACGAGCTACTAAAAATCTATGATAAACAGAATAGTTTTTCAAAAGTCATGGCATTTTTGAATCCATTTATGGCGATTAAAAACTTATCAATGGCGTTGGCAAGTACTGATTTTGCTTCATACATCAATTTTCAGGAGCAAGCAGAACAATATCGCTACGAAATGGCTCAGAAAATGAATGAATTACAGATAAAATATATCAGTAATAAAAAGCCAGCAATAGGTGAAAAACCTCATACCCTCGACAAAAAACATTGGGAAGAAATGCACGAATTTGAATATCAACCTTCGGGAGTAAGTTCGGTTTTTAGCCACGAAATCATTTCTGTTTTAGCCTTTATTTTTTGGGTTGGATTACTCTTATTTTTCATCAGAATACTGTCTAAAACCTTAAAAGCAATTTAATATGATAGTCTTAGCATTCAAGAATTTTATACGGTCTAATAGCGTAAAAATAGGTTTAAGTTTTTTACTCATCGCAGGAATCGTTAGCCTTTTTGTAGGCAAACAATTTATAGAAAAACAACAACAAAATATTACAGAAACAGCGGTTTATCAAAAAGAGTACATTGCCCGAAATGTCAATTATCACAAAGACGAAATAGGTTTATTATTGTACTATTTGAAGTTTGCCTTTGTCAACGAAACATTGCCTATCAATGGTTTGTCGATTGGTCAGCGAGATGTCAACTCTTCCATTCAGAGCCTAACCATCAGAGGTTTAGAAGCCCAGAAGTACGATGCAGATTTGAACAATCCGACCAATCTTCTGCTCGGAAATATTGATTTTAGCTTTGTACTTATCTTTTTGTTTCCATTGATAATCATTGCATTTACCTACAATATTATTTCAGAAGAAAAAGAATCTGGCACTTGGCGAATTGTGGCGATTCAGAGTAAAAACTTGTTTTTATATATTTTGCAACTCTTTTTTATCAGGTTTATCGCTGTGATAGCCGTCTTACTTTTTATCCTATTCTTGTCAGTTTTTTTCTTGAAAATACCTTTAGAAAGCATCTTTTTTTCTTTTGTCGGAATTTCCATTTTGTACATTTTATTTTGGTTTGGAATATGTTTTTGGGTAGCATCTTTGCAGAAAAATTCTAATGCCAATGCAGTTATTTTGTTGTCAATTTGGATAGTCCTAATCATTATTCTACCCGCCAGTTTGAATAATTATTTGGTAAATAAATACCCTGTACCCGAAGCTTTGTCCACCACACTCAAACAAAGAAAAGGTTATCATGAAAAATGGGATATGGACAAAACCTTAACAATGAACAGGTTTTACGCACGCTATCCTCAGTTTAAAAAATTCCCTTTACCTGATAAAGAATTTAGTTGGCTTTGGTATTATGCCATGCAACAAATTGGCGACGACGATGCAGCGGCTCAGGCTACTGCTTTCAAACAAAAATTGATTCAGCGAAATAATGCAAGCAAGCTTATCGCACAATTTATTCCGACGATTCACACGCAATTACAACTTAATGAAATTGCACAAGCCGGATTGAGCAATCAATTAGCATTTTTAGACGAGACGGGCGAATTTCACGAAAAAATAAGATTATATTTTTACCCAAAAATATTCGCTGAAGTGCCTGTCAATAGTGAAAATTGGAAAAAGTTTGAGGCAGAAATATTTAAGAATCAGACGACAAACGAAAGCTTACAAACATATCTATCATTGATCGTTTTTAGTTTACTTTTTGGAGGATTCGGTTGGGTGAATTTTAGGAAGAGTATTAATAAATTATAGTTGTTTAGGAAGAATAGATTATTTTACTCCATCAGTTCCGCCATTTTTTGACGTGACTGATGAGTACACCAATGTAAAGTAATTCCAAAAGTAAGAGAACGGAATATAGTCAGGCAGAAATCAAGGTTAGCATTTTCAATAGCTATCAATGCTTTTTGTAGCACTTTCACACATTCTTCAGTCAATTTGATGACTTTGGCTCTTTGTTTGTTATAATATTTTTCAAGCAATCAGCAAACGACTACCTTATTAAAAAGCTAGCCGATTATCGTTATTGAATTAAGCATACGAAAAAGTTAACCTGAAAGTCGTTCCAACATTTTCCTCACTTTCAAAAGTAATAATACCTCCGTTCATTTTTACTAAGTTATGTACTATTAATAATCCTAAACCTGTTCCATTTATTCCTCCAACATTTTCGCCTCTGAAGAAAGAAGAATAAACCTTTTTATACTGATTTCTTGGAATGCCGATACCAGCATCTTTTACTTCAATGACATAGTCATTTTCATTGAAGTAAAAGGTTAATTTTGGATTCTCTCTTTTCGGAGAATATTTAAAAGCATTCGATACCAAATTGTCAATGATATGTTCTAAATGCTGTGGGTCAGCAAGTATTTTTCTTGCCGCTCCGATTTGCTTCACTATTAATTTTCTTCCATCTTTTTGATGCCTGTTTTGTCTTTCCATGACATAATTTACAATTGAAACCAAATCTACTTCTATCTTTTTTATATCAGTAGTTTCATCTTCAATTTTGCCTAAAAACAAGGTTTCATCCATTAATTTAGTAATTCTAACAATTTCAGTATGAATATTATCAAGTTGCTTGTTTAACTTCTCCCTAAAAATATCATTGTTTTGTTGTTCAAGAAACATTCCTATAATTTCAGCGGAAGAAGAGATAGTAGAAAGTGGTGTTTTAAATTCATGAGCTGTCATTGCCACAAATCTTGTCTTTAACTGGTTTAGCTCTTTTTCTTTTTGAAGAGCAATCATCATACTTTCTTCAGCTTTTTTCTTCAACGTTATTTCTCTACTTGAACTAATAATTCTATCTTCAATATCATATTCATCAAAAAACATTTTATAGGACGTTTGCAACCAAACAAATTCACCATCTTTTTTCAGGAATCTATACTCAATTAATGATTCTGTTTTATCTTCCGAAAGTAAAAGTTCATGTTTTCTTTGTACTTCTTCAATATCATCAGGATAAAAGTAATCATACACATTTTTGCCTGTTAGTTCTTCTGGTTCAAAACCCAAAACATCTTTACTTGAAGGAGAAACATAAAGATAGTCGCCCTGAAGATTGTAAATACAGATTAAATCACGCACATTACTTGACAATAACTCACTAAAATGAGAATTCGCTTTCTCGTTAGTAATGTCTCTTAAAGTGCCAGTTACACCTAAAATTTCCTTTTTTTCATTCGTTAAAAGGGTAGCAAAAACTTTGATCCAAATGATGTTACCAGCTTTGCTGATATAACGAATAGAATGATTACATGAAGTTTTTTGCTGATTAATTAAAGGCTCAAAAAGTAATTCATTCTTTTTGATATCGTCGGGGTGTAGAAATGTATAAAAAGGTTTTCCGATAGATTCTTCAATAGAATAACCTAAAATATCACTCCAAGCCTTATTCAGGAAAGTCCAATTTCCAACATTATCTGTTTGAAAAAGCACTTCGTGTACACTCTCAACTACATGTTTATATTGTTCTTCTTGTTCAGATACTTTTAGAATCAGTTGTTGTTTTTCAGTAACATCTCTTGAATAAATGATAAGATGAGTCACTTTTTGTTCGGTATTAAAAACTGGATTGATATAAAACTCATAATATTTTCCTTTGGCTTCATGAGTAGTCCTAAATCTTTCTCCACTCAAACCTCTTCTAATATTATTTGGAGCAACAGATGAAAACAAAGTGTCAGTATCAGTAAGTCTTTTACTTCCGATTACTGGGGAATAACCATATAATTCTTTAAAAAAAGTAGAATAAGCTTTATTGAAAAAAACAAAATTACATGCTGCATCTAATATACAAACAGGATCTATCAGAATATCTAATGCTTCTTGGCTTAATAATAACAGGTCGTTTTGCTTAGTCATCTTTAAAATGAGTTTAATAGATAATGGTAAAAAACATTTTCACCCATCTTTATTGATTGGAGTTAATGATTATTGAACTAATTCAAAATTTCTATTGATATGAAATGGTAGAATTGTCAGTAAATATCCTTTAAGAAAAGTAATAAAACACTAACAATAATCATAAATTTAAACATTTTTTGCACTTTTAAAATTATATCTATTATTTTTTGATGCTGGAGCGTTTTTTAGAAGTACGGAAATTCTAAAGTAAAAGTAGTTCCTTGATTTTCTTCACTTTCGAAAGTGATTTTACCACCATTCATTTTCACTAAATTATGGACAATCAATAAACCTAGTCCTGTACCTTTAATATCCCTTACATTATCTCCCCTAAAAAAAGATGAGTAAACTTTTTTATGCTGATTTTGTGGAATTCCCAAGCCATAATCTATAATATTGATGGTGAAATTATTTTCATTAAAAGTTAAAATTAAAACTGGGTTTGGCTTATTTTGAGAGTATTTAAAAGCATTTGAAATTAAATTATCTAAAATATGCTCTAAATGTTGAGCATCAGCAAATACTTTTCTTACTGTTCCTCTTAATTCAAAATATAATTTACGTTTATCTTTTTGATGTCTTACTTGTCTGTCAATAATGTACTGAACTAAGCTTACTAAAGCTATTTCTTCTTTGTTTACTTCTGTTTTATTGGCTTCTATTTTTTCTAAAAATAGAGAAGAATCCATCATATCAGTCATTCTAAGTACTTCTACATTGATATTTTTTACTTGTTTGATAATATTTTCAGTATCAACATTAAGCGTGCGTTCAGCATACATTTCAATTATTTCAGCAGATGAAGAAATAGTTGAAAGTGGTGTTTTAAATTCATGAGTAGTCATCGCCACAAACCTAGATTTTAGCTCATTTAGCTCTTTCTCTTTGTGAAGAGCTTTCATCATACTCTCTTCAGCCAATTTTCTTTCTTGAATTTCATGTGTTGAGGTGATAATCCTATTTTCAATTTCATACTCATCAAAGAATATCTTGGAATTAGATTCCACCCAAACATAATCTCCATTTTTCTTTAAAAAACGATATGATATATACGTACTATCTCCTCGTACTTTTAAAATCTCTTGATGGCGTTTTTCGACGAGTTTAAGGTCGTCAGGATGAAAAAAATCATAAGGGCTTTTACCAATTAATTCATAAGGTTTGAATCCTGTTAAATCTTCAATAGAGGGCGAAACAAAAAGATAAGTGCCATCTTGGTTATGAATACAGATAAGGTCACGGACATTGTTTAATAATAGCTCGTTGAAATGCTCATTGACTTTTTCGTCAGTAATATCTCTTAAAGTACCAGTTGTACCAATAATTTCATTTTCTTCATTTATTAAAAGCGTAGCAAAAACTTTAATCCATCTTACCTTTCCAGCTTTGGTAATGTAACGGATAACATGACGGCAAAACTTTTTTTTACGATTAATAAGTGGTTCAAAAAGTAATTCATTTTTCCTGACATCATCTGGATGTAAGTACGAATAAAACGGAGTGTTAATAGATTCTTGAACGGTATATTGGAAAATCTCAGTCCAAGCTTTGTTTAAAAATGTCCAGTTACCTACAGCATCGGTTTGAAAAATTACATCATGAATATTTTCAACGACATATTGATATTTTTCTTCTTGAGCCGAAACTTTTTTAATCAGGTTATTCGTCTGCGTAGTTTCACGAGCTGAAACTACTAAAGACTCAACTTTTTGGTTTACATCAAAAATAGGACTAACCGTAAATTCCAGATATACACCATTAACTTGCTTGCTAATTTTAAAACGCTCTCCACTAAATCCCCTCTGGAATGAACTTTTAACAATTTCTCCAAGATTTGGACTATTGTTCATTAGCCCTTCTTTTCCAATTTCGGGATACACATTAAAATGCGAAAAATAGAGTGAAGAGAAAGATTTATTGAATGCCAGTATTTTATATTCTGTATCAACAATAAATACAAATTCATCTAATGCGTCGAGAAATTGATTGTTCAATATCATAAGCTGTTAGTGTTGTTGGGTAAGTCATTTTAAAAGTCAAGTTGTGCACCTCGAAAAAGGTTAGCCTATTTGTAAACAATTCAGTGTGTTAGTGAATGTTAATAATTTGATATATCATAATCTTTCTAACTTACAATACAAAATAACAGTTTATTTAAGGTCTGTGCAATCCCTTAAAGTAGGGGTTTTTCCCTAATTTAAGGGGTAAGACAAATTATTTTACTAATAGAAGGAAATAAAAAAGCAATACCGATCATAAGACAAGTATTGCTTTGAAGAATCTTTAAGGAATCGAAATAATCAACAAGATATTTAATCTGAAATCTATTTTGCAGTCAGTTCTTCATTGGTACTCTTTTCTTTTTTCAGCTCGGATATAGGGATAAAAAAGCCAGCGTAACAGCTCAAACAGTGATAGTATTTAAAGCTAAAAAATGGTGATAAAAAAAGTTTTACCATGAAGGGTCTTCTAGTTCGTTCACCACTCAAAATGTTCTTGCATTTTGGACAGCAATTTGTAGAAGCCTTTCTAAAAGTATAAAATAAGAGCATGATGATTTGTATTATTGGTAAAACCAATAATACAAAAATGTAAGGTTGTTGCATGATTGTAATGTGTTAGTGAAAAAAACTATTGTTTAAAAGTGAATTAAATTACTACTATGACTTGTGTATTAGATTATTCATAGCTTTATGATGAGAATAAAGCTATTACCGCAATGGTTGCATTTATAATATTCAAAATTATTCAGATAAAATAAGAGTACTTTTAAGTAGAAAGGAGTTTTGATTACTGTACAAAACCTATTATCACAGTTTGGGCATTTTTTTTGAGTTGTTCTTTTAATATTGTAAATCAAAAAAAAGATAATTAAACAACTCAAAATGATTGCTATCGGAAATGTAATTGAATTAAAATTAGGGTTAAGCATTTAATTATCTTTTTATTAACTATGGTTATTCCCAAATCAGTATTTTTACAAACTCACTGGAATTTTTATGATGACATCAAACAATTGATTTTCACCTTTTACTTCAAAACCACCACTTATTAATTCAATCCATTCCTTTACAATATATAAGCCTAAGCCTGTGCCATTCATATCTTTGGGATTATGTGCTTGATAAAATGGCTTTATATCTTCAGTTGTTATAGTATAATTATCTAAATAATGGTTTCTGATAATTAAAACTAAAAAATCATTCTCAAATCTTGCATTTATATATACTTTTCGATTATGGTCAGCAAAATTGACTATATTTTGAATTAACTCCGTGAACATAATTTGAATTAAATTCTCATCATATCCATATAAATAAGTAACGTTTGACTTTATATTGATGTCAAATATTTTCAATGAACTTTTAGTTACACTATCCACAATTTCATGTAGGAACTTAATGGCGTTTATTTGGCTATTAGCTCCTAACACATTTTTCCAAGGATTTACCGAATTTGATAATTGGTTGTACCATAATAGTTTTCGGGTCGTCCTCAACATCCTGTTACCAGAAGAATAAATACCTTCTAATAAAGATTCTATGTCGGAAGTTTGCTTATTCCTAACCATATCCAAAGCAATCTCGCTTAAGTTAATAATACCATTAAGCGGTGTTAGGTATTCATGATTAGAAACATGATAAAATACATCTATCGCATTTTTTTTGATTTCGATACCTACTGATTCCTTTTTTTGGCTACTCATTGCTAGGCGTGCTTGAATGGTTTCAATTAACACTTTTGCATTAAAAGGCTTAGTCAAGAAATCATCTGCACCCGCATTCATTCCTCTTCTTTTATCCACAAAATCAGCTCTGGCAGTTAAAAAAACAAAGGGTAAATTTAGAAATAGAGGGTTTGACCTTATTTGTCTTAATATTTCATAACCATCAATTTCGTCTAAATTAATATCACAAATAACCAAATTCGGATTAATAGATGCTATTAAATCTATTCCTTCTTGTCCTCTATTAGCAACAAAACAATTAAACCCATTAATTTCAAGGATAATTTTTGTGTTCTCTGCTAATTGTATCTCATCCTCAATTAATACTATTTTTGGCATTCAAATATGATTTATAGGTGAATTCAAGCATTATACATGTTCCTTTGTTTATTTGAGATTTACAATAAATTTTCGCTTGATGAAAATCTGTGAAATATTTCATCACATGTAAACCTAACCCTGTTCCATTAATTGAATCTACATTTGAAGCCCTTGAGAAAGCTTTAAATAAATTTTGTAAGTCTTTTTCAGGTATCCCAATTCCATAATCCATTACCATTATAGTTACAGAATGATGCCTAAAATGTAGTTGTAATATTGGATCTCTTTTTCCTTCTGAATACTTAAAAGCATTACTGATAACATTATTCAGAATATGATTCATCATCATTCTATCAAACTCTACTTCTTGTTTTACTCCTTTTACAATTACTTGCATTTGTCTTCCATCAGCCAATTGTGTATATTTTTCATGAAGTATTACTTTTACGAAACTTTCTAAATCTTGTGGGAACGGCCTAAATTCTACTTTACCACTTTCTATTTTACTTATCAAGAGTAATTCTTCCATCAAGCTCTCCATACCATTCACTTCGCTAACAATCCTTTTAGTATGGAAATCAACAGCATCTCTGTCAAGTTTATTAGCTTCGTTAAGCATTTCCATAATTTGCGCACTCGACTGGATAACAGAAAGCGGTGTTCGCATTTCATGAGAAACAATATTTACAAAACCAGATTTAAGCTCGTTCAGTCTTTTCTCCTTTTCTATGATTTTTTGTAATTCAGAAACGGCAAGATGTTGATCTGTTACATCACTAAAAAAGATTGCATAAAATATTTCATTGCTTTCAGCCGTGTTATATGGAACAAACGAAATACTTAAATATCTTTTTGAACCATACTTATCTTGAAAACGATATTCTTTGGTCGAACCTTCAAAACTATTACTCCTCTTAGCAAGCCCTATTTCCTTTATCAAAGAAGAAATATTTTCAATAGCAATTTCATCAATTGATTTCCCTATAATATCGTCAGAAGCATAACCAAAAGTAGATTCAAAAGAAGAGTTTGTATAAATAACATTAAAGGATTGGTCAATCACAATTACAGCAATACTTAGAATTTCTGTAATCTGAGCCAAATTTTTCTCTCTGCGATTAACATTCTCTTCTGCATTTTTGATAGAAGTAACATCCATTCCATAGCCAACAACAAACTCTAATTCATTGTTATCAGCATAAAATGGGTGCATTCTGCGAAGATGATACTGGATATTGCCTTCAGGAGTGATGTTTTCTTCCAAAAATTCATTGAACTCTTTTTGGTTGACGACCTTCTTAAATAACTCTCTTCTTTTTTCAGCAATACTAACGTCTCTTCCTCTGAATTTCACATAATCAAAATCATCTTTTCCGATAATCCATTCTCTGATTTCATCATTTTTGATAGCTCTTTTGTTGGCAAATAAATATTTGTGGTCTTTGTCAAAAACTGCAACATCAGCAGGAATATTCAACAAAATACTTTCATAGAATTTCTTCTGATTATTCTTCTTCATTTCTAAACTATGAGCGTAGGTATAATCATAGTAAATCCATACTTGTCCCTCAAAAAAATTATTATTGATAATAGGTAAGTAATCTCTTAAATAAACTCTTCCATCAGCTAGTTCAAGGATTTCTTGTCTAACGGGTTCTTTTTTCTCAAGAATTTCTTTTACTCTTTCTAAAAACTCTTGAGAATCTTTGAAAAGCGGCGCAGCAGATTCAGCGGCTTGTTCACAGTTGAAACCAACCAATTGCTCTGGCTCAAGAGGAATATTGAATAGTTTACAAAAATTGGGATTTACAAATTGTAACCTTCTTTGATTATCCTCTAATAAAACTGCAAAGGGAACTTCATTTAAGATAAAACGGAGATCCAAGGCTATGTCATTCTTTTTAAAAACCATCGAAGTCAAATTTTCCAATAGCAAGTTCTATTGCATCAATAAGCATTACTTTACTTACTACTTTTTGTAAATACGCTACAATTTCTACCTCTAATTTTCTTTCTTGATATACTGCATATTCTGATGCAGAGACTACAATTACTTCTATTTGTTTTCCCCTAAATTCTACCTTGTTATCTTTTAAATAGACTAAGAATTTATAGCCATCCATCACAGGCATATTTAAGTCTAATAGAACAATTATATGCTGGTAACTACTTTCTTTGATAAAATCAACAGCTTGCTGTCCGTCTTCACATTCTCCAATTGACATTCTAAAAGAACTCAATTGTTTAGACAACACAAGCCTGTTCATTCTATTATCATCTACAATTAAAATGAATGGGTGCTTGGTCATAATTATTTTTTAGTTGATGAATAAAGCTAATAATTCACCTTTCGAATTAATTTCTAGCTTTGCATATATTTTTTTAATATGGTCATTTACAGTGGAGTAACTGATAAATAATTGATTTGCTATTTCTTTGTAGCTTTGTCCTTTAAGTAAATAATCAACCACATCAAGTTCTCGTTTTGTAAGAACACCTTCTATCTTAGCTTCTTTTTCTTTTGTTTTCTGAGCAATCTTAGAAAACAACATTGAGGCTACTTCTGGCGAAATCAAAGCTCCATTATTCTTAATAATATCTATTTGATCTATAATTTTCTTGAGCGAAAGTGGCTTTAATAAATATCCATTTGCACCAACACTTACCGCTTCCCAAACAGAATCCTCATTGCAAGTACCACTTATCATCACTATGTGTGCATTAGGGTAGGTTTTACGAATCAAGCTGATACCTTCTATTCCAGAGATACCCGGAAGACCAATATCAATAAAGATTAGGTATGGCTCTTGCGTTAATGATTTATTTTCAATAAAAAATTTCTCTATACTATTCACAGAAAAAACAATTTTTATATCTGGGTATAATGAGAAAAACTTCTCTATATTATCTCTTAAATTATGATCATCTTCGATGATTCCTATTAACAAATCCATTTCTTAAATTTATTATGATTCAAATGTTCTTTCAGCCAAAGGTAAAACCCTTTGAAATGAGCATAGAGAATGAAGGTTCTAAAAAAAAATGACAATCATCACTTTTTCTGTTACTTTCATGGCTCAGGAACATTCATAATACAATTAAACCAACAGCAATATCCGCCCGACTCACCGTTAGTTTAATTGTATTAATAAATATCAAGTTGTTACTTTCTTAAAATTCATGGTTGCGAACCTCAAGCACATGGTTAGGTAAACATTAAACTTGACATTGCAAAGTAAGTTTTTATTATATCGTTATACAATCCCTTAAAATAGGGGTTTTTATAATAGAGTCATTTTTAGGAAATGAAGGGTAATCTTTAATATAACTTTTCTCTTTATCTATTTTATTGTGGAACTCACATTTCGCCTGTTACCTTGTTTTTCAATCAATCATTTATTGATTAATTCCGATAGAATACGTTTTACAGTAGGTAATGGTATCACCAATTTTTCAGAAATTTCTCCCTACTGAATGTTGTGATGATTTTGTATAATCATAAAGATTGATTTTTCCTTGGGCGAAAGTTGTGTTTCCAAACCGCTTTTATTCAATTTCTTCATAAGTTGGGATTGAATATTTGACAGGCAACCCAAAAAGAATGGCAGTTTGTGAAAAAACTGACTATACAAAAAGATGGAATGAACAGAGGAGAACCAAAACAAAAAAATCCATAAATGTTGATTTATGGTTAAGGTAAGTTTTATACCTAATAGAACAAAATAGCTCATTAAACTCTAAAAAGCACTAAAAACAAAAAAGCAGGCAAAACCTACTCTTCCCAATATCTTCAAACCGAACTATAAACCATAAAAGAAACCACCGAAGCCGACCGCTCAGGTCAAGACTAACCGTATGCCTTCATGGCTTTGCTTTCAGCCACCAAGAAGACGATGTTATTGGCGGCAGCTATTATTTCATTAAGCTACTATTCATTACTATTTCTCTAATTTTAATTTCGAATTCATAAAATAAGTCTATGTTCTCATTAGATTGATTTTCTAATACAATTACGTCCACGTCTGTTTTGGGAAAGTACACTTTAAATGATACAAAACCTGAACCGCCACCTGTGTGTCCTACATATTTGATTGGAGTTTTGTCACTTATTCTTATGCCATAACCGTAACCTATTTTTTCTTTTCCAAAAGCGTTATGTTGTGCAGTAATACTATAAGTTGTCATTAGTTTGTAGGTTTCTGGTTTTAGGATTTTTCCTTTGTGTAATAATTCGTCCCAAGTATTTAAGTCAATTACATTTGAGATAATTCCAGCCGCAGAAACCATATCATTATTTTCAATTGGCTTTTCTACTATTGCAAAATTATTGTTTGTGTTACGATAACCTTGAACTCGATTTTGTTCTTTTCCTTGCTCGAAACAAAATGTGTTTTTCATTTTTAATTCTTGAAACAAGTCATTTGCTACATCAATATACCTTCTGCCAGTAACTTTTTCTATTATCTTTCCAAGCATTATATAAGTCGTGTTGCCATATTTAAAGTCAGAACTTGGTTTAAAAATCAAGGGTTTGTCAATATCGGCTATTCCAGCAGAGAAGTTCAATAAATGATGAACTGTAACAGTGTCTGCCCAAGTTTGGAGCAAGTCGGGTAAATATTTTCTAACTGGACTTTGTAAATCTATTTTCCCTTTTTCAACTTCTTTTAAAGTCAAAACAGCTGTAATTTGTTTACTGTTTGACATAATAATAAAATTGTCTTTGGTTTTTAAAGGAGTTTTGTTTCCCAAATTTGAATATCCAAACGCCTTCTTATATTTTGTTTTACCTTTTTGAGTAATCAAAATTACTCCGTTGAAACTTCTCGGATTTGTCATTTTGATTAAACTATCTATTTTGGAAGAATAGTCGTCTTTTTCTTGTCCATAACTACCACTACTTATTAGAAGGATTGCTAAAAAAAGGATTAAAAGTCTGAATGTTTGTGTCATTAAAATGTCTTTATTTTTTGTTGTCTTGTTTTAATCAAGCGGTTTGTCATAATTGACACCAACTCTTAAACATACGCATGTTTGCTGTTTTTTCCCTAAAACTAAGTAATAGATATAAACAAAGCTATTATTAGATCCTAAACTAGTCTTATAAGTTTCCTAAAACAATAAATTGCCTAACGCTCGAAAGGGCTTATTGAATATATTAAATGTTGCAAGGCAAAAGGAATATTTATCCCTGATACATTTGCGAGCGTGTCGCTCTTTAACATTTTTGGGTATAAGGAACAAACCACGGACAGTTTGAAGTTTGAGCTATTTCAAGATACTCACCAGAAATATGAAGGAATGACTTTTTCAAAATCAATTCTATAAATTTCAATATTTAACTCTTTTGGAAATGGGTACTTAACAGCTAAGATGAAATTCTGTGGAACTGAATAAGGGTTTTCTCAGAGGCACTAATCAAAGAAGAATATTGGTCTTTCGGTATTCTCGTGGTGTACAGCCATTCATTTTTCTAAATGTTGCGTTGAAACGACTAATTGAATTAAACCCACATTCAAAAGCTATTTCAGTAATACTCTGGTTGGAGATTGTTAATTTTCTTTGAGCATGTGAAATTCGCTCTTGAATTATGTACTCATGTAGTGTGCAACCAAAGGCTTTCTTAAAAATTGAATTTGCATAATCAGGATGTAGCCCAACGGCTGTGCCAATATCCGCAATACTAATTGGTTGTAAGTAATTTTGAGTAATATAAACTACTATCTGTTCTGTTACACTAAAATCATATTTTTGAGTTGATGTAAATTCATGATGATTATATGTGGTTTCAAGCGCTAATCTCAACAACCTTGCATGAACTTCTAACAATATAAGTTCCATATTTGAAGATTGATTGATTTCTCCATTCCAATTTTTGAACATAAATTCATCCATTACAGCATACTTTTCAGTTGACGCTACAATTACTTCTCCTCTTAAAATCTTATCAACAAAAGAAGAGGGAAGATTCCATGATAGAAATTGAGAGAAAGGGATTGTACATACATAATAGGGCAATGTGGTATTACAATCAATAATTTGGTGTGGTGTTAGCCCCCAGAACACGGCAATTCTTTTTGCTGGAATCACTATTTTTCTATCGTTGAATAAATAGGTCATATTACCCTCTACAAAATAATTTAATTCTATTTCGTTGTGTCTATCAGGTTTAGACATCAAATTAGGAGTCCACAACTCACAAGTCAAACCATAAGGTTTGTATTCTTGCCGACTTTCGTTGTATTTATTTAAAATCTCGGTATTCATCATGTTTATCTCGAAAAATAGATTGTTTTAACCTAATAACAAGATTTAAATTTACGATATTAAATCTAAATATATAAACCATGAAAATTAAACTACTTTTTACCGTCATATTTTGGATGGTATTTTTTGAATTGTCAAACGCTCAAGTTAATGCTCAATCAACCCAATTAAAACCTCGAATAATTGTACTGACAGATGTTTCAACATGGGAAACCGATGACAGCGAATCCTTAGTGAGATTGTTTGCTTATGCAGATATGTTCGAAATAGAAGGTATTGTCTATACTACAGGTTGGAGTTTAGACGAAACAAGAGATGATTTTTTCGGCTTAATCCATAATACTATTGATGCTTATGAAAAGGATTTACCTAATTTGATGAAGCGTTCAAATCAAAATGGTCACCTATCCAATGAAAATAAGCAAACAGTTGGTTATTGGCCAAGTGCAAACTACCTACGGGAGCGTACCGTATTTGGGAGTAAAAAAAGAGGCATCGCTAATATTGGTCAAGGCTATGATTCTGATGGTAGCAATTTAATAATTAAGCAGGCTGACTCAGACGACAAGCGACCTTTGTGGATTTGTTTATGGGGCGGTGGTAATACCTTGGCACAAGCTATTTGGAAAGTAAAAAACGAACGAAGTACAGAAGACTTACGAACTTTCTTACAAAAAATTCCAACTTATGCAATTACAGACCAAGATAGGTCTTATGAGAAAGGAACACCTTTTGAAATCAGTGCTCAGCAATGGTTACGGAAAGACTTTGAGAAAAGCCTTGTTTACTTGTGGGATGAAAGCGCATGGTTATACCAAAATGGTACAGGGAAGAAAAATTGGGAAGAATATGAAAAAAATATTCAAAGTCATGGAAATCTAGGAAAAGTATATCCCAAATATAAATATGGTGTAGAGGGCGATACTCCTTCATTCTTGTATTTACTTCCGAATGGTCTAAATGTTCCAAGCAACCCTAGCGATGTTGGTTGGGGAGGATATTTTAATTGGGGAGTTGGTCCTGATAATACAAGCTATTCATACACAAATCATGAAGGAAAAGCGAAAGAAATTGCATCGAAGTATGCTTCATATTTCTATCCCGCCATTTTTAACGACTTTGCAGCAAGAATGGACTGGGCAAAAGATGGTCGTGGGAACAGTAATCCAACTGTCATTATCAATAAATCTGAAGGAACAGATATAATAAAATTAAAACCCAAAAGTGGAACTACACTAACGCTTGATGCTTCAAAATCAAAAGATTTAGATAATAATCAACTTAATTATAAGTGGTGGTTTTTATCAGAGGCAAGTACTTATACGGGTAACCTTAACATTACTGGAGCTAATGATGCAAAAGCTAGCGTAAATGTTCCTTCCAATGCTATTGGGACAAGTATTCACATTATCTGTGAGGTAAAAGACAACGGTGAACCCCATTTAACAAGTTATAGAAGAATTATTTTGGAGCCAATCAAATAACATTACAATCATGAAAATATACATAACATTGCTTTTAATTGTAGTAGGAATTTGGGATGGTTATTCCCAACCAAGAGTAGTTATCATGTCAGATTTTCCTCCTATAGATGTAATACCAGGAGGAATGGGCTTTGGCGTGCCTGAAAAAAGAAGTGATTCAGATGACCTACAGTCTATGGTTAGGTTTTTACTATATGCAAACGAATTTAAAGTAGAAGCTCTTGTGGCCACATCGGCAACGTTTGCCAATGTAGCTAACAAACAGCATATTTTCGATATGCTATACCTGTATGATTATGTTCGTAGCAATCTTCAAAAAAAGGATAGTCGCTATCCAACAGCCAAACAATTACGTGCTGTCACATGGCAAGGGCTTTCTGGAACGTATGGACGTCCAGCGTCAGAAGTAATTGGAAAAGGTAGAGAAAGCGAAGCTTCAGAGCAATTAATAAAGCTATTAGAAAAAGAAGACGATACCCCGATTTGGTTCTGTATTTGGGGGGGGTCTTCAGACTTATCTCAAGCATTATGGACTATAAAAGAGACAAAGAGCGCTTCAGATTTAAGAAGAATCGTACAAAAAATACGTATTTATATGGTTGGACTTCAAGATGGATCTGGGCAGTGGTTACTTGATACATTTCCAGAATTATTTATCATTATGTCGAGTCGAAATTATATGGGTATGTTTAATAATGCACAAGGAGCAGATATTAAGTTATCAGACTTAAATTGGATTAATAAGCATATCCGTAAAGGACATGGATTACTCGGTGCGATATATCCAGAAAGTGGTTTTTACCCAGAAACACCTGGCGTATGGGAAGGTGATTCACCGTCATTCTTGTATCTAGTAAGCGCCATCAAAGGCATCAATAATCCTGAAAAACCCAATCAAGATAGTTGGGGTGGAAAATTTATACAAATTGATTCGAAGAAGAACCATTGGTTTGATGACCCTGTTGGAGCTCAATCTGTTTGGAAATGGCGAAGCCAAGTTCAGGAAGATTTTGCAACTAGGGCAACGTGGATGCTTCCTTAGTTTTAGATCTTAGGGTTTCCTAAGACCTAAAACAATGAAGAGCATCACGCTTGAAAGGGCTTATTGAATATATTAAATGTTGCAAGGCAAAAGGAATATTTATCCCTTATACAGCAGATTCCATGCTACTTACGTTTTAGATGAAATCCGCAAAAAATACCGTTTGATAATTTTTTGGAAGAAAGCTTGGGTTGAAAGAGTAATGTTAGTTTTTAATTTGATACTTTAGCATTTGAAATATTAACCATTTCAACAACACAAAAAATACTACAATACATTTGAATATTAGCGTGTTGGCTGTAAGTTTAAAACGATTCAGAATGTAAAATCAATCGATACAATGAAAATAAAAGTACGAAAAATGGTAGTATGGACAGTTTCTGTTATTGCAGGTTATTTCATCGGTGGACTTGTAATACACTATTGGATATTTCCAATTAAAACCCCAGATTTAACCGACTATTTCAAAGTGGGACAATCGTTTCATTCAAAACTAGAAGGACTTACCCAAACAATCGTAAAAGTTGAGAATGGGCTACTTACCACAGACATAACTATTCAAGCCCAATCAAATGGACCTGTGCCACATGTACACGAAAACTTCGAGGAGACTTTCGTTGTAAAAAGTGGGACACTTTCAATGCTATATGGCAGCGACATAAAAAGATTTACAACTGGACAAACAATTGTCATCCCCAAAGACACACCACATAAACCATTTAATGAAACAGATTCTGTTGTTGTAGTAACAAGTGTAATGCCACTGGATTTTGCTTTTTGTCTCTCTCAGATTTATCCATTTTGGGATGAAAATGAAGCTAATTCTAAGCCCCCAAAAGTTCTTTTTCAACTTGCAGTATTAGGCAACAAATTCGATTCTTATCCAACAGCAGATGCACCACCAAAAGCAGTTTTAAAGACATTGAAATTTTTACTGGCACCGACTGCACGGCTAATTGGCTACAAAAATTACAATGAAGACTACAGACCGAAATAGAAAATCTACAGCCCAACAGAGTAATTATGAAAAGGGTCTTATTTCATAATTACTTGTTCGTTTCCAGCAAGTCAAACAATGACAACACAAATATTAATCGTTTTAATTCTGACATTTATAATAAACCTTATTACTACACTTTCTTATTCAGTGAGAATTGTCGGTATTCGTACAGGGCGAGTTGCCATTTCATTTGCATTGTTCAATATTCTTGTTTTAGTTTCAAGAACAGCAAATGGTTTTCAAGCCCCACTTTTAGCAAAGACAGTTGAGAATGATATAAAAAATGGTGTATTCGAGAATATTGGAGTATTTCGACTCATTATTTTGTCATGTTCAATTGCGACAATTTTTGGGGCATTGCTCATTCCTTCCTTTCAGAGAGTTTTGTCAAAAGCTGTTATCAATTTCAGCATTCATAAATCAATGGGGAAACTAATTCTTCATGGTTTTTCTAAGGCAGGTATTCTTTATTTCAGAGATAATTTGACGATTCCTCACAAGGACAATATTTCTCAAATTAAACTTGACAGTGAATTTCCTTGGAGAATATTTCTGCTAAACATTTTTGCAGTTGCCATCCTGACAATTGGTGTATTATCTGCTGTTTACGCATCATATTTAAATCCAGAATACAGGACAACAGCGAGTAATTTATCAGCTTTTATCAATGGTTTTGCAACAATATTAATGTTTGCCTTTATCGACCCTCATTTATCTGCAATGACCGATGATGTAACGTTAGGAAAATGTTCAGAAAACACTTTCAGAAAATACATTGTATATATGACCATCGCTCGACTTTTAGGGACAATTTTAGCTCAATTATTATTTTTACCAAGTGCCCAATTATTAGCATGGACTGCGACACACATTTAGATAAAAGAGACTACACTCGCTACTCCAAATTTTTGAACTTTGAACTACAAATCAAATGCAACCCCTTTCTGCAAATAGTATTACTCCTACTTCACATGATATTTTGAAACATCAATATTGGGTGTCGAAAAAATCGTGCCGTTGTCTGAAATTAAAATGGCTTGGTATTCTGGATATTTTTTTAGGAGTTTCAAGCCTGCCTTTTTTCCCAAAACCATGATAGAAGTACTAAAACCGTTGGCAACTTCGGCACTTGGGCCTAATACGGTTACGCTACAAAGTCCCGTGGCGGGATAGCCCGTTACGGGGTTGATGATATGTGCATATCGTTTACCATTGAAAACCACAAATTTCTCATAACTTCCCGACGTTACTACCGCACTTTGTACCAATGGAATGATAGCAAAAAGTGTATCTTTTTTCATTGGATTTGTAATGCCGACCGACCACGTATTGCCGTTTGGATTTTTCCCCCAAGTACTCATATCGCCCGAACCGTTTACGATGCCCGCTTTAATACCTTTTGCCAACATCATATCTCGGCATCTGTCTGTAGCATAGCCTTCGCCCAATGCTCCAAAGCCAATTTTCATACCTTTACGTTTTAAGAAAATGGTAGAATTTTCCTTGTTCAATTCTATGTTTTCGTAGCCTACTTTTTCCACCGATTTTTTGATGGCTTCGGGACTTGGCATCTGTTTCATTGAGCCATCGAATTTCCAAATTCTATCCATTGCCGCAAAACTAATGTCAAAAGCTCCACCTGTTATTTTAGATAAATTAATGGCTCTTTCAGTCAGGGCAAAAACTTCTGCATCAACTCGTACAGGTTTTATGCCTGCATTTCGGTTTACTTCCGATACTTGCGTATCGCTTTTCCAATCAGAAATTAGATTTTCTATTCTTGTAACTTCGGCAATGACACTATCAATATTATTCTCGGCAGATAATGCGTCGTTGGCAACAATCGTAATATCAAAGCGACTTCCCATTAGTTTAACGGCTCTTTTACGAAGTACTTGAGCAGAAGTATTGAAGCCAATAATCAGGAGTAAAAGGATAAATATTTTTTTCATTGTAAAAAGAATGTTTGATAGCAAAGTTAAGCAGTTAATTTTTACTTGCCTATCTATAAAACTTAAAAAGGGTTTCTATAAAATACCATTTATAGAGACCCTTTTAACCTATTTTAAAGTATTATTTTAATTAACATCCCACCAAACACGAGCAGAAATCATATCGTCACTTCCTTGTTTTGATGCTTCAACATTATTGGTTTGTCGCTCTGTTTCAGGATACATAAAACGCAAAGGGCGGTCATTTGGAGACGCTGCATCCAACGAATTTGGAATGGCTGGAATCCCTAAACGTCTGAAATCATTCCAAGCTTCAATACTGCTTATACTGTTGATAGCAAGCCATTTTTGTTCAATAATTCTTGAAATGGTTTCATTGAATGCAACATTTGTTTGGGCAAAATAAGCAGGTAATTGTGCGGTAGCAACACCCATATAAACAAATGATTCTGAGATGGCTTGTTCATATAATGATTTAGCCGATTGGTTTAACCATCCTCGCTGTGCTGCCTCTGCTTGAAGAAACAAACTTTCAAAAGAACTTAACATCACGGAAGCCTGAGTTGCACTTTTGAAAAGGCCCGCAGCACGATTTGTATTTTCTTGTGGCCCTTTAAAAGCAGATGTAACATTTCTGTTATATTGACTTTCAGCATTTGGGTTTCCAAACAATACTCCTTTGTATTCACCATTTACGGCTACATACAATTGTGCTAGTCTAGGGTCATTTCGCAATTGATATTGTTGGATAACAAAGCTTGTCGGTCTAATATCTGTGTAATTAGCCGTAGTAACACCTTGTACATTACGATAATAATTTTCCCAGAAAGGATTCATTTTCCCAGCAGTTAATAAATAACCAGGTTGAATTGTTGCTGATTCTCCAACACCCAAAAATCCACTTCCTTCTTGCGTAATTTTTTGCATTTCAGTAGTGATGTATGCCGAATTATTCGCTTCGCTCTGACGTAATAATGCTCGTAATTTAATCGTATTGGCAAATTTCAACCAAGATACTTTATTGCCTTTGAAAAGTATATCATCTGCATTGGGCTGACTACCAGCCGCTGACGACTTTATATCTGTCATTCCCTCTGAAATTAAAGCAATAGACTTTTCATATACACTTTTTCCTGTTTCGTATTTGGGCGTTGGGAATTTTGTACCTTGAAGTCCTTCGTCAAATGGAATATTATTATAGAAATCGACCAATCTCAAAAAATGCCAAGCTTGCATTATTTTAGCAATTCCTGCATAAAATGATGCTCTTTCAGTTATTGCTTGTTCTCTGATAAGTTGGTAATAAAGGATATTCGTGTAGGCATTTTCCCAAACAGGAATCCCGTCTCTTTGGTGACGAATAGCGGGACCATTATAATTTTTCATATCAGGGAAAAGGTTTACACCTTCGCTACTTGTACCCCAATATCCACCCCAAAAAGCACCAATTTGGTTTATTTGAATGGTTTCCTGATTAACAGAACTTACTAAAGCAGCAGGTAATTTTGCACTCAAGCTTAAATTTTCCGAAACAGGAGAATTTGGATTATCATTCACATCCAAGAAATCACTGCATCCAGATAGTGATACGGAGATAACTATTAAAAATAATTTAAGTATATTTTTCATTTTCCTTTTAATTAGAATCCAATGTTAAATGTGAACCCGTACGTTCTGTATGGAGGTACTTGTCTGAAACTAATGTAACCATCCGTAGTATTGTATAAGTATTCAGGGTCACCATAATTATTATCTTTGTGTCTGATAATGAATAAATTATTCGCCACAAAACCAATTGTTGCTTCTTTGAAGAAGCGTCTAGTTCCTAATATTTTAGATGGAATAGAGTAACTAATATTCAATTCTCTCAGTTTAAAGTAATCAGATTTAGCAGCTGTATTACTTTGAACTTCACCTTGTTTTGTCCAATATGCCTTATCTCCTTTTGAATACACACTGGTATTTTCTGAATAAGAACCATCTGCATTTTGAATCACAGAGTTAGGATAAATAAATGGTTGTCTGTCAAATTCTGCTGTTCTTGGATCTGTACCTGCTGTGTACATACGTGGTACAATCTCAGAATACAACCAGCCTCCCATTCTCCAGTCGAACTGAGCATTCAAAGTAAAGTTTTTGAATTTAAGCATTGAATTGATACCCATTTGGTAAGGTGGTACCATTGTGCCAAGGTGTACAGGGTCTGATGCAATCAAAGGTTCTCCTGTTGACGCATTGATTACGACACGTCCTTGTGGGTCACGCTGATAATCACTTACTTGAAGACTTGGGTACGATTGCCCAATATTGGCATAAGATTGGCGGAAGATATTAAATGAGGTAAGTCCTTCGTATAATTCTTTTACCTGATTGTTGATATGGGCAAAAGTAAATCCTGTATTCCAACGTAAATTTTTAGTTCGGATAATATCTCCACTTATCGTTAATTCGACAATATTATTGGTTAAACGTCCTGCATTTACAAGGGCACTGCTATAACCTGTAGCCCTAGAAGTAGTAGCATTAAAGATTTGTCCTCTTGAATCCGAATAGATATAACTACCTTCAATATTAAGACGATTATTGAAAAATGCTAACTGAGCACCTACTTCAATAGATTTTACAAATTCTGGTTGAATATTTGGATTTGGATACCGTGAACTTGGCGTAAAGCCTACAAGGTTTCCAAAAGGAAAACCATTGATTTGGCTATAAGCATTGTTTAAAGAGTAAGGGTCTAAAGTTACGTTTCCTGTTCGGTTATACGAAGCAAAGAGTTTCCCAAAACTCAATGTTGATTGTTCTTTTAAAGCCGGAATAGCGTCTGTGAAGACAAATGAAGTACTTACGCCCGGATAAAAGTAAGATCTATTTTCTTTGCTTAAAACAGAAACCCATTCGTTTCTTCCCGTAAGGGTAAGAAACAAGTAATTTTTGTACCCTGTTGTCAATTCCCCATAAGCAGCCATCGAACGATATTGGGTAATGCCAACACTTCCCGTGAGTTCCCCAATACGGCTTCCAGGATTGAACAAATCTGGTAAAGTTAAATTGCTTGAACCCACAGAAGTACTTTTAGTTTCGTCTGCTCTTAGGTTCTGCCCAACAATCATTCTTGTAGAAAAATCACCAATTTCTTTTTGAAAAGAAAGAATTAAATCATTATTAACACGACTAAAATTTTCATTTCCATCTGTTACCGAACCATTCACATTTCTTCTGCCTGATGCTTCAAACTTCGCTACAGTATTTCTTGTTTCAGCATTACGAGTATATAAACCAACTCTTTCAATAATCGACAACCAAGGCATAATTGGGTATTCAAACTCTAATTTACCATTGAAAGTCTTTTGTTTTACACTATTACGATAAGCATCTATTTGATGATATGGATTTTTTTGAAGGTCGGTAAAGAAGTAAAGCGGGTTCGCCATACTATTTGTTTCTTGCCAGTTTACCAAACTATTAAAGTCTATGTTGGCAGGAAGTTGGTAAGCAGTAATCCAAGGTCCATCAGGAGTAGTTTCACTAGAAAAATCTGAATAGCTGACGTTATATGACGTTTTAAGTTTTCCAAAACTACGTGTTCCGTTAAATCTCCCATTCGTTCTTCTGCTTACATCTTCGGGTATAATTCCTTTAATATCAACATTTTGCAATGAAAAAAAGTAGGTAGATTTATCGTCTCCACCAGAAAAAGAAACATCATTTTGCATATTTACGCCAGTCTGGAATAAATCAAGTCTGTTGTCTCTTGAAGGAGCACCATAAGTAATTTGTGGAATTGTTCCGTCGGGAAGGGCTGTTCCAATCGGCTTTAAAGTACCATCAAAACTTGGTCCCCATGATTCATATTGTGTTGGGCTGTAAACACCATTAACGCCTTGTCCAAATTTGGTTTGTGCTGGCGGCAACATAAATACTTGCGAGAAAGTAGTTGTATGCCCAAAAGTAACTCTGCCTTTTTCTTTAGAACCTGTTTTGGTGGTAATCATAATTGCCCCATTTACTCCTTCCGAACCATACAAAGCCGCCGCATTTGCTCCTTTCAAGATGGTGATACTCTCAACATCGTTTGGATTAAGTCGCCCAATTTCTGGAACTGGCACACCGTCAACAACATAAATCGGTGCATTTTTACTTCTATTTAGCGAACGACTTCCTCGCATCACAATTTGTAATTGAGGGTCAACTTTGCTGTCGTATGTATTTATACGTAATCCTGCAACTTTACTGTTTAGCCCACTAAGTGGATTAACCGTTTTCCCTTGATTCAAATACTCATTACTTACCACTTGCGCACCACCACCAAATTCTCTGGATGCACGTTTGATACCTAAAGCTCCTGTTACAACAACTTCTTCAAGTTGATTGACTTCACTAAGTAACTGAATAGTCAATTTTTGAGTAAAATGCTTGTTCTCAACTTCAACTTCTTTCTTCTGATACCCAACAAATGAAACAACGATTACCTCGCCAACTTTAGCATCAATCCTAAAGCTACCATCTTTATGAGAGCTTACTCCTCTATCCTTACCTTTGATTTTGATGTTCGCACCTGCAAGTGCTTCTCCTGTTTCTGCTATTACAATGTTCCCCTTTAATATTCTATCTTGTGCTAGTGTAGATTGAATGGATAAGAGCAACAGTAACAAGCTAAATAAATATACTTGTACTTTCATAATGTATGAGTTTTGTATGTGATTGTTTATTTAATCTTATTTGGACTAAGTTTAAATAAAGAACAAAGGTAGTGTTGGAAGTTTTAAAATACCAAAGGTTTTTTAAGAAAATTTAACACCCTTTTTTTGACACATCTTTGTACTTTTGTCAATTTTTATCAAAAACCCACAAAAGTTTTACGCACTCAAATACTGCATATTGAATTGTTGCTGAATAGTATTTTTGAGGTAATTTTTTTCAAAATTGAAGACGCATCTCAGGAAATAAAAAAAGGTCAAAATTGCCTTTAAAAGCTCATTTGACCCTTTTTAACTTTTAACAAATTACTCTAAATCTCCATTTCAAGTAAAGCATAGCTCAAAGCTTTGCCATGTGTATCCATTGCCAGCGAGGTCGTGACCCCACTCATTAAAGCACCGTAACAAACAAAAAGTAAAGAGGAGACATTAGGCATTTCATAGCGAATAATTTCGCCTGAAACAATTTCATGTAAATGACTCTTTACTTTTTCAACGGTTACTTCTTGGCATAACATTTCGAAGTTTTTTCGTCAAAAGGAATTAGCGATAAAGTAGAGATATTGCCTTTATCTCCCGCTCGGCTGTGGGCTATTTTGTATAATTTCATACTTCAAAAATGCTTATTTTGGGTAAAATATTTTCTCGATTTATTAAAACAGAAATAATTCATATTACTTCATTCACATACTTTCGTACGCCACCACCACCTGCTGGACCATTGGTATAAAGGGCTTCTACTTCTTCTCCAATTGAAGTTGCGTCATCAATTGTTTTTGCTTTTCCAGCCACTCGCAAACGAATTTCAGGAATTGTTTTGGGAATAGAAATAGTATCAATACTTTGACGATGAACAGCATTTAAACCGATATAATCTACTCTAAAATCATCAAATTGATTTTTCAAGCGTTTTTCAAGTGTCTTTCCTGCTAATTCTGCCCTTTCAAAAGCACCTAATCCAGCATAAGAAATTTCTCCTTCTCCTAAGAAAAATGCCTTATAACCAACACTTACTTTGTATGTATTAGGTCTTTGTTTCCCAGTTCCACCACTTACTTGTACTTGATTTTTAGCGATTTCTTGCAATTTCACCGTCGTAAAATCTGCAATTACATTGGGTGTAAAATATTCATAAGGATTAATTACTTCGTATAATAATTGTTCTTTGGCAGTTTGTAAATTCACCATACCTCCCGTGCCGTCAATTTTACTAATAATGGCTGAACCATCTTGAAAAACATCTACAAATGGATGACCGAGGATGTCCATATTTTCAACGGGTTTTTTAATCGGGTCGGCAAAATATCCGCCAGTAATATGTCCTGCATATTCCATCAAATGTCCAATTACCGTTCCTTTTCCCATCAAATCATAATTGTCTGTTGCCCAATTAAATTCATGAATTATCGGTGCGAGAAACAACGATGGATCGGCTACTCTGCCTGTAATGATGATATTGGCATCGTTTTTCAAGGCTTCTAAAATGCCTTCTACGCCTAAATAAGCATTGGCAGAAATCAATTCCCCCGAAGTAGTCAAAGGTTCATTTGTTTCTATCGCTAAGGCATTTTTATCAATTTTGTCAAAAACATCATCGCCACTTACAGCCGCCACTTTTACTTTTAAACCTAATTGTTGAGCAATTTCACTTACTTTTTTGGAAGCTTCTACAGGATTAGCTGCTCCCATATTTGTAATTAAACAAATCTTGTTTTTTACTAGAATGGGTAAAAGTGATGTAATTCTACGCACCAAAAGCGGGTCATAACCTTTGCTTGGGTCTTGTAATTTGCGTTTTTGGGCTAAAGCAATCGTTCTTTCTGCCAAGCATTCAAGTACTAAATAATCTAAATTTCCTTTTTCGGAAAGTACAATGGCGGGTTCAATTCTATCGCCCGAAAAGCCTGCACCACAACCAATTCTAATTTTTTGTTTCATCATTAAATATGGATTGAACCCGTTAAAAGTGCCACAATCGTCATTACAATCGTCGTTCCAAAAGCCCATTTGAAAGTAAAACGTTGATGTTCGCCTAAATCAACCTCGGCTAAACCTACCAACAAAAAAGTAGAGGCCGTCAGCGGACTTATCGGAAAACCAACAGTCATTTGTCCAAGTAAAGCCGCTCTTCCAATTTCTAGTGAATCAATACCAAACTGGTTTGCTGTTTGACTTAAAATTGGCACAACGCCAAAATAAAAGGCATCTGGTGTGAAAAGGATACTAGCTGGCAAGCTGGTTAAAGCGGTTAAAGTTGGCAATAAATTGGCATGTTGTTCAGGAATTAAACTGACCAAACTATTCGCCATTGCATCAATCATTTTTGAACCCGTCAAAATTCCTGAAAAAATCCCTGCGGCAAAAATCATACTTGATACCAAGAAAATGTTTGTGCCATGTCCTTTCAATACTTTTTGTTGGTCGGCAATTTTAGGATAATTAATCAGCAGCGCAATCATACTTGTTGTAACAAACAATGCTGAAGCTGGAACCCAACCTTTGATAAGAATCGTAATCAACGAAATCGTTAATATTGCATTGAATATCAGCAATTTGGGTCTTCTTAGATGGCGTTGTTCCTCATTCAATTCATCTTGATGATTATATTCAAAATCAATAATTCCAAGTCGATTTCGTTCTTTTTTCCCGAAGTGATAAGCCACAAAAAGTACCCAAATAATTCCCCCAATAATGGCAGGAATATTAGGATTGAAAATATGAACAGCGTCGCTTTTAAGGGTGGAAATTGCTCTTGCTGAAGTGCCAGACCAAGGTACTAAATGCAAAAGACCAACACTCAAAGCTACAATGGTTGTAAGTATTAAACGATTGATTTTTAATTGTTTATAAATAGGTAAAAATGCCGAAAGTACAATCATGAAAGTGGCGGTTCCGTCGCCATCCAAATGTACAATCATCGTTAAAATGGCAGTGCCAATAATTACTTTTAGCGGGTCGCCTTTTACGGATTTGATGATAAAGGCAATTACAGGGTCGAATAAACCAGTATCGAGCATTGTGGCAAAATACAATACGGCAAACATCAATAAAATACCTGTGGGTGCTACTTGTTTGATGCCATCTAAACCAAATTTTCCTAATTCGGTAGGATTGAAACCTGCTATCAATCCAAATATAATTGGTGTTAAAACCAAAGCTGTCATTACCGACATGCGTTTGGTCATGATTAAAACAAGAAAAACCGCAATCGTTGAAAATCCTAAAAGTGCGAGTATCATAAATATGCAGAGTTAGTCAAATTTCAAATAATCATTAAAAAATGGCAGTAAATCATTCAGTACTCGCCCATCGCTTGACCAAATTTTATTCCCGTGGTCGCCAATGTACTCTTCTGCAAAATGATTAATGCCTAAATTTTCTAATCGCTGGCTCAGCATTCCTATTTGAATTGGAAAACGTGGAGAATCATTTCTACCCCAATCCAATTTTATCGCCTTTATTTTTCTAAGATTATCTGCATATTTATCAACCATATATACTGGCATATTGGCTTCCCATTTTTCTAAAACAGCTTGATTAATAATCATTTTATCGCCATCGTAACTAAATGGAAAATCACAGAAAAATGGCGGATTATTCGGGTTTGGCGACCATGCTCTTGCCACTGCCACTAATACTTTTGGATAATAAGTCTTCTTTAATTCTTCTTGCGTTTTAATTTTTTGAACCTCTTTAAATGAAGTACTATTTGCACCAAATTCTTTGACCATTGCCAACAAACCAGGACTCATGGCATAAATACTGCTAAAAACTTCTGGATGAAGCATTCCTATTTTAAAAGCACCATAACCACCCATCGAATGTCCTGCAATTCCTCTGTTTTCACGGTTGGCTAAAGTCCTAAAATTTTTATCCATGAAACCAACTAACTCTTTTGCTGTGAACTCATCCCAATTTCCTATTAAAGAAGAGTTACTATAAAAACTGCCTTCATAAAGTGTATAATTATCGGCTTGTACCAAAATAAACGGACGAATTTTATGCTTACGAATGCCTTCGTCCAAAATGTTTTTCATATTGACGAAAATGCTATCTTTTCCCATAAAGCCATGCAAATAATAAATGACTGGGAAACGTTCCTTCGTACTTTCATAATTTGGAGGAAGGTAAACCGAAATCTTTCGATTGGGATTTTCGCCACCAGTATTTTGCAAAGCTTTAGATTCAATAACATGACTGACGATTTTTCCTACACTGTTTTGTGCATTGGATAAATGGCATGAAAGAAAAATGATAATTAAAAAAATGAGTTTTTTCATCTATTCATAGTTTGGATAATATGCTGAATACTCCTGTATCAATATTTGTATTATACAAATAATTCTCACAAAAGTGAAACAAAGCCATCGAAAATAAAAGAAAGTATTAGGAAATATTTGAAGCTAAGTATTCAGAAGTTTTTAATTAAACCTACAAGGATTTACATCACTTGAAAATCATAAAAATAAAATTGGAGATTATCCTTTAATTGGTTTTCTCTTTATAAAGAAATCAAAAATTGCTAGAATGTGTCAATTTGGCTTATTCCTCATTTGAAATATTTCGTTTCGGCAACGTTGCCGGCAACGATTGCACAAAAAAAGATAAAACTTTGTTTGCTAAATCCAATATACCGACTGAATATTGAAGTTTGCTAAGCTAAAAATCTGTATATTTTCACCTTTCCACTTCCTGAAATTTTGATTATTTGCATAAGTATCGTAAAATATAACATCATGAAAAAAAGAGTCTCTTTGTTAATTGCCATTTCATCGGCAATGTTTTGTAATAATATTATTGCACAAAAAACAACAACTTATAGCTGGAAAAATCTTCCGAAAATAATCCAACCTACTTTTGCAAAAGATACTTTCAATGTCACCAAATTTGGGGCAAAACCCGATGGTATTACTTTAAATACTCAGGCAATTAATGATGCCATTATCGCTTGCAACAAAAAAGGTGGTGGCGTAGTACTTGTGCCAAATGGCATGTGGCTAACGGGACCAATTGTGCTAAAAAGTAATGTAAACCTGCACATTAAAAAAGCCGCTACGCTTTTATTTACGGAAGATAAAAATCAATATCCATTGGTTGAAGGAAGCTATGAAGGTAAAAGTGCGGCAAGAAATCAATCGCCAATTTCTGCAACCAATCAAGAAAATATAGCCATTACTGGTCAAGGAATTATTGATGGAAGTGGCGATGTTTGGCGAGCAGTAAATAAAGCTCAATTAACGGAATCTCAATGGAAAGAAAAGATAGCATCGGGAGGCGTTTTAAAAGCAAATGGGCTTACTTGGTATCCTAGCGAACAATTTATGAAAGCTAGTGTAGAAAACAAAAGCATGTTATTGAAAGAAGGTGTATCTCTTCAAAGCTTTGTTGATATAAAAGATTTTCTTCGTCCTAATTTGTTGGTAATCACTAAATGCAAAAAGGTATTGCTTGAAGGCGTTACTTTCCAAAATTCGCCTGCTTGGTGTTTACATCCATTGATGTCCGAAAACCTTACCCTTCGCAATTTGACGATTAAAAATCCAGAATATGCCCATAATGGCGACGGTATGGATATTGAATCTTGTAAAAACTTTTTAGTGGATGGCTGTACCATTGATGTTGGCGACGATGCCATTTGTATTAAATCTGGTAAAGACGAAGAAGGTCGTAAAAGAGGCATGCCTACAGAAAACGGAATCATCAGAAATTGTATCGTTTACAATGGTCACGGTGGCTTTGTGGTAGGAAGCGAAATGAGTGGCGGAGCAAGAAATATTTTTGTATATGACTGTACTTTTGCTGGTACTGACAAGGGTTTACGTTTCAAATCTGTTAGAGGAAGAGGTGGAATTGTTGAGAATATTTATGCCAAAAATATCTTTATGAAAGACATCGCACAAGAAGCTATTTTCTTTGATATGTACTATTTTGTAAAATTTGCTACCGATAGTCCACGTGACGAACGCCCTGTCGTAAATGAAGGAACGCCAATTTTCAGAAATATGAAATTTGAAAACATTGTTTGCAAAGGAGCGAATAAAGGCATTTTTGTACGTGGATTATCTGAAATGCCTATTCAGAATATTCAAATGAGTAACATTGTTTTAGACACTAAAATTGGAGCAGAATTCACCGATGCAAGTAATATTACTCTTGAAAAAGTTACACTTATTTCAGAAAATACAAATCCTGTTATTTCTGTTAATAATAGTAATGGCTTAACCTTCAATACGATACAATATAAAGCCAATGCAGCATTACTTTTTGCTATCGCTGGCGAGCGTAGCAAGGCTATCCAAATCCTACAAACTGATAGCAGTAAAGCTCAAAAACAAATTGAATTTACAGAAGGTGCTACCAAGGAAGCTATCACTGCAACCACAGGAAAATAATAAAAGTTGTCTTTAATCTATCCTTATGAAAATCCTTATTTATTTAGGTTTTCTGTTGAGTACTATCGGAGTATTTGCCCAAAATAAAACGGCAAATACTCCTAAGTATCCAACTTCTTTTACTGTTGCCAAAGATGGCAGCGGCGATTTTAAAAGTATTCAAGAGGCTGTTAATAGCTTCCGAGATCATTCGCAAGTACGAGTAAAATTGTATATCAAAAATGGTATTTATGAAGAAAAAGTGGTCATTCCATCATGGAAACCCAATATTCATATCATTGGCGAAAGCAAAGATGGCGTAATGATTACGGGAAATGATTTTTCTGGAAAGTCATATCCAAATAGTTTAAAAGACGCTACAGGAAAAGATAAATTCAGTACTTATACTTCGTACACTGTACTGGTTGACGCACCGGATGTTATTATTGAAAACTTGACGATTCAAAATACGGCTGGACGTGTAGGGCAAGCGGTAGCACTTCATATAGAAGGCGACCGATTTGTTTGTAAAAATTGTATTTTGTTAGGAAATCAAGATACCCTTTACGTTGCCAGAGAAGGTACAAATCAGTATTTCCAAAATTGTCACATTGAAGGAACTGTAGATTTTATTTTTGGCAAATCAACTGCTGTATTTCAATCCTGTACCCTAAAAAGTTTATCAAATTCCTATTTAACGGCAGCGGCTACTCCGCCCTATCAAGCTTTTGGTTTTGTATTTTTTGATTGTAAACTGATTGCTGATTCAACTGCCCAAAAAGTATATCTTGGGCGTCCGTGGCGACCATACGCTAAAACTGTTTTTATCAGAACTACGATGGAGAAACATATTACTCCCGCTGGATGGGATAATTGGGGGAATAGCGAAAATGAAAAAACAGTTATTTATGCTGAATATCAATCTACTGGCGAAGGAGCGAACCCAGAAAAAAGAGTTACTTGGTCTAAACAACTTACTAATAAAATCTTAAAACAATATTCTCTGGCAAACATTTTTGCGAGCGATAATGCTAAATCAGCCAATTGGTTTATCATTGAATAAATCAATTAATTTTTATTATTCTAAAGTATTGATGCTTAATCATCTTAGATTTTAAAACATTATAACATACTTAAATTAAGCACTTTAAATTAAAAATCGCAATTCAGTACTCATACTTATCTCTCAAAATTAAAAAAACTATGAATCTAAAAATTGTAACAATCCTAGTATTAAATCTGGGAATGAGCATCAGCCATATTAATGCACAAACGAAAAATGCGATTTCTAAAGTTTGGGTAGCTGATTTAGGAAATGGCAAATACAAAAATCCTGTTATTGATGCCGATTACTCCGACCCAGACGCTTGTCGGGTTGGTTCAGATTTTTATATGACAGCCTCAAGTTTTGATGCGGTGCCGGGTTTACCGATTTTACATTCTAAAGATTTAGTCAATTGGACGATTATCGGTCATGCCCTAAAACGCCAACCGCCTTACGAACACTTTTCTAAAACCCAACACGGTAATGGCGTATGGGCACCTGCCATTCGTTATCGTAATGGCGAATTTATGATTTATTACCCAGACCCAGATTTTGGTATTTATTTAACCAAAAGTAAAAATCCAACTGGCCCTTGGTCTGAACCTCTTTTAATTGAAGGAGGAAAAGGACTTATCGATCCATGTCCATTTTGGGATGATAATGGCGAAGCTTATTTGGCACACGGCTGGGCTGGAAGTCGTGCGGGTATCAAAAGTATTTTAACCATCAAAAAATTAAGTGCAGATGGCACAAAAGTATTAGATGAAGGCGTAATCGTTTATGACGGACACGAAACTGATCCAACCATTGAAGGACCAAAAATGTACAAACGCAATGGATTTTACTACATTTTTGCTCCAGCAGGTGGCGTTTCTACAGGTTGGCAATTGGTATTGCGTTCAAAAAATGTCTATGGCCCTTATGAACGTAAAGTAGTGATGAACCAAGGCTCGTCGCCAATCAATGGCCCACATCAAGGTGCATGGGTAAATACTCCGCAAGGCGAAGATTGGTTTCTTCATTTTCAAGACAAAGGCGTTTATGGCAGAGTAGTTCATTTACAACCGATGAAATGGCTGAACGACTGGCCAGTAATTGGCATCGACAAAGATGGCGATGGAACAGGGGAGCCAGTTTTAACGTATCAAAAACCCAATGTTGGAAAAAACTATCCAATAAGTACTCCCGCAGAATCAGATGAATTTGACGAATCTACTTTGGGTTTGCAATGGCAATGGCAGGCTAATCCAAAAGGCATTTGGCATACCACAAGTAAACAAGGCTTTTTAAGATTGTATTCTTATCAAGCACCTAGCGAAGCAAAAAACTGTTGGGAAATTCCTAATATTCTATTGCAAAAATTCCCGACAGAAGAATTCATGGTAACAACAAAGCTAACGTTCAAGCCTAATCCCAAAATAGATTCTGAAAAAGTAGCCTTGATTATTTTAGGCAAAAACTACGCAAATTTAGGATTGAGAAGTAGCAAAGAAGGCATCAATTTAGTGTTAGGAGAATGTATCAAAGCCATAGATAAAGCACCGGAAACGGAGAAAGTGATTACTCGTATTGACCAGAATAAAGCCATTTATTTGCGAGTAAAAGTAAGCAAAGGTGCTATTTGTCAATTTAGTTATAGCCTTGACGGACAAATATTTATCAATGTTGGCAGTGAATTTAAAGCTGAAGTTGGTCATTGGATTGGTGCAAAAATGGGAATTTATTGTACAAGAAACAACCAAAGTAATGATGCTGGCTATGCCAATTTCGACTGGTTTAGAGTAAGCCCAATTGCTGATACAAAATATTAAAATGAAAAACATTATGCCCACTATCAAAAGAAGAACGCTCATTAAAACAGCTCTTACTTTAGGACTGACTTCATTTTTTCGTCAGCATACTTTTGCACAAGGAACACTGGTTACAAAAAATATAGAACCTTGGTCGGTTCGTATGGCGAATGCCGATATACTCAGAAATCCAGAAGGTTGGATGTTAGATTTTTCCAAAGAACCTCGTTGGGGTTATTGCAATGGCTTAGTTTGTAGCGCTCTTGAACAATTATGGAAACAAAAGGGCGATGAAAAGTACTTTCTTTATATTAAAAAATACGCTGACGATTTGATTAACTCAGACGGGAGTATCAAAAGCTATAAGTTAGATGCCTATAATATTGATGCCTTGAATGCAGGAAAATTCCTATTCACTTTGTACGAAAAAACGCATGATGAAAAATACAAAAAGGCTATTCAACTTTTACGAAGCCAAATGAATACGCATCCACGTACATCGGAAGGCGGTTTCTGGCATAAAAAACATTATCCACACCAAATGTGGCTTGATGGTTTGTATATGGCTTCACCATTTTTGGCTCAATATGCGAAAACCCTTAATGAACCTGCACTTTTTTCAGATGTAGCCAATCAAATTATCTTGATAGACAAACATAATAAAAACACCCAAACTGGACTATATCATCATGGTTGGGATGAAAGTAAAGAACAACGTTGGGCGAATAAAGAAACAGGTAAATCGCCTCATGTTTGGGGGCGTGGCATGGGCTGGTACGCCATGACATTGGTTGATGTACTTGATTATTTTCCGAAAGATCATCCTCAATATCAAGCCATTTTGAAGATTACTCAAGCAATGGCGGAAACCTTACAAAAGTACCAAGACGAACCAACTGGACTGTGGTATCAAGTAATGGATGAGGGTAAAAAAGAGGGAAATTATTTAGAGTCTTCGGGTTCAACAATGTTTGTGTACTTTCTGATTAAAGCTGCTCGACGAGGATTAATTGATAAAAAATATATCCAAGTAGCTCAAAAGGGATATGATGGTATTTTAAAACATTTTATCAAAGTAGAAGCTGACAAGAACATTTCAATTACAGATGCTTGTGCCGGTGCAGGATTAGGCGGAAATCCTTATCGTGATGGCACTTATGAGTATTATTGCAAAGAAGTAAAACGTGATAATGACCCAAAATCTGTTGGTCCATTTATTATGTTAGCATTAGAATTTGAGGCTATTCAGCAGAAAAAACATTAGTATTTAAGAACATTAGAAAATAATAATTCTTCTCTTTCAGAGAATGCTTATTGTGTTATTTTAGCAATCAGTACATTTATTTGTAATGGTTGCTAATTTTTTTATGCACTCCCCTTTTTATCAAAAGTGATACATTTGTAGCTTTAGCGTTAATAGCATTTAAAAAACTGTAGCCGTCGCAGGTCGCAGTGATAACACCCAATAAAATGTTATTAATTAGTCTTTCCAGTTATTTTAATACAAAAAAGCCCATGACTCACACAGCATTTTCCAAGCTAGAAACCGACATTCGTAGTAAAATTACTAGGCATTTACTCTACGACACTCCTCTATCTATTTACCTAATTGACATAGAACAAAGAGTAAATGTCTTTATGAATGAGCGGTATTATAAAGCTATTGGATATACTGCTCAGGAATTTGAATCACTTGGAAATAATTTCTTGGAAGCAATGATTCCTCCAGATGATTTTGAAAATCTCTACAGATTCTTAGATGAATTAACCAACTCTCCGAACGACGATTCTCATATTCTAGTACATAGGTGTGTCTGCAAAGATGGAAGCTACAAATGGTTTAAAAATTATATTACTGTTTTTGAAAGAGAGCCTTCTGGCGTTCCAAAACTTGTTTTGGGTATTGGCATTGAAGTAACGTTTCAGGTTGAAGCCAGACAAAAGCTTTTTGAACAAATCAAAAATATTGAAAAAGTCTCCTTTACATTATCTCACGAACTTCGGCATGAGCATAGTAAAATATTAGGTATTCTTCAGCTTTCGAAAGAGAATAAAGAGCTGATTGAAATTGAAGACCTACAATGGCTTGCTAATTCGCTTTACGAAAGTGCCGAAAGTATCGATAAATCTATCTACAGTATTTCTCAGCAATTGCACTCCATTAAATCTGAATTTATTACCTTAAATTCCACTGAAATATAATTGTTTAAATATTTTAAAATCCTTTGATGTATTATATGAATCAAAGCAGTAAAATTTAATATTGTGGTTATTATTTTAAATGTTCACTTTAAAATAATAACCTAATATTAAACATCTTTTTTAAAATATCACATTGGGAAAACCTGATAGTCTATCATTTAGATACTCGTTCATATTTGAGTAACTTACTTGCCCATGGAATGAAAAATTGAAAATTAGGTGCATCTGTATGACCTCCGTTGTGTTGTCGCCAAGCTAATTCACCATCCAGTAATCCAGCAAGTACTGGCGGCATTTTTTCATTATGATAATCGTTACTCAAACCCAAATCTTTAGCCCCTAATAATTTAAATACTGTACCTGCGGCAATGGTAGCTTTATAACTACCCACTTGGTCAAGCCATTTAGCATCACCTTTTTCTGGAATTCCATAACTAACAAATGTAGGACGGGGTGCACAAAGTGCCAATAATTCATGTGAATCTACAGGAAGGTCGCAACCCGTTTTACTCCCAAAAGACGATTCTGAGGCAGCATATTTTAAATAATTCCCTGCCATCCAATGAAATTCACCACTACTGGCAAGACTTTCAACGGCTTCACCAAAAACACGTCTTTGTAAGGTTGTTCCACCTTTTCCAGAAGAGCCAATCAATCCAAAGGCAAAACGTTGGTCAAAAGCCATTGTTACTAAAGCTGCCTTCCCATACCTTGAAACGCCTTCAATACCTACTTGTTTGGTGTTGACCAATGGCTCGGTTGCCAAATAATCTAATGCTTTCGATGCTCCCCAAGCCCATGCTCTTAATGCACCCCAATCATCTGGTTTTCTAGCTTGACCTTTGTTCACCAAACCAATTACTCCTCTTGTCAGCCCCGCTCCATTATCTGCTTGGATACTATTAGGTTCTAAAGTACAATAACCCCAACCCGCAGCGAGTAATTGTTCTGTTGGTGGAGAATCGCCCGTAACAGGTGGTGCAAAAAAACCAGCACTTGGCAATCTTGTAATAGGTGCATAAGCTGGATAACGCTCAAAAATCTCTTTCATTTCAGGATTACTCTTTATCATCATCTCCTTAAATGCGATATTGATTTTCTCCATATCAGCAGGATTGGGCTGTGCGGGCGATGGCAAAGCTGGAAATCCAAACATCATCAGTACTGGAACAGGCCCTTTTACATTAGCAGGCAAAACCAATACCATATTGATATTGACGTTTATCAATGGATAATCACTATTATCTACATAACCGATGATTTGTTTCGCAACCACAGGAATACGTCCAACTACTTCATTGTCAGTAACTTTTATCCTCCAAGTTACTTTAGGTGCATTCGTAGGAACTTTCCCATACATTTCTTTTTCAAAATCTGCAATGATTTCTGGGCGACGTAAATTCCACCACTGTTCAGGAGTACTTACTTTTTTGCCGTTTCTAGTTGTCAGTGCATCAGGCAATTCTGGACAAGGGTTCGCCAGATTTTCATCATAATTTGCATGGTTTGGGTCAGCTTCATTGCCACTTGGTCCAGACCTTAGTTTTTTAATCCCCAACTGTTGCATCATATTGGCTTGGTCTTGTTGAGCCGTAAATGTGGTGAGTGGCGGATATTTATTACTATCAACAACCACAGGTTGCTGTGCCAAAGTCCAATGACAAAGCCCCAAAGACATAATCGTGATGAAGTATTTTTTCATGAAAAACATAGTTTTTTAGTTTAGTATCAATGATTACTTATCCGTTCTAAACGGAGAAGCTGGTAATCCTTCTTTATTATAAAGGTTAGGATTGACAGGATTATCAGCCCAAGCGTATCTTACATAGCGTGGTTTGGCTACTTCATCACTCCAGACAATTACTACTTTATCTCCTTCTATTTTGGCTTTAGCCCAAACGAATTTTTTATCTTCTCCAGCTATCGCAAAATCACTCAAAGCTTCGCCATCGTTACTTATCAAGCCTGAACCAATATTAGAAAAAAGAAGCGTTATTTTACTTCCTTCGATACTTGAAGACTGAAAAATTGGGCCAGATGAAGTAACATTCTCCTGATAAGCAAGCTTCATCGCTGATAATGAAAGGCGTTCGCCAACGTCTTTTTTATTATCTGGATGAATATCGTTCCATTCTCCTAAGTCAATAGCAACGGTCATTGCTGTGTTGGGAACCGACAAAGTATTCAGTTGGGCTTCTCTAACAATTGCCATATTGCTTTCAGAAGGCAAATAGTTATATTCCATAAAACCTGGGAGTTGAACATACAGAAATGGCGATAAATCTTGTTTCCATTGATTTCTCCAATCGTTAATTAAAGCAGGAAGGAGTTTGGTATATTCATGCGGACGCCCAGTATTACTTTCACCTTGGTACCAACAAAAACCTTTAACAGCAAAATTAATAACAGGTGAAACCATCGCATTAAACAAAGCCGTTGGTTGATTTTGGGCATTAATACCCATACCGCCGCCAGCCATCATGTTTGGTCTAAACACAAGACCAACTTTATATTGCCAAGTACCTTTCAAGTCAACAGTATCAGTTTCTGAAAAAATACAATAAGGTTTATCAGGTACAAAACCTCCTTTGCCAGCAGTATTTGTCACTCGTATCACAAAAGTATTTTTCCCAGCTTTTAGTATATCAGCAGGGACTTTATATCGCCTTTGAGGATACAAATAAGTAGTATTTCCAATCTTTTTTCCATTAATATACAGCTCGTCGGCATCTACAATTCTACCTAAAAACACCTTTGCCGATTTACCGACCATCGTAGCAGGAATCTCGATTTCTTTTCTGTACCAAACTACACCATTGAGGTCTTTTATTCCTTGGTCTTCCCAATATCCCGGTATATTAATATTTCGCCAGTTTTTAGGTGTGTAAGCTGTTTCAAACCACTTCGTGTTTTTTAGTCCTTCGTCAATTGCTTGTGGTGTAGTTTTGGGAATCGTTCTTCGGTTCAGACTGTTCACATAAACGGTATCTTTATTTTTTCCAATTATACTTTTTTGTGCTGAAAAATCCTTGAATCCATTTTCACTTATCCATGCTTCGATGGGAGTACCGCCCACACTTGCGTTGATAATCCCGACAGGAACTTGATATTTTTCATGGATTTTCTTGGCGAAAAAATAAGCTACCGCCGAAAATGGACGCACATCTTCACCCACAGCAGACTTCCATTCCCCATTTGGAAAATCATTTTGAGGCGACTGCAAATTGGTAAGCGTAGGAATCCAAAATTGTCTGATTTGAGGAAAATTAGCTTCTGCAATTTCTTTAGCATAAGTAACATCATGAATATTTAACTGATGAACCATATTACTTTGTCCGCTACAAAACCATACTTCACCAATCAAAATATCTTTTACTTCCATTCGAGTATCACCCAAAATTTCCATCGTAAATGGGCCGCCAGATTCCATAGCAGGTAAATTTACTTGCCAATCTCCTTTTGCATCTGTGATAGTTTTGTGAATTTTACCCTTAAATTTTATTGTGATTTTTTCCTTCGGTTTTGCCCATCCCCAAATTTTCAGATTCGTATTTCGTTGAAGTACCATTCCATCACTAATAAGTTTTGGTAAACGTAATTGTGCTTGTACAATGATACTTATTGTAAAAAGTAAGCAACTAAATAGTATTTTTTTCATCTTGTTACTGTATGCTATTTTTTGACTTTATTATCAAATTGGGCTTTATTTACTCGTATTGAGCGTTTCTGCTGAACCAAGATAGTTTTGCTCTTGCCTACCAAAATTCAAGTCTAATTTCTGTAAAACAACGCCAGTAGTTACCATCCAATATTTTACAGTATGTTTGCCTTTTCCTGCAAGTGTGTGTTTACTTGTTTTAATAATGATATTTTCGGCAGCCCATTTGTTCCAAATACCTTTATCACTTGTTTTATCTTCTTTGTTCAAACTAATAATTTGAGGCTGTTCATCATCAATAGAAATGGCATATTGCAAACCATTTTCTGTTCCGTAGAAATTCAAACTTGGTGAAAAGTAAGCTTGAATCGTAACATCACCTTCACTAAAAGTATAAATTTCATATTCCAGATGAGGAGCATTTCCTTCGGGTTTTTGCTCTTTAGCAGTAACAGGAAAAGTAGTAATTGCCGAACCCGTTCTACCGTGGTCGGGTAAGATTTTCCATTGTATCCCATTAGAATTAATCGCTTTTGTAAAATGGTTTGCCTCAATACCCAGCCCATTTTGTTCGTCTTGATAAAAGGCATTTCCTTTTGTATTGTTTGGAATCTCGGCTCTTTTTACTGGTTGGATGGCTATTTCTTTTTTCTCAATAATAGCGGCTTCATCAAGATATTTCACTACTGGCATTTTCTGCTTTTCGGGCTGTTGCCAATAGGTATAGCCAATATGTGTTTGGCTCATCAGATGATTCCATTTGCCATTATTCAATTGATGATACTCTCTTGTAATAACAGAATCCTTTGCAAAAAGCTCTTTTACTTTATCGGCATACGTATTGGTTTCTTTCCATTTATTCTCAAAAGCTTCCTTATTCAATGCCACATTGTAATACATTTCATTAAGGTTTGCACAAGCTTTGATAGGATGTAAAACCAGTTGAAAGTAGGCATCTTGATAGACTGGAGATAAATATTTTTTGATGCCTTCGGCTTTTTGCAACAAATTATTATAGTCTGCAACTACTGTTTTCCATTCTCCAGTTTTCAGGTTGTAAGTATTCGCATCTAATAATTCAGGTTTTCGTCTTCCGTTGAATTTACTGTATTGATTCAGCAAGAAGGCTATTTCTTTAGCGTATTGATTACCAAATTGCTTACTTGTCCACTGTTCGCTATACTGCTGTAAATCGTTTTCCTGAATCTTTTCTGGATTCCAAGCATAGTCTAAAAAGAAAGAAATTGGAAACTCCATCGGTTTAATATCGCCCACGTTTACAATCCAAATATCTTTCACATTGTGTTCCCACGCTAAGTGCATTTGCTCCCAAATTCGTGGAAGCGGATTGGTATTTAGCCATTTATAATTACGTGGACCGCCCACATAATCGAAGTGATAATAAATGCCATATCCACCTTTTCGAGCTTTGGCATCGGGCTTAGGAAGTTTACGAAGATTTCCCCAGTTGTCATCACAAAGTAAAAGCGTTACATCCTCAGGAACGGTCATTCCTTTATCATAATAATCTTGAACTTCTTTGTACAATGCCCATAATTGTGGGGTTTCGCTGGCAGGTTTTCCTGTTACTTCGCTGATGATATTTCTTTGGTCTTTTACGATTTTTTCTAATAAAGCCGTTGCAGTTTCTCTTGACATGGGTTCATCGCCATCGCCTCTCATACCAACACTTACAATTTTTTCATTGGTGGCACGCTTCATGCCTTCTCGCCAAAAGGCTTGCAGTTTTGTCGGATTGGTTTCATAATTCCATACGCCACCTTTTTCTCTTCTCCATTCATCATGGGCACGCATCAAAGGTTCATGATGTGATGTTCCAATCACAATACCATACTCATCCGCTGTTTTGATATTCTCTGCATCGTCGGCATAAAAGGCACTTCCCCACATGGCTGGCCAAATATAATTGGCTTTTAAACGGAGTAATAATTCAAACACATTTCCATAAAATTTGTGGTTAAATCCTCCAAATTTTTCTTTACTCCAACCTGATAAAGCGGGAGCTTCGTCGTTGATAAAAATGCCACGGTACTTTACTTTTGGACTTCCTTCCGAATAGCGACCATTTAAAACATAAATTTCATCATGTTTTGGCACAGGCACATCAGCCCAAAAATACCAAGGCGAAACGCCTATTTGCTTAGATAAATCATAAATGCCATAAATCGCTCCTCTCCTATCTGAACCAACAATTACCAAGGCTTTTTTGACATTCGGAAAAGGATTTTCAATCGTTTGAATCACAAAGGTTTCCCATTTTCCTTGAAGGTTTTTTACATCTATTTTCTTTTGAGCCACCAAGGCATCAATCCATTGATTTTTTCCTAAAGTACCTACAATGATAAGTTCATTTTGTTTGCTGAGTTCGTTGAGGATATTAGGTTTTCTACCTGTTACTCGTTCAACGTCACTTTGCAAATCATTTGTAGCACGAATAACGGCTTGCTCATCTTCTTTGGAAACCAAAATGGAAGCCATTTTACTTTTTGTGGCTACACAAAAGCTTTTTTCTTTTGATTGAAAGGCTACATAAGAATTCGGATTTATGCAAAAACCAAATAGTGGAAATAGTAATAAAAATACGCTAATAATATGTTTCATTGTTTTTTGTTTTTGAGCTACGTTTTGTCGATTCAAGTCCTGATAAATTTGCAAATACTAATTGTCAATGACATTGTACTTGTCATTAATTTGTCAATACGATGGTCGTAACACTACTTGGTGGAATATCCATTTCAACTGTTTTATCAGTAATTGTCAGGTTTTTCTTGGTTAATGAGGTTGTTTCTGAAGTAGTATAGGCAATCGCAGCACTTGGCAACAAACCATTTAATTGAACTCTTTTGATTGTAAATGTTTCTGGATTAATCATTACCACAACCGTTTGTGAGCCACTTTTATAAGCTGTAATTTTTAGATAATTATTAGCAGGAACATCAACACCAATTCTCACAAAACCAGGACGTATAAATTTTGAAAAATGAGAAAAAGCATAACCACGCTTGAGTACTTCGCCATTAGCTGTATTTTGCTCGCCATCACCAATAAAAGAATAATAACGTTGTAAATACCACCAAATGTAAGCATTCCAGTTATTAGTCATCGCATCATGAATAGTTTTTAGCATTGTGATAGATTCTGCCCATTTAGCTGTTTCAGAATAGGTTTTCCACTCGGCTGCACCCGTGTTTCCTGTGTTCAAATTCAGTAAATACTCTGTCATCCAGATTTCCTTTTTCTTTTGTTCTGCCAAAGGAAATTTTGCCAAGCCGCCTCCGTAGATATGTCCTGCTACGATGTCAATTTTTTGTGCAGCTTCATCATCAGAAAGTACTGCATTGGTCAAGTTTTGATTAAAGTTTAATGATTCTGGTGCAGCAAGTTTAGCCCCAACAATTTGTCCAGGTGCTTTTAAAAAATTGATAAAATCATCAGCCGTATAATCACATGATTCATAATTTGGCTTCCAATCTGGTTCATTTTGAATTGATACTACATCTATTTTTGCTCCATTTTGAGCCATGTAGGCAATAAATTCATTGATATAGTCTTTGAATGCTTTATAATTTTCTGGTAATAAATATCCTCGAACATCACTATTATTACTCTTCAAAGCTGCGGGTGGCGACCACGGACAGGCCAATACTTTTACTCCATACTTATTTGCTTCTTTGACGGCTTCAATAATAATGGGCCATTCATTTTTATTAGACGAAATCCTTACTCTAAAAATACTAAGTCCTAATTCGTTATCATTCAAGCCAAAGGCTTTTGTGGCTTCACTTGGTTTTAAAGATTGCGTTCCCCACATTCTGTTTGCACCTCCAAAACCAGAAATAGTTTGATAAGTAGTAAGTGGAAGGATGTTTACTTTAAATGGATTAGGCTGAACCTGCACTGGTATTTTGTCTTCGTCAGATTTTTTACAAGAAAAGCTAGCAAAAAGGAAGATGGTTAAGTAAAAGCTTGTTTTTAAGATTTGTTTCATTTCAATTGTTAACGTTTTAGAGTATTTCTGTCAACTATGTTTATAGGTTGAAATTATTGCAAAGTCAACCTACAGCACACTAAATCACCTGAAGTGGTTGGTAATAACCATTGAAAGTTGGGAGTGTTAAGTTATTAAGATTTATGAATATGATTGTTTTAATAAATAATTTAATCTTCCTTATTTTCGAGATATTTTTGACTTTGTAAAGTAAGTAGATAAGTAAAGAAGAGCGTAGCACATATTCTCAATTCTATATACCGTTTGTTTAAAATACAGGTAATAATTAAATTTAGCCGTTAAATCATCACAAAAACGAGAGGACATTGTACAGATTACCTAGAAATTTGGGGTAACCAAAATTGTGGGTAGATTAGGTTTGGTGGGGAATATGGCCTTGTATAATTCGCACAAAAAGAGGTCATAAAGCTAATTATGACCTCTTTTTTGTGTGAATGTTCCAGAGACTATGGTATTATTTTCACAGAACATTCTAAAAACAACCTCACTCATCCAGCTTATCATCGCTTACGTACTCCAGAATATCACTTGGTTGACAATCTAATGATTTACAGATGGCTTCTAAAGTACTAAATCTGATGGCTTTTGCCTTCCCAGTTTTTAAGATTGAAAGGTTAGATAAAGTTAGTTCAACTTTTTCGGAAAGTTCATTCAACGAAATTTTTCGTTTCGCCATCATTACATCTAAGTTTACAATAATTGGCATAGTTTAAACTGTTAAATCGTTTTCATTTTGAATTGCTACTCCTTTTTTAAAAATAACCGCAATTATATAGATTACAGCTCCCATTAAAATAAATGCTTGACTGTCAGCCCAAAATTGGTTTAAGTTGTCTGGAACAAAACCATGATGTGTTAAATTCCCAACCAACTGTCTGGCAATGTGACTTAACAGTCCAATTGAGAGGGTATAATAACTAATTTGTGATATTTGCCTCGCTACAAAAGTATTAAACGGTTTTGTCAAATCCATTTTGTGCATTAGGTTAATAACTATGTAAAATAGGCAAGCTTTTAAAATTGAAATGATTAGAATAAAGCTATAGACACCGAAGAAAGCCAATTTACTGTCATTATACATTTGAGTTAAGTCGAGCTTTTGATATAGATTTTGAACAAATTCAGGTTTATACAAACTGAAAATAAAATTGACGATCAAGCCTCCAGCTTCAATCGACAAGCCTACAAAAATGAGCCAAGCCACAATATATAGGCTCCAAAATACAAAGTTATCTGTTTTCGACATTATTTTAAAAGTTTAAATTATGTCACAATAATAATAAATATTTATTGATAAACAATAAATATTTATTATTTAATTGGCTTCAAACAATCTGTTACTTTGGTGACTTTTTTAAAATTGAGCGTATGAATTATTCTTTAGAGAAAAATTGTGCTTTTCTTAAATAGGCGGCAAAAATTATCCCTACCACAATTAAAACCGTCAGCAAAAAGGGTTTTCCTTTAGAAATATGTACAAAAACCACGAATGTCATATAAGAAGCCAATATGACTGTACCGATGATTAAAGTCTTTTCTATCAAAAATAAAGCGGTTGATATTAAAAGAAATATACCCACCAACATAATTGAAGTACTATTTAAACTAAGTTTGGATATTTCATTTGAATGGAATATTTTTTCGAATGAATTTTGGATAAAGAAAGAGGCAACTAATAATGAAGGCAACCAAATTAAAGTGGTTTTGAAGATTTTATTAGGTTTCATTTTTTGGATTTATATTTAAAACAGAACTAAATATACTGATTTTCAGATAGATAAAAATTAGACAGTCCAATAAAGTTTTATGCTACTACTTTATTTATCCAAACAAAAAGGTCTGGATTATACAACAATCCAGACCTTTCACATCAACACTTATTCTTACTTCACTTCAAATTCATAAGTTCCAGAAACCAATGTCAATTTTACTTGATTGTTTTCAAGTGTTATTTGACTAATTCCTTTGCTTTGGCTCAGTGATTTTCCACCTTCTTTTACAGCTAAAACACTTTTGGCGGGTAAATATAGCGTTGCCGTTGTATTGGCTGGAATGGTAGTTTTATAAACAAAGGTATTGTCTTCATATCGCCATTCGCTACTGATTTTTCCATATACTGAATCGTAATATCCTTTTGCCCAAGTCATTACTTTGTCGGGGTCTGGTGTTGGTTTTAGGATAATGGCTTTGAATGCAGCTTTTTCTGGACTTCTCTGAATGCCCAAAGAATAATTATTCATCCAAGCCGCTACTGCTCCGAAAGAGTAATGATTGAAAGAGTTCATGCTATTATTGCCTCCAAAACCGTTTTCTACGGTATAAGAATTAAGTCTTTCCCAAATAGAAGTAGCTCCGTTTACAACCGAATACAACCAAGATGGATATTTCGTTTGTTGTAAAAGTCGGTAAGCATTGGCTGAATTTCCATTTTCAGAAAGTGCTTCAGAAATAGAAGCCGTTCCGATAAAACCTGTCATCAATGAATATTCAGGACGTTCTACACCAAGGTCGTCTTTGTTTTTTCTTTGAATACTTTCGTTCAAACTTTGAACGGCATAAGCTTTGTTTGTTTCATCGAAAACACCCAAATCTAAAGGAATAGCATACGATGCCTGCGTATCAATTAAAGTGCCTTTATCAGATTTTCCACGAGTATCCGCTTCATTTGGAGCAGGAATAAAACCCGTTTTAACGCCTGACTTTACGGTTTTGTATGTGTTTTTATCGACATATACTTCATTGAAAATTTTCTTTATTTCCTCATAACGTTTCTTGAAAGCGGTAGCTTCTTCTGTTTTTTGAAGAATCGTCGCTACTTTATTCATAATTTCTAAATCATAAGCAAAATACGCCATCCAGAATAAAGTATTATCATTTTTATTTCCTTCTGGACTTAACCAGTCGCCCAATGGACCTTCGTTCAAAATTCCAGTTTTTTTATCTACTTTACTTTCTAAGAATTGAATATAACGTTTCATGGCATCGTAATGTTCTTTCAATAATTGTACATCGCCGTATTGCTGATAGGTTTCCCAAGCAACCACGATTCCAGCACTTCCCCAAAGTGTACCACCAAAACCGCCACCCATCGGAGCAACGTCGGTGAATCTGCCACTTTCAGCTTGTACATCACGCATTGCCAAAAGGTGTCTTCTTAAAAATAAATCAGAATTCGTTAAATAAGTAGCACTTTTCGAGAATACCGAAATATCGCCGCTCCAGCCCATGCGTTCGTTACGAGCTGGCGTATCAGTTGGTATAGAAAGGAAATTACTTCTCAACGACCAAGTGATATTTCTCCAAAGTTTGTTGACCAAATCGTTGGAAGTTTCATAAATTGAACTCAATTCTTTCACAGAACTGATGACCAATCCTTTTACATCGGATACTGGAATGGCTTCGTCTATACCAGTAATTTCTACATAACGATAGCCGTGGAAAGTAAATCTTGGTTGAATGATTTCATCACCTCCTTTTAAGATATACATATCTTGTGTCAAGGCTGCTCTGATGTTTTCCATCATTACCATTCCTTCGTTTCCTTTGTAGTCGGGAAGGTTCGGATATTTTACTTCTGCATAACGTAGCGTTATTGCTTGTCCTTTTTTTCCGTTTTTAACCAAGATTTGCGGAAAACCTACCATATTTTGCCCCATGTCATAGACAAATACTTTCGGACGAACTTCTTCTACACTTTGGGCAATCATCGTTTTTACAATGCTGGCATTATCGCCCATTTGACCAACGATTTTACAATCTTGATAATCAAAAGTAGTTTTTCTACCATTAAAATCCGTGAAAATTCCTTGGTAAGCAGTTCCTTCCAATGGTACTTCAACCGAAGATTTCCAAGCATTATCGTTATAATTGGCGGTTGTCCAATCTTTTATAAGCTCCTCTTTATTAGCGTCATAGACTTCGCCTTGAAAATAACTTCCGTAACGAACTGGCCCGTCGTTGAAAAACTTCCATTCTTTAGGATTTGAAGTAATAACTTGCTCAGACCCATCTGAATATGTAATGACTAATTTACTCAGAAGTGATTGTCGGTCGCCAAAGAAATTCCAACTTTCGCCACTGTAAGTAATGTTTCCACTCCACCAACCTTCACTCATCCAAGCACCGATAGCATTTTTTTCGCCCTGTTTCAATGCCGAAGTAACATCGTAAGTTTGGTACAAATGGTGTTTGTTGTATTGGGTCAATCCGGGATTAAAATAATCGTTACTTACTCTTTTCCCGTTTAAATACATTTCATAAATCCCTCTTGCGGTTACGTACAAACGAGCGTTTTTAATCGCTTTCGCCTGTGTTGCAAAAGTACTTCTTAGCATCGGAGCAGCATTTTTACTTGGGTTTGCTAAAATCAACGCTCCGCCAGAAACAGCGTAAGTATCATTTTCAATGCTTAATTTTTCAGATTTAAAAATGCCAGAATAATTGCTATTCGTCAATTTTTCTGTAAAAAGAGTATTAGAAGGGAAACGAAAATTCTTGATTTCAAGCTCAGAAAAATAAGCTTTTTGATTGTCGTTCGTCTGAAAACCAATATCCGACAACATCGGGAAACTGATAAAATTATTGCCACTTCCTACAGGATTCAAGTTGAAACCTCTTGGACCAAAAGGCGAATTAGGACCAGCACTTTTATCTTTCAATAAATTTTCAGCTTTTGTTCCATCCACAAAAAACTCAAAAACGCCAAAATTACATTCTGCATAAATTTTATGTTTTTCGTATTTATTAGCTTGATTGATAAGTGTTTGAGGTATGTCAAAAGATTTAAAAACTTTTTCTTTAGAATCACTTTTATCATAGCCAACTCTGTAAATATTCAATTTGGCTAATCCATCAGTCGCTTCAGAAACGTTTGAAATATCTAATTCTAAAGCGATATAACTTTGGTTTAGGCTATTTTGCATTGCCATTAAATTCAAGTTTTTATCCATCAAACGAGGGTCATTTCCTCCGAAAGTGAAAGCCGCTTTTGTTGAATTAGAAGTTTTATCAAGCTGAACTGCATATTGAAATTTATAGACAGAAAGATAATGTGCATACAAAACCAAGTCTTCGTCACCACCGCCAATCCATTTTGCACCAGACCAAGCCGATAAATCTGGATTTGGATTCATCAAACCCGTTTCAAACCAAGCAGCATTGCTACTCATTTGGTTGAAATTATCCCAAACGTTTACTTTCCAAGTGTAGCGAGTAGTAGCTTTTAATGGAGAGCCTGCGTATTCGATACCGTGTGAAAGGTCGGAATTTACTTTTTTAGAATCCCAAACGATTTGGTTTTGGGCATCTGAAACGATGATTTGATAAGCCTTTTGAAAGTATCCTCTTTTAGGAGATTGTCCTTTTTTGACTTCCGAAACCTGCATTTGCCAAGCAAAATGAGGGTTTGAAATATCAATTCCTAAAGGATTTGATTGATAATCAACCGTTAAATTCCCGATAGAAGTATTCGCAAATGCGTTTCCAAAGAATAAAGTAAAGAAGAAAAAGATAAGCCAATAAGCTTTTTGTTTAAGCATCATATTTAATATTTATTAAGATTGTTTAATAGATATTACAATATATAGATATTTTATAAACTAACCTTTATGTAATCACCTGTTAAGTGGCAATGCTTGGCGATGGAGAAGTATGGTGCTGTTTCTAAGAAGAAAGAATTGGCTGATTTAGCAGAGAGAAAAGGGAAATAAACATAGTGAGCATCATTCTATTGCTAAAATGATGCTCAAAAATAGGCTTGCATTTTGTCGGATTGCTACTTTTTCTTCCACAGAAAACCATTCTTACTTGCAATTTGAGTCAATTCTCCATTTTCTACAAGTTTTTGAAGGTAAGTATCTGTTTCTTTTCTAGGCATTCCCGACAGTTCTGCAAATTCTCTCGAGGTAAGTGTTTGATATTGTGCAAATAAATTATTCCAATTTTTATTGATTTGATTTTTCTCAGCTTTGGGCTGAAGCTTTTTTAACGTTTGCTCGTAAATGCCAAAAGGCTTACTTCCATAAATAGTTTCGTATTTTCCTTCGCTATCTACAAAATACATCGTCGGAAAACCCCTCACTCCTAACTTACGACCTAACTGTAAATCTTCTGAAAAAAGTGTTTTGGCTTTACCATCATAATCTTCTTGCAGGCGATGAACATCTAAACCCACTTTTTGTGCCGCAAACGATATATTCTCCCATTTAGCAATGTTCTTTTTTTGCAGAAAAACCATTTCTCTTATTTCACGAAGAAACAACAATGCTTTTTCTTTACTCTGTAATTCTGCTGCTTTAAAAGCAATAGAAGGCGGGTAAGAAGAATTTAGCGGGTCTTCGAACCAAACATCTCCATCAATGGGCATATCATAATATGCACTTACTTCATCCCAATGATGCGCTACATCTGATGGCTTACTAATTCCCCCACGATTATACGACCAGTCGGGTAACAAACCTCCCATTCTGTACTCTACTTCAATATTTTTACCGTATTCAAGCTTTAGTTTTCTTAATTGTGGCTCTATTCCCCAACATGAGGAACAAATAGGATCGGTATAATAAATAATTTTTATCTTTTTAGAGACTTCTTCTTTTAAAGTTGTTGAATTTTCGTTGACATCCGAATCAGCTATTTCGCAAATGCCAGTTTCTAGGTCACACAAAAGAGGATTATTTGTTGAGTTATTCATATTTTTTGATTTCACCTGAGCTGTAGCCAGTATCGGCAATAACATCAAGCTTAGTATTAAGGTATATTTCATTTAGAATAATACCGTGTAGGTTTGATTTAATAGTCATTTATATTTCTGATACAAAACTCTGCATATTTTTGATGGGTGTCAATTAGTCAGAAAAACATGACTATTAAATAATGCCTTGTTTTCATTTTTTTTGTAAAAAATAATCTTTGAAGTTAAAATCAGCTTGAACAAAAGAATAAATCAAGTAAATTGCTCTATTAGTATCTTTTTGAACTTTCTCAAATAAGAAAGAGTTAATATACAATTGAACATTTTTCAGAAAGCCGCCTTACTATATCTGAATATCAGCACATTAAAATTTATGGAATTTAAGACAGCAAATACTGATGGATGCCCAGCAGAACATCTTTTAAAAACACTTTCTGGGAAATGGAAGCCTCAAATTTTTCGCATAGCCCAAGAAGGTCCTATTCGTTTTAATTTATTATTACGACAAATTGAAGGTTCTAACAAACAATCTATTTCGGTAGCTTTAAGAGAATTGGAAGAACAAGAATTATTAGAAAAAGTAATTATCAAGCAAAAACCATTGCATATAGAATATAATTTGTCTGAAAAAGGCAAATCACTTATTCCTATATTTCGCCAGTTAGAGTTCTTGTCACATGAACAGGGTTTGAACTAAAGGAGTACAATAAATTGAAGAACACTGACATCCAAAGAACTTTTTAGGGTTCAATACTTTTGGAAAAGAACATTCAAAAATGATTTTTTGATATAAAAACTCAATTAAAACATAAAGCCCAACCAAGTTTTAAATCTGGTTGGGCTTTATGTTTATTTTGTAATTACCTACGCTTTATTTCGATTAGAAAATTTCAATATTCTATTCTTCATTCCTTCAATAATGTAATACATACAAGGTACTAGCAATAATGTCAAGAACATCGAACTTGTTAAGCCTCCGATAATTACCCAAGCCATGCCATTTTTCACTTCTGCTCCAGAACCTGAAGCCAAGGCAATCGGCAACATACCCGTAATCATAGCAATGGTTGTCATTAAAATCGGACGTAAACGCTCTTTCCCTGCTTCTATCAGAGCTTCTTTTACCGATAAGCCTTGTTCTTTTAAGTGATTGGTGAAATCGACAATCAAAATACCATTTTTTGCCACCAAACCTAATAACATAATCAAACCTACAATGGCGAAAATCGTTAAAGATTCCATTGTTAAAGCCAAGGCTAATAATGCTCCAATTAATGCCACTGGAATAGAAAAGAGTACGACAAATGGATAAACTACACTTTCGTAAAGAGCAACCATGATTAAATATACCAACAAAATTCCTAATAACATGGCTGTTCCCAAACTACCAAAAGCATCTTTTTGGCGTTGCGCTTCTCCTTGATAATCAATCACTACGCCTTCTGGTACTTTAATTTTAGCAATTTGTTTCTGTAAATCTGCTACAATTGTTCCCGTTGGGCGACCAACTGCCGAAGCCGTTACTTTGATAGAATTCATACGGTCGGAACGTTCTAATACTGCCTGACCAACTACTTCTGACACCGTAGCAACATCTTTCAATTTTACAATCGTGTTACGACTATTACGAAGCGTTAATTCTCGAACATTTTCGATAGAACGTTTATCAGATTTTTCTAAGGAAATATTAATTGGATACTCCTCCCCTGCTTGTTTAAACTTCGATTGGTCATTTCCTCTGAATGCTAATTGAATCGCTCCTCCTACTTCTGGAACTGTCAAACCAGCATTGGCAATTTTATCACGATCTAGTTCAATCGCAATTTCTGTTTTTAAACTTTTTGTACTAAATTCTACATAATCAGTTCCTGGCGTTTTACGAACAATCGCTTTAATTTGATTCGCAATATCCTGAATAACAGTCATATCTACTCCTTTAATCGCAATTTGTATCGGAGCTTCGCTACCGCCCGTAAGACTCACAGGACGAATTACTACTTTTACACCCGCAATTTTCGTTATCTCATCTCTTATCGCTGCACTAAAAGCGTCTGTCGAAACGGTTCTTTGTTCTTTTTCAACCAAAGTAACCGATATTTCAGAAATATTTGAATTGGAACTTCCAGTACCAGCCGCACCCGTTTGTGTTCCAACGTTTGCAAAAACTTTTGATACTTCTGGTTTCTGCAATAATAATTGTTCAACTTGCTTGGTGACCAAATTGGTTTGTGCCAAAGGCGTTTGCGGTGCCATTTCAAGCTGAATGGCAAATTCGCCACGGTCGCCAGAACCTGCAAAAGATGAACCCACAAAACCTGTTGCTAACAAGGCAATTGAACCCACAAACATTACAAAAATGCTAATCAATACCCATCTTTTATGGTTTAAAGACCAAGTAAGTAGTTTTCCATACTCGTCTTTTACAGCATCTAAAAATCTTTCAAAAGCTAAGTTGATTTTTCCCCAAAGGCTTGATTCACTCAATATTTCAACCTTTCCCCATCTTGACGCTAATAATGGCGTTAAAGTAAATGATACGAACAAACTCATCAAAGTAGAGAAAACAACTACCAATGAAAATTCACGTAAGATATTTCCAATTAAACCGCCACTCATCGATAAAGGTAAAAATACCACAACGTCCACCAAAGTAATGGCAATCGCTGTAAAGCCAATTTCTTTTCGTCCTTCAATCGCTGATTCTACTCTACTTTTACCCATTTCAAGATAACGATAGATGTTTTCTAAAACCACGATACTATCATCCACCAAAATACCTACGACTAAAGAAAGTCCCATCAATGTCATTAAATTGAGCGAAAAGCCAAATATATACATCAATATAAAAGTCGGAATCATTGCTGATGGAATGGCAACTAATACAAACAATGAACTTCTGAAACTATGTAAAAAGAACAACATTACTGCTCCAACGATGATAATCGCCAAGAATAAATCGTGCATTACGGCATCGGCAGAGGCCAAAGTATAAATGGATTGGTCGGCAGCAATATCATAAGAGAAGCTTTTAGAAGCATAACTCGTTTTAATCTCTTGCAATTTTTCCTTGACCGATTTACTCACATTTACCGCATTGGCATCGGCTTGTTTTACGATTTCAATACCAATTCCTGCTTGACCATTGTTTCGGTTCAAGGTTTTTGTTTCCGTTTGTCCGTCTGTAATAACCGAAAGGTCTTTTAATAAGACTCTACTTCCATCAGCATTTTGACGAATAATCAAGTTTCTTAATTCTTCTACTTTTACCAATTTGGCATCCAAACGGATAGAAGTACGACTGCTGTTACTCAAAATACTTCCGGCAGGATACGAACTATTACTGTTCGAAATCATTTGATTTACTTGTGCCGAAGAAATATTGTAAGCTTGTAACTTATCATTATCTAAGTTTACTTGAATTTCACGCTCGTTTCCACCAATTAAACGTACTGTACCAACGCCAGCGACGTTTGATAAAATTGGTTTGATTTTTTGGTCGATTAAATCATACAATTCAGGTTCAGACATTTTTGCCGAAGCACTGATTCTTAATACAGGAATTTCGTCTGTATTGAATCGGTTTACCACTGGGTCGTCGGCATCGTCTGGCAAAGTAGATTTGATTTGATTAATTTTTCTTTCAGCATCTCTTTGTGCATCAAGTGTATTAATCCCAGATTTTAATTGTACAGTTACTAACGAAAGTCCTTCTGAAGAAGTAGAAGAAATTTTATCAATACCTTCAATTGCCGAAACGGCTTCTTCAATCGGTTTGGTTACAACGTTCTGAATTTCATCGGAAGACGCACCACGGTAGGTCGTCTGAACCATGATAATATTCGCCTCAAATTTTGGTAATAAGTTATAATTCAATTGTTTATAACTCACAAAACCAAACAAAATAAGCGTTACGAAAATTACTGTAATCAGTAATGGTCGTTTTATAGATATTTCGGTAATTGACATATTGTTAGTCGTATTTTTTTAAAATTAGACCTGTAGGATTTTGAAAACCTCGCAGGTTTAACTATTTAGTTTTGCTAATTTTACTTCCGCTAGTCAAATTGATTTGTCCGCTGGTTACTACTTCTTGTCCTGCTTGTAAGCCAGAAATCACTTCAATATTTTCTCCAATTTCACGTCCAACAGTAATTTTCTGAATCGTAGCAACATTGTTTTCAACCACATAGACATAAGGATTTTTCGTTCCTTCTACCAAAGCCAATTTCGGAATTTGCAAAACACTTGCTTTACGACCTAAATCAAAACCAACCATTACATAAGTACCTGCTCTTAACTGATTGGTATTCAATTGTAATTCTACTCTGTAATTATGGTTTTCGTCACCTTTTGGCGAAATGAATTTCACCGTTCCAACAAAGCTCTTATTAGGAAAAACATCCGAAGAAATCGTAGCGGATTGTCCTAATTTTAATTGATACACATCTTTTTCATTCACAAACACAACGGCTTTCAAATGGACATCGTCAACAATCGTTGCGATAACTGTTCCCGGACTTACATATTCACCAGCCATCAATTTTCGTGAAGTAACAATTCCGCTAATCGGTGCGATAATATTTCCATCCGCAATTTGTTGTTTTACTTGTTCGATTTGAATGCGAGTATTTTCAACATCGTATTTAGAATTAATTACGCTCAATTCCGTTCCTGCATTTCCTTTGAACAAATCGTTATTGCGTTGATACTCTTTTTCTAATTTATTAAGCGTTAATTCATTAGCTTTCAAATTGATAATTTTCAATTTTGAATCTAATTGTCCAATTACTTGTCCTTTTGAAACTCTTGAACCAACTTCAACCGAAAGTTTTTCGATTTTACCTTGAACGCCAATCGCAATCGTTGCTTCGTTGCTCAATTCTAAATTGGCTGGTAAACTTACTTTTCCATCAAATGGCTGGAAATCTACTTTAGTGGTTGAAACCGCTACAGGAATAATCGTGCGGTCAACCACGACTTTATTCGCTTCAATTTTTTTCTTATTTTTAGCAAGCGTGAATCCGATTGCTCCTGCCAAAACAAGTAATGATAATGTTATGATGAAAGACTTTTTCATGTGTCTGAAGATTAGAATTGATTGATATAGCTTTTTAAATTTCCTTTAGATTTTTCGTATTCAAGTCTTGAACTCATTACGTTAATCAAAGAAGTGATATAATTACTTTGTGCTTCTTTATATGAATAATCTGAATTGAGCAAATCAGAAAGCGTTGAAACTCCCTTTTGATACTCCAAGTCGCTACTTTCAAAAACCTGTTTAGCGAAATAAAGATTTTCACGATTGATAACTAAATCTGATTGTGATTTCTGCAATTGTGCATTTGAATTTTTGAAAGATAATTGCAAATTATTAGCACTAATTTGCATGTTTGCTTTCGCATTCAATAAACTAATTTCGGCTTGCTTCAACTGACTTAATTTGCGATAACCACTGAAAATTGGCACACTTACTTTCAAGCCAACCGTTGAAAAATCGAACCAATTAGAGAATGATTTTACAAATTCATTATTCAAACTGGTCGCTCCGTAACGTGCATACATTGAAACCGTTGGCAAAAAAGCGGCTTGTTTACGTTTTACGTCAAATTCTTGTAAAAGAGCATTGTTGTTTTGAATTCTGTAATCTAACAAATTACCTACTTGAAAATCATTGTCTTTTTCAACCAATGCCAAAGATTCATAATTTGAAAACTCTATCACATTAATTTCTTCATCCAACGACATCCCCATGGCATGTTTTAGCTTGTTTAATGCCACTTGCTTATTCATTTCTAAAATAGATTTCTGCGAAACGATATTATTCAAGCTTGATTTAGTACGGTCGTAATCTGTTTTTTTGATAACTCCTTTTTCTAATCGCAATTTTAGAATGTCCAATAATTCACGGTATTTTTTCTCATTTTCCAGCGTGATTTTTTCTTGTTCTAAATAAACTAATACTTGAAAATAAGCACTGACCGTATTGTAAATGATATTGTCTTGGTTTTGCTCTTTTTTCAAAATCGACAATTGATTATTAGGTTCGGCGGCTTTAATGCCTACCAACATCGATTTGTCATATAATACTTGGTCTAATTGAGCTGTACCTGTGGTATTATATTGCGTACCAAATTGCAACTTGATTTCTGTCGGACTAAATGCTCCTGCTGGAATGATAGAAACCTGACGTTTAAGGTTATCGTCAAAAGTAACATTGGCACTTACTTGTGGTAAATAACCTGCTAATGCTTCTGTTGATTTTTGCTTGGCAATGGCAATTTCGTTATCATAAACGCTGTTGCTCACATGGTTTTTTAACGCAAAATCTACACACTCTTTTAAGGATATATTCTTTTGTGCATGAACATCATAGCCCAAAACGAATAATATCAGATAAAAGAAAATCTTATTCTTTTTCATAATGATAGTTGATAAAAATATTATTGACTTTAGTGATAGTTGATTTTATCAACTATTTGAGCAAAAAAACTACTTTTCAGCGTTCTCTTTTAATTTAATAAGTACTTTTTTGAATATTTCTAGTTCATTTTCTGAAATATCTTGCATATTTCTTTCACTAAGACGACTGATAACTTCTTCGCATTTGTTGAGTACATCTGTACCTAGTTCTGTGATGACAATATGTTTTTTACGACGGTCAACAGCATCATTTACTCTGACAACATAACCCATTTTTTCAAGCTGATCGATGTGACGCATAATGGCAGATTTATCTTTTTGCATGATTTCTGCTAAATCCGACTGTATCGACTCTTCTTGTGAAGTTAAAATCCTGAGCAAATAATTTTGTTCGGGAGTTATCTTAATGCCTTGATTTTCAAACTCTTTAGCCGATTGTTTGAAGAGTGCTCTTATTGTATTGGCGAATAAGAATTGAAATGAAGTCTTTGTAATTTCCATAATATCGTTGATTTTTAACATAGTTGACATTATCAACGATTCAAAGTTACAACTATTTTCTATTGTGCAAAAACATTTTGAATTTTATTTTTTGAAGGAATAAAAAACCACTGTAAAACATTGGTAAATAATGTTTTACAGTGGTTAAAATTTACAATGAAGTATCAACTTACTTCTGCAAAACTTTCACTTCGGTCAATAAACCTGAAGGCAATACCGTTGAATTAGCTTGATAAAAAGGCATCGTCGTAAAAGTTGTTTTGTTTTTCACATTCGGCTGTGCATCACCAATAAGTCGGTTTACCCAAAGGTTGGTTACTTTTACTTCAATCGTATTTTCGCCTGTTTTAATCGCTTCTGAAATATCTACTTTGAATGGTTTTTTCCAAGCCACACCCATATTTTTACCATTCACAAATACTTCTGCGATATTTTTTACTTCGCCCAAATCAATTTCAAAAGATTTTTTATCATCTAAAGTATTGATTTTGAAAGTATTGCTATAAGTAGCTGTTCCTGAGAAATATTTAATGTCAACATCAGTGTTTTCAGACCAAGAGCTAAGTTTATCTAAAGTCACATTTTTGTTGTTAAAACTTACTTTCCACGGACTGTCGATTTTGGTTAATACTATTTCTTTTTTCGAAGGAATGGTATAAGTATTAGCTGTTGCTTTGTCTTTGAAAACAAGAAATAAAGCACCCCAAGCATCAAATTTCAAAGGAATAATGGTTCTTCCGTCCTTGATTTGGAATGATACTTTTTCAGATTTTCCTGTAACCGGATTCCACAACTCTGGTACTTTACCTGTTACTCTGAAACTGATTTCTGCCTCATTTTCTTCCTCAGTTCTGCTATCTAACCAATAAATATCTTGGTCAGCGGTTTGGCGATGACGGAAAAGAATTTTGTTTTTAGCATTTTTGATAATCACATCAGGCTGAATATTAAGCTTATCGAAACTTGTTACATTCGCATTTTTCCAAATTTCATTGGCCAAAGCTTGGAAAGCCTCATCATTATCCGACAAACTTGGCGATTTTACAGGTTTGTCGCCAATTACTTTTACGCCAGCCTCTACCAAAGCTTTGATTTTTTTCAAAACTGATAATGTCATTACTTTAGCCGATTCGTCCAACATCAAAACACGATAAGTATTTCCGCTTTTTGCTACTAATTTTCCATCTTTGGCTTCAATCACATTTTGGAGAGCGGTTGAATTGACAAAATCAAACTCAAATCCTGCTGGAATATTCGGTAATTTTTCACGACAAATCCATGTAATATTGGTGTTTTCGCCATAGTAATACAAAATATCAGCTACGTTTTTACCTTGTTGAAGCATATAACTACTTCTTCCCAGATACTCCATCCATGCTTTTCCGCCAGTTTCAGACCAAGTTTCGTGACGAGTAAAATACTGACCAAATGGTCCAAGTGAAAAACCGGGCTTTTTATCGTCTAAAGGTTGGTGAACAGAAGTATGAATCACAAAACGGTTTAAGCCCGAAGCCAATTCTAAGTCGGCAGTACGTTTTAATTTTTCTGGATTCCAACTAAAAGCATTTTGAATAGAAGTCATCGACTCTGCCGCTACAATATTTTGTCCGTAAATATTAGCTACTGAAGCTGCTTCACGAATATCAGCTTCGCTACGTACTTCTTCGTTACTTCCTCCAGCCAAACTTCCTGGAGTCCACATCGCAGACATTGGAATATCCGCATTTCGTTTTACATCCATCCCATCGGCTAAGTAAATACGACCGCCTTCATGCGATTCTGTATAGCGTTTCATGCCTCTTTTGTGCAATTCTTCACCAATCACATCATAATGGTTTTCGGCAATCATTTCACCAATGGTTTTTCTGAAATCCCACAAGAATTTTTCACTGGCTTCTACACTTTTCACAACTCTGCCCGTTAGTACAGGAATCCAAGTGATTAAGTCGTAGCCACGTCTTTTCTTAAATTCTGCTGGCATATTTTTCGTCCAGTTCATGTGACCAGCCTCATAACTATCCAAAATCATGTACTCAAGTCCCTTCGCTCCCATCATGCCACCTGTGGCATCTTTGTACATATCCAAATAAGTATTGATATATTTTCTTACAGCATCTTTATCTAGTTTATCAACCTCTAAACCAGTAGCTTCTGGAGAAGCTGGGTGATTTTGGCGACCAGTTAATGAATAACCTAAACGTACTACCATCCAGTTTCCAGCAGGAACATCCCATTCTAAACTGCCGTCAGCTTTTAATTTACTTGTCAAATCAACCACATTTTCAGCAGTAATTATATCAGCATTTTCGGGTAAATGGCTTTTTGAATCTTCTTTCCACGGAGCAAAACCTGCTTTTTCCTCCGTTTGGTCGATACGAGAAGTATTAAACAATACAAATTCAGAGATTTTAGTGCCATCTGGTTTGGGTTCACCTGTTGGTATGCCAATCATAGCCGCAAACGGATTTGCTACCCCCGGAAGTGTTTCGAAACAAATTCGCCAATATTTAGCCGTAGTTGCAGGAATACCCACCGTAATAAATGGTAAAGTACTGTTAGGTACTTTTGCTATCGTTCTGAAATTTACGCCATCGTCACTTACTTTTAAACTACGATTGGTTGGGCCACCGTTAAATTCAGCCAATTCTCCTGCTGCACCTACGCCAACGGCAAAAGCCTTGAAAGTTTGTGGAGCATCAAATTCGTACTGTACCCACATATCTTTGCCAACTTCCATCGCTGGTAGCTCATAAACTTTACTCAAATCATGGTCTAACATTAATTTTGTATCAAAATCGCCCCCACTTTTGGTCATTTTGGGATTCAAATCCATCAAATGTTTTTCATTTGATGGTAATTTATAGGCAATTACAAGAGCATCCGCTGCAAATTGTGGCATTTTACCAATAAAACCGCCCATTAATCCGCCTGATTCTGTACCAATTTCTTGAAATTTACCTACTGCTTCGGGCAATTTTGGTAATTGAATACTTTGCTTTTTCCCTCCTTCAACAATAGCTTCTGTCCAGATATACTTTTTCATGGCATCTTGAGGCTCAACCCAAGGCCCCCCCGTAACACTCCAACCGGGCGAACCAGCAATCGCCATTTCAAGTCCTTTTTTAGTAGCAAATTCAGTTGCAAACTTGAAAGCATCCTTCCATTCGGGTGTCATAAACACCAATTTTTTAGGCACAACCACGGGAGTCATCAAATTGGCATCAAAGTTTTGGAAACCACCAATTCCCACACGGCTCATCCATTCTAAATCTTTTTGGATTCCGTCTTTTGTAATGTTTCCATTCATCCAATGCCACCAAACTCTTGGTTTAGCAGTATTAGGTGGCGTTTGGAAATTTTTATGTAAAGGATTGGCTTGCTGTGCATTACCATTCATTACTCCTACCATCAGTGCCGCAATGGCTGTCTGGAGCAGTTGATACTTTTTTTTCATTATTTTTGAATATTAATAAACTATTGATTTACAATTCATTCATCTCATAATCTATTTCTAAAAAATCAGCAACTGATTTCATCCAGTAATTCTCTACAAAGTGTACATGGCTTGGATGATTTGAATAAAAATTATACTGTTCAGTAGTATCGAATTCCATTGAAATACCATATTCAAAATGGTTTTTGGGACTGATTTGCTTGAGTACTTCAAATTTTTGAACGCCTTCGATGTTGACTAATGTGTCCACTGCTTTAAAAAATGCTTGTTTTTCAGCAGTACTTATGCCGTCTTTGAGTTTGAGAATTACTGAATGTCGTATCATAGATTATATATTAAAAAAATGTAATACATCTTTGGTCTTTTCTCTGCTAATGTTTTTTTACTTCAATAACAGAGAAAAGCTGAACTAAAACTTAAATGTAGCCGTCAAGAAATATGCTCTTGGAGGTAAACTTAAAGTTGAGTAAACAACATTTGGATTTGCCTCTAACTGTGCTTTTGTAAAGCCTTGTCTGTCTAAAGCGGCAGGGAATCCACCTGGTGCCGACCAGCCCATTACGCCATTTTGGTTAAAGATATTATTGATATTAGCCTGTAATTGCCATTTTGCGTTTAGGTTATAGCCCAAATTCAAATTCGATTGGCTAAATGCTGGCAAAGAAAAAGTATTGGCTACGTTGGCTGCACGTTTGCCCATGTAAGAAAAATCAAGTGATGAATAGAAGTTTCCTTTCGTATAAGTTGGCGAAATTCTGATAATCACGCTGGCATTATTATCGGTTTCGTTACCAGAAAAATCCTGTATTTTGTCATCTGCTTTTCCATTTGCACCCAAAATCCAAGTTTTATATTCTGTTGCTTTAGAAGATTGGAAAGTAGCCACCGCACGAAGACTTAGGTTTTTAGTGAAACTATGATTTGCTTCAATCTCCACTCCCATCGTTGTAAATTTATTATACAATACTGGTGTGTTGTATGTTGACGATAAATCTACGGTTTCTTGACCTTGTACTTGTTGAGGAACATTACTTAGGATACTGTAAAATGGCGTTACAAATAAATTAGTACTCCCAGATTTTACTTTATAGCCAATTTCTAATTGCTGAATTTTTTGGGCAATTGGGTTTAAATTGGCTGCTCCAAAAGCGGTATTCACCGTAACAAACATATCTAAATCTGGTGCTTTACTGCCTTGTGAAAAGCGTCCATAGACAGCTTGCTCATCAGTAAATTTATAATTTAAGCCTCCAGAGAAAGAGAAAGTGTTCACACTTAGGTTATCGTAACTATATTTTGCTGTAATTTTTCCGCTCGAATTATCATAAAAAGTTAAAGGGTTTCCATCTGTTCCTCCAGTACTTGAAGGTGTTGATGTAGCAATTTGATTTGTTCCAGAATAAGCAACTTTTTCATAACGAATGCCCCAGTCAAAATTTAAAGCAGAACTAAGCGTCCAGTTATGTCCAAAAAACAAAGCTGTTTGTTGCTGGCTTGCTGTAATAACGTTTACAGCAACGCTTTTTCCTGAACCACCAATCACACCATTAGGATTAGTGATTTGATAAGTATTGCCATCAAAACCCGCCAAAGTAATGGCTGTAAGTGTTGGGCGTGGCGAAGTCATTTGAGAAAACGCAATACCAGCATCTGTTGAGTTCATTCTATCCAAATTTGAATTAGCATAAAACAAACCTCCTGTAAAACTCATATCTTTCAATTTTTTAGTAATCGTAAACTGGTCGATAAACTCCTTCATTTTATTTTCTGAATAAAACAATGGATTGAAATACAATGAGTTTTTCTGGATAGAAGCCCCCGGGAAATTGCTACCGTTATCTATAAAATTGAAGCCTGCAAAATTGCCATTAACAATATTGGGAGCTTGGGTGATAGAACCAAATTGTGTTCCAGAAGCCAAATCTTTATAAGAATAAGTACCAAACTGACCCAAAAGCCCCGGAATAGCATAGAAAACCAAACCATCTGCCGCAAATGGATATGCTACAGCAGTGGTATTCCAAACTGAACTTTTATCAGAATATCTTGCTTTGTTTTCAATGGTTAAACCTTCGCCAATACTTTGCTCCCAGTTCAAACCGATAGATTTATCGGTTGAGTGAATTTTATCTCTTGAATCAAAATGTACTTTTTGACCCGTATCATTAATCGTAAAATCAGCTTGTACCGACGGAATTAATACTGTATTCGTTTGCGTTACGCCTGCTGGTAAAGTAGGATTTGTAAAACCAATTGTAGGTAAAAACTCAAACCATGCGTTGTGGTCGTTTAGGTATTTAGCATAAAATTTTAGCGTACCGCTTTTGTAAATTTTCACCAAATTCGCTTTTACTTGACCACCATTGTTCATTGGATAACCCGGATACCTTGCTCCATCCGCTTGGCGATAAAAACCCCCGATGTTGTACGTCAAAGATTTATCAAAATTCAATGGACCTCCAAAATTAACATCTGTACGATAGAAAGGATTTTTACCATTTCCTTCCAAACCATATTTGGCACGTACTTCGCCCGCAAATGCTGTTCCTCCTGTTTTTGAAACATAATTGAAAATTCCACCCGGAGCGTTATTCCCTAAAATTGAGGCAGTTCCACCACGTACAGCTTCTAATTTTCCTAAAGTAGCATCGGTACGAAGAAAATAGTCTGGCCCATAATTACCAAAAGTTGCGTTAGTTACTGGTAAACCGTCTTCTTGCATAGAAACGTAATAATAACCAGAAGCCCCATCGTTTGACCCAACTGAAACGCCACGAGAATAAACAGTATTTCGGATTTCTCCCAATGATGTGTTAACAAAAACCCCAGGAATATTTTTCAATAAATCTGCCGCACTGCTGATGGCTAGTTTATCAAATTGTTTGGCACTCAAAGTAGAAATAGCTACTGAAGATTCCATACGAGTACGTTTATCAAAAACACCCGTTACGATTACTTCCTCCAAAGCCGCTACGTTTTCTTTTAAAGTCAAGCTAATATTTGCTTGCGTACCAACTTTTATTTCTTGCGAATAAAAACCGATGAACGAAAAAACAAGTACCGCATTTCCGTTGGGCACTTCAATGCTATATTGTCCTTTTGAATCAGTGACCGTACCTTGTTGCGTTCCTTTTAACAGGACGGTTACGCCTGTTAGTGGCTCGTTTTTTTCGTTAACAATCGTTCCTTCTACAACTTGTTTAACGGGTAAAGTATTATTTTGATTAATATCCTCTGCTATTTTTTTGTACTCGATGGGAATGGCATTATTCTCTTTTTGTTTCAGTATAATCTGATTACCACTTAGTTGATAATCAATATTTAAAGGTTTGAGTAACCTGTCAAGTGCTGATGAAAGTATTTCATTTTGGCTTTTAAAAGATACTCTTTGTTCTGACTTAATTGATTGTGGACTATAGAAGAATCTTACATTAGCGGATTTCTCTATCTGGACAAGTACATTCTTTAACTTCTCTTCGCTGGATTGAACACTTACTTTTTTGTTCAGTATTTCTTGCGCTTCTACATCTTTTGCCATGCTAATGCCGATAAAAGATAGTGTAATAAAAAGTTGAACCAACGAAATTTTCATACATTGGATTAATAAATCATGATTTTTTTTCATACATTTGACTGTTTTGTTTGATTTTGCTAAACTTTGAACACAACAATCCCCATCAACACTTTTCAGGATGTTGTATAAAGTGGGGACTTTCTGAGCCAGTAGGTCTGCACACCTTCTGGCTCTTACTTTTTACTGATACTTTATTTACTTGAATTGTTTTTTAATAATTGGCTAATTATTAATCTGCACATTGATAATCAGCATTTTATTTAAAATCGGTGCTGTACAAAAGTTTAAAAGCTATTTTGGATTTGTAATTTCGAATGTCTGATTTCAACATTATCAAATACTTTTGGAAATTTATTTTATCACAATTCCGAAATCACAAATCAATAATTTTTACAATCCCTCGTACACTATTTCATAATTCAAAACTCATAATTACTTACATCCTTTAGCATTAATTAAAATTTTTCCTTCCAATACTTCATACGACCCTCCAATAATGTTGGTGATGATGTCTAGTTTTTGGAAAAGACTCTCATTTTCAAACGCTCCCGTTACTTGGCATTCTGCCAAAAGAGCTTCATTATAGACAATCTCAATTCCATAAGCCAACTCAATTCTTTTGAATACTTCGTTTAGCGGCGCTTCATTAAATTCAAAAGAAACCCCTTTGGAATTAACAATAATGGGCGTAGTGATTAATTTTTTATCATATTGATCTGTAGTTCTATCAAAAATGGCTTGCTGATTGGGTAGTAATACCACACCTTTTAAGGTATTTTCTTTTTTACGTTCGTTTAGGTTTTTAAAAACACTTACTTTTCCTTCTTGAACAGAAACTACCACATCTTTCATATCGTCGAAGGCTTTTACATTGAATCTCGTACCCAATACTTTAGTCGTTACTTCATTTGCCATGACTAAAAATGGTTTAGTAGGGTCTTTTGAAATATCGAAGGTTGCTTCGCCTGATAGAATGACTAGCCTTCTATCTTTTTCAAAATTTTCGGGATACGTAATTTTACTTTTGGGTGCCAATAAAACCGCCGAACCGTCGGGCAGATGAATTAAGACAGGTTTATCAAGTTTATTTACTTGCTCGATATGCGCTTTGTGTAAAGTCGCCAAATTTTTATGATAAGCTGTATTTTGTAAGGAAAAATAGACTAAGCCAATGAGCATGATGATGATGGCTGCTCCAGACCAAACAACAGAAGACGATAATTTCAGAATATTAGCAAAAGAAGTTTTTTGCTTATTGGTTTCCTGAATTCTAGAAAATATATAGTTTTTGGCTTCAACAGAAATATTATTCGATTCATAGGTTTTAAGCCCCATTTGAATTGTGCCAATAATTTTTGTTGCTTCTAGGTACTCTCTTTTATTTGTGGGATTACTCTCCAGCCAAGTTTGCCAAAATAGCTTACTTTCCTGATTTGGATTTAATTGATGCGTCACGAAAACATCATCAATTAAAAAATCTGAAACCGAATATAGTATATAATTATTAGCCATCTGTTATGTTACTATTTTACAAAATAGACACAGGCTTTATTATTATATACTCACTATAATCTAAAAAAACATTAAAAAAATTATAATTTTAGCATCGGCAATGATTTTCTTAACTTTTCTACGGCACGAACCACTAAATTTTGTGCTGATTGTCGGTTGATACTCATCACATTAGCCACTTCGTTGTATTCTAAATCTTCTACAAATCTCAATCGAAGTGCTTCTTGTTGGCGTGGTGGCAATTCGCTAATTAATTTATTCACTAATTCTTCTTTCGAAAAACCATCAACATTATTAAGTAGAGTGGTTTCTTCAGAAATGGCTTCGTCCCACAATTCATCAAAATCTCCTTCATTCAAAGCCATATACTTACTTTCTTTTCGAAGAAGTTGATTTTGCATTCTATTTTTTAAGGCTCTTAGCAAATAAGCACGAATACTATTGGGTGTAACAATACTGTTTCTTTTATCCCAAATTTCAGTAAAAACATCATGAATACAATCAAACACAAAGTACGAAGAAAGTGAAGAAAGGCTCATTCCATAACGATACATCGCACCCACGTTTTGCTTATAAATCAATGAGTACGCTTTTTCATCTCCTTTCTTAAAGGCTTCCCATATATTGGTTTCTATTTGCTCGGAATCCATGCTTTACATCAGATAAGTAATCTAATCTTGTTAAAATAATATTATTTTAACACAAAAAAAATACAATCATTGTCTGTAAACATTCATGTACTGTCATGGACAAGGAATAAGTATAATAACGGCAATAAGCTCAGTACTTATAAACTAATATGATAGTTTTACGGCTAATTAATCATTTTAATTAGCCGTATTTCACTTAGTCAATTTCTATCTAAAAATCTTTCCATTCGCTTCTAGCTCTTTATACTTCTCAATATACTTCTTATCAAGTGTTTCCGAATCTTTGTACTTTATACGTAATTGAGCCAATTTTTGATGTAATTCTTTCTTTACTGCTGCATACTTAGGATCATTATAAACATTTTTCATTTCGTTTTTATCGTTGGTACGGTCATATAATTCCCATTCATCAATGTCATAATAAAAGTGAATAAGCTTATATTTTTCGGTTACGATACCATAATGGCGTTTCACCATATGAACACTGGGGTATTCGTAATAATGATAGTAGGCGGCATCTCTGAAGTTTTTGCCATTTCCTTTAAAAATCGGTATCAAGCTTTCGCCTTGCATATCGCTTGGGGCTTTAATTCCTGCCGCCTCAAGGAACGTTTGTGCAAAGTCGAGGTTCTGTACCATTTGTGTATTTTTAGTGCCTGGTTTGATAGCTGTTGGCCATTTCACCAAAAGTGGCGTTTTGAACGATTCATCGAAGATAAAACGCTTATCAAACCAACCATGTTCACCCAAATAAAAACCTTGATCTGAAGTATAAACCACAATTGTGTTTTCTTCTAAGTTATTTTGTTTTAAAAAGTCTAGCACCTGTCCTACACCTTCATCTACCGAAGCTATACATCCCAAATAATCTTGCATGTATCTTTGATAGCGCCATTGCATTTTCTCTTTTTCGCTCATTGAAGGAAACTTTTTAACAAATTCCTCATTCATTTTCCCGTAGGCTTCATCCCAAGTTTTTCGTTGCTCTGGGTTCATACGCCCAACAGTACTGTTATAAAAACGAATATCATAAGGATGCGATTCTTTAATGCCCAACTTTTGCATATTTTCTGGAAATACTTTCGAATCTCCAGCCCAATTCATGTGCGTAAGCAAATTCATTTCTGCTTCTTTGGAAGCTCTACCCCTACCCTCATAATTATCAAAAAGAGTAGCTGGTTCAGGAAAAGTTTTATTCAAATATTCTTTGAAATGGCGTTCAGCAGGCAACCATTCACGGTGTGGTGCTTTGTGCAGATACGCAAGAAAAAATGGCTTATCTTCATCTCTTTCATTTTTGAGCCAATTGATTGTTAAATCTGTAATAATATCGGTTACATAACCCAATAGTTTCTTTTTACCTTCCTTTTTGGTAATAATGTCTGGATTGTAATAGTCGCCTTGGTCTGGTAAAATCTGAAATTCATCAAAGCCTTTTGGATTATTACCGAAATGTAATTTTCCAAACATGGCTGTCTGATAGCCATTTGCTTGAAGAATTTGCGGGAAAGTAATATTGGTGCTATCGAAAGGAAAATAATTATCAATTTTTCCATTGATATGGCTGTGCTTTCCCGTAAGAATTACTGCACGAGAAGGAGCACAAATTGAATTGGTAACGCAAGCATTAGTAAAAAGCATTCCCTCATTAGCGATTCTATCAATGTTGGGCGTTTGTGTCAGGCGTTTATCATAAGCTGAGATAGCTTGATAAGCGTGATCATCAGACATGATAAAAACAATATTTGGTTTCTTCTGTTTTTTGGGCTTGAAAGCAAAAAACGCAACAGCTACCGAGCTAATGAGTAGCAGTGTGATAAATATTTTTTTCATAGAGAAATTGTTAATGGATATTTTGAAATAGAGCAATGTAATGGGCTAATGTTTACAAAGAATCAAAATGATACAATAAAAGAATGAAAGTAGTACAAAATCTTATCAAATAAAAATAAAACATGAATTATTATAACTAAATCAATAATTTAGTTAGAGCATCGGTAATAATGCAATAAAAAAGGGACTTAAAAGTCCCTTTAAAATCCATTTTGTAATATCATTTATAGTCTCAGACCAAAACCTCCCAAGCTCCATTTCTTTGCAAAGTAATTTTTTGCTGAAATCTTTCAAAAAACCAATCTGTAAAAACTGATTCTTTCGTTCTATTCTCTTTTTCTAAAAGCTTCACTCCTACCGAACTGTTTAATGCTTCTTCATTCACAGAACCGTCTTTGTGAAGAAATAGATTTGAAAATAGTTTTTCAGAATATAAACTTCTTAATTCTTCCACAACTCCATGAAATACTTCATGCTTAGACGCAATGGCAAGCTGTTGTAAATAATCTAAAAACCATTGATTAAACTCTCCTTTCCAATATTTTTCAATTTCTTTACTCTTTAATTTCAATTCAGTATTTGGAACAACTGGTGAAATCTGAACAGTATTTGTTCCTTTCAATACATTTGGATTTTGTAAAGCCCAAGTAACAAAGCCAATTGGGTTATGAATATTCTTACCTTCAAGAATCAATTTATTGGTTTTACTGATTTCCTGTCTTACAGCTTCCATCCCATAAATATTAATCCATTGTTCCAATAAAGATTTGGTCATTCCTTCCCAATTTTTGGTCACATTCAGTAAATCATCCAATTCACCATCTGTACTAATTTCTTCGGCAATTTCTGGGAAGTATAACATTTTTCCCACGTCTTGCTTGTTTTTATTCGGCGTTATCCAAAAAGTTAAGGCTGTAACCGCTCTTCCTGTCTTTACTTCGTCGAAAGTAAATTTTATATCAGTAAATTCTTCAAGGTCTTCTTGTGCTTTTACTATGACTCTTTGTTTAAAATTGCCATAAAGTGGATATTTATCTACTACATCCAGCATTTCTTTCAATTCCTGAATTTTAATTTGCCTCTTCCCTATCGTTTCGTATTGTTTCAACAATTCGTAAATTCTGATGGAGAACGAACTTTGCAACTTCAAAATATTTCTTACATCATACATCAAAAACTGGCTTTGCAATTGAAGCAAGAAAGGTTTCATGTCTGGATGAAAAGAAATATCTAAATATTTGGCTGATTTTTCTTCTACAAAGCTTTTAACGCCTGTGGCTATATGTGTGAAGAGTTCCATTTTTCCATCTGGAGTATCCATCAATACTCTTATTTCTCGTCTTCCAAGGCGTTCTGCTCCTTGTTTGAGGTATTTATAGGAATGTCCGTCTTCTTGTAATTCAAAATCCTGAATTACTTCGTGTAGGTAAATTCGATATACTTTAAAATCTTCATCGTCTCGATGAATTTTCATTAACATTTTAGTAAAAACTCGCATTTCCCAAATGTCAAATCTATATTTCCCTTCTACCAAACGATTTGCCTTGCGAATAAGCCTGACAACATTGGTTTCTTTCTCTGTATTGCTATTATTTTTATCGTTTTTGTGCTTTTTCATTCTCTACAGAAATATTACAGGACGATTTTGGTAAATCTGTTATATTATCTAACAATTATAGCCTTTTTTTAGGTAATTCTGTTATAGTAACTAGGTAATTCTGTTATACTTCTCGGTAAATTTGTTATATTAACCGGTAAATTTGTTATATTTAAGCTCATAAGTATCTATTTATCAATTGGTTACGAAGCCCGAAAATACATTAAAATACATATAAAAGAATTAAAACAAACAAAGAGGAAAATTTTATTTTTGAATGTTGTCCATTTTTATTTTTTCTCTTTGTTTAAATGGCTATTATTTTAAATTATAGCCTTTATTTACTCTGAAATTGTTGAAATTTATAAGCAACTATAACAATTTTACCTAAATCTTTTGATTACTACTTATTTTTTAGAGGATTTTTAGGTTTTTAAAAATAATTTTCAACAATTTCAAATACTTTCTGAGTTTAATGGATAAGGTCTGTTATAATAACTAAAATGCAGGCTATCAATTCTGGTATTTTTGTTATAGTTGCTATTTTTTAGCGATTTTTAACATCCTTTAAAAGTGCAACGCTTGCACTTTTAGGAATTTTGTTATATTTACAACAAGTGAAGCCTTTTTACTTTGAATGAAAAGTGCAACGCTTGCACTTTTGGTATTTTTGTTATACTTCGAATTTGAACTGCAATTTTCTTATTTTCTGTGCTTTCCTAAAAGTGCAACACTTGCACTTTTAGGAATTTTGTTATAGTACAGATTTTAATTGATATATTTTTTTGATAAGTAAATCGCAATCTGATTCTTTAGCGATGTTATTGGCTAATTCAATAATCTGACTTCTTAATGTTTCTTTAGGAATAGTACTGGCAATAATTATTGGATTAGATTTTTCAGTTTTGCTGAAGATTTCATTTAAATCAGTAATTGATTCCAAGTCTATGTCTTTACGGTCTGCTAAAAGCTGAATTTGTTTTTTGCTTAAAGTAGAACCGCCACTCAATACTTGTTCTTGAAGTACTTTACTTAATTTCGATAAACCTTCCGCAAATTTGCCATCATTTTTAATAGTTCGGACACTGACGTTAAATTCATCCGCCAATTTCTCGGCAACATTTACAGGCTTACTGTCTTCGCCTTGTACTTGCAAAGCGACTCCTCTACTGCCTTTTTGAGTATTATATTTCAAACCACGCAAATAAGATTCTTCTTCAGGAGTAATATTTCGTCGTCCTAATTGTAAATCAATCATGAATTCTTTGACTTTCTCGATTGATTCAAAGATTTTAAGATTGATTTTAAACTCAATTTTGTTTTTCTGGCAAATCGCATAACGATTATGCCCATCAACTAACACATAAACCGTTCTATCAAGGTCATCTTGTTGAAGCTCTGTAGAAGTAGTTTCCCAAAGAATTAGCGCATCTTGGCAACCATGCGTAATCAAATTTTGCTCAAGCTGAGTAAATTGCTCTTGACTAAGCGGACGGATTAAATCTCTTAATTCATCAAGAATGACGATTGAACTTTTAATGCGTTCAACGTCATTAAAGCCACCAATAGGAGCGGGCTTTGGAATGTTGTGTATCGTGGCTACTTCTACTGCACGTTTTTTAAATATTTCTTTTTTTGATCCCATCTGCTTATTCGTTTGAAATTACTTCGTGAGCAAGTTCCATATAGGCTGTTGCTGCTTTTGATTTAGAATCGTATTGGAAAATATCCTGATTCATGTACTGGCTTTGTTTTAAAACCGTCGTATTTTCGATAACGCTCTTAAAAACAGGGATAGAAGGATATGTTTCTTGAACACTTTCCATCATTACTTGATGAATGGTTTGGTTTGGATGAACCATCGTGAATAAAAAACCTCGTACTTTCAAAGAAACATTCGTATATTCTCTAACAGCCGAAATCTTTTCTAGCAAATTCTTTACACCATTAAAAGCAGAAGATTCTGGCTGAATAGGAATAATACATTCAGTAGAAGCATTTAAAGCTGAAATCGTCATTAAGCTTAAAGAAGGAGGGCAGTCGAAAAGTATAAAATCGAATTGGTCGTTCAAAGCTTGAATCTTTTTAGCCAAACGCATTTCAGAACCTACTTCAGTAATCAGTTTTACTTCATAAGTAGCCATTTCAATATCTGATGGCGACAAAAACAAATTGGGTTCAATTTCAATGAGTGGGAGAGGGTCACGTGAAATTAACGAAGTAATTACTTGTTTTTCAGGTGAGTGTATTCCAAAACACTGAGATAAATTCCCCTGAGAATCCATATCAACCAATAAAACTCGGTATTTCAGCAAAGCAAGTGCTTTACCTAGGTTTATAGTTGAAGTAGTTTTCCCAACACCTCCTTTGTGATTAATAATGGCTATACTACGTGCTTTAGAGAAAGTAGCATCACTATAACCATAATTTCTCATGGCAATTTCCAGTTTTTCTAAGTGTTTGTTCGAGAATGCCTGAATACCTTCTAAAGCTTTGTAAATGGTAGTGGCAGGTATTTGTGCTTCTTTTTCTAGCTGAGTTCTATTGATAGAAGGGCGTGAAAATAGAAATTTACGGACAGTTTCAGTCGTAATCATTCGATTTGATATTTCAATTTTAACTTTTAGATAACAATAATCAAATATATAATAATTTATATATAAATAAAAGTAAAATATAAAAGTGTATATTTTTAAATGATAATTGTACTAAATTATAATGAAATAAGACTATTTTTAATGTGTAATGATTTGTGTTTTTTTGGAAAAGAATCTGATGAAATAATGGAAGAATAGGAGTGAACTTAATTTTGGCTAAGAAAAAAGCGGTCGAAATAACATTTCGACCGCTTTTGTAATTAATATACTGAAAAAATTTACGAAAATGGAAAGTTATTTTAGTATTAATTCCATCCGCCACCCAATGCCCGATAAGTATTCACAAGGGCATTCATTTGTTGCATTCTGGTTTCAATTAATTCCATTCTTGATTCTAATACATCACGCTGAGTTAGTAATACTTCCATATAATCAGCTCTGGCAGATTTAAACAACTTGAGCGATATGGCTGTTGATTGCGTAAGTGCCTGTACCTGATTGTTTTTCATCGTATAGTTTTTCTCCAAATTATCAATATTCGATAACTGGTTAGCTACTTCGATATAAGCATTCAAAATGGTACGTTCAAAATTGTAAACAGCTTGTATTTGCTTGGCATTGGCATTCTTGTAAGTTGCCGTAATGGCATTCTTATTAATCAATGGCCCTGCTAAATCGCCTGCCAAAGAAGACATTAATGTCTGAGGAATACTTGCCAAATAAATAGGATTGAATGAACGTAAACCCAAAGAAGCCGAAAGTCCTAAAGAGGGATAAAAATTAGCTTTAGCAACACTTATATCCAATTTTGCTGCCCCTAATTTGAATTCCGCTTGTCGAATATCTGGTCGGTTTTCTAACAATTGTGAAGGAATTCCCGCATATATTTTTGTAGGAACCAATTCATTAAAACGTTCTGAATTTCTTTGTACATGTTGCGGAAATCTTCCTACCAAGAAATTGATGCGGTTTTCAGTCTCAACAATATTTTGTTGAATTTTGTACTGCATACTTTTCGTTTTGAATACTTCGGCTTCAAACCTACGTACTGCCAATTCGCTTACTTTTGCAGCTTCTTTTTCTAATTTGATGATTGTTAAAGCATTGTTAAGAATATCAATGTTTTTTTGGATGATGTCCAATTGATTATCCAATGCCATCAACTCATAATAAGAGTTGGCAATTTCAGAAACAAGATTAGTAACCAGGAAATTTTTTCCTTCAACAGAAGCTAAGTAATTGGAAACAGCCACTTTTCTAGCATTACGAAGTTTGTGCCAAATATCTACTTCCCAACTAGCGAAAGCTCCTACATAACTATTTGGGAGTATTGCTGGCGTGGCCTTGCCAGGTTTTATTTCAGAAATCTCATCGCTGGCACCTTGACTGGTGTATCTTGATGTTTTTTCAACGCCAGTACCACCGCCAAGCTTCACGAAAGGCAAGTATTCTCCTTTTCTTGCCATGATTTCGTTCTGAGAAATTTCAATTTCTTGTAACGTAATGTTTAATTCCTGATTGTTGTGCAAGGCAGTATCAATCAAAGCGGATAAATAAGGATCGGTAAAATACTGTTTCCAAGCAGTTTTGGCTGTATTGGTAGAGTCCTGAGCGTTATTAAAACGCTCAGGGGTGAATTTACTTTCCTTTTTTTCAACGATGCTAACGGGTACGACACAAGCCGAAACCGATAATGCTAAGACAAAGAATCCCAAGCATTGATGGGTGATTTTATTGCTTATTGTTTTCATTATTCTTCTTCGGGTTGAGGGAAATTGTCGATTGAGTGGACAAAATCTTCGGTTAATGAATCTTCATCTTCGTTTTTGATTAGCTTTCTACCTTCGGCTAAAGTTCCGAAAATATAATACAAGCCCGGCACAATAATTACTCCGAAAATTGTTCCGAAAAGCATACCGCCAAGTGCCGATGCACCAATGGTATGGTTTCCAATTGCTCCAGCACCATGTGCAAGTATCAGCGGAATCAAACCTGCGATGAAGGCGAAAGAAGTCATTAAAATTGGACGGAAACGTACTTTTGCTCCTTCGATAGCCGCTTCCATTACTGTAAAACCTTGTTTGTGCTTCATCATGGCAAATTCTACAATCAAAACTGCATTTTTCCCCAGCAAACCTACCAGCATCACAAGCCCTACTTGTGCATAAATATCATTTGCCAAGCCCATTAATTTGAGCAACAAAAACGAACCAAAAATACCCGCAGGCAATGAGAAAATTACTGATAATGGAATCAAGAAACTTTCATACTGTGCAGCCAAAACAAAGTAAACAAACACTACTACGATAAGGAAAATGTAAATGGCTTCATTTCCACGCAGCGTTTCGTCTTTTGAAAGTGCCGCCCAGTCGATATCAAATCCTTGTGGTAATGTTTCTTTGGCTACTTCTTGAATTACTTTAATTGCTTCACCACTACTGTATCCTTTAGCAGGAGCACCTCTGATGGCGGCGGTATTGTACATGTTGTAGTGGTTAATTTCGTTTGCACCTTGTACTTTTTTGATTCTCATAAAGGCTGAAAACGGCACCATTTCATCACGATTATTTTTTACGTACAATTTCAAAATATCCGTCGGAAGTCTTCTGTATTCTGGTGCAGATTGCACGAATACTTTAAAGAAACGTTGGAATTTGATAAAACCAAGTTCGTAAGTACTACCAATAAAAATCGACAAAGTATTCATGGCATTCCCGATAGAAACACCTTTTTGCATCGCCAATTGGTTATCTATTTCGATTTCATACTGTGGGTAATTAGCACTAAAGAAAGTAAACAAACCTGTTAGTTCTTTACGTTTCCCAAGTTCTTTCATGAAATCATTTTTAACGTTTTCCAACTGTTTATAATCTCCAGAATTGGTTTTATCTAACAATTGTAGGGCAAAACCTCCTGCTGCACCATAACCAGGCACTGCTGGCGGATCGAAAAATTCGATGGTCGCTCCCGGTATTTCTTTGGCTCTTTCTTCGAGTTCATAAATAATTTCATTCACCGAGTGCTTGCGTTCTGACCAAGGTTTTAGGTTAATCAAACAAGTACCAGCGTTCGAGCCTCTACCTTCTGTCAATACTTCATAACCAGCGATTGAAGAAACCGATTGTACACCTTCTACTTTCTGAATGATTTCTTGGAGTTTTCCTGAAATATCATTTGTTCTTTCTAACGTTGAACCCGGAGGTGTTTGAATAATGGCGTAAATCATCCCTTGGTCTTCAGAAGGAATAAAGCCTGATGGAAGAATGGTAGTTATGCCAAAAATCCCTGCACTAAAGGCTAATAATATTCCGAAAGTAAGTACTCTTCGGTTTACAATTAATCTTAATAATCCAACATATTTACCCGTCAGTTTTTCAAAACCATTGTTGAAACTATCCAAAGCCCTATTCATCCACGTTTTCTTTCTTGGTTTTCCATGATTATTTTTCAAAATCATGGCACAAAGTACTGGCGTAAGCGTCAGGGCAACGAAACCTGAAATAACGATTGAAGTCGCCATCGTAATGGCAAATTGTCGATAGAAAATCCCAACCGGACCTGTCATAAAGGCTACTGGAACGAATACGGCTGTCATCAATAAAGTAATGGCAATTACCGCCCCGCTGATTTCTCCAATTACTTTTCTGACGGCATTATAAGGGGAGAGATGTTCCTCTTCCATCTTGGCATGAACCGCCTCGACGACGACAATCGCATCATCGACCACAATACCAATCGCTAACACAAGGGCAAAAAGTGTAATCATGTTGATAGTCAGCCCGAAAAGCTGCATAAACATAAATGCCCCAATCAAGGAAACAGGCACAGCAATCGTAGGAATTAACGTTGAACGCCAGTCACCCAAAAAGATAAATACCACCAATGCCACCAAAATAAAGGCATCTCGTAAAGTATGAATTACGTTTTCGGTAGAAGCATCCAAGAAATTAGAAACGTCATAACTGATTTCATAGTCCATACCAGGAGGGAAGGACTTTTTGAGTTGCTCCAACTGTGCTTTTACTTTTCCGATTACTTCACTGGCATTACTGCCATAAGTTTGTTTCAAGACAATCGCCGCTGATGGATTTCCGTTTAGGTTAGAATAAATATCATAATATTCACTGCCTAATTTTACTTCTGCTACATCTTTCAGGCGAAGAATTTCACCGTTTGGATTCGCTCTGATAATCACATTTTCGTATTCTTCGGGCTTGCTAAATCTGTCGGAATAAGCTAAAACGTACTCTAAAGCTTCCGAACGACTACCATCGCCTCTACCTATACGTCCTGCTTTTCCAATCACACTTTGGTCGTTAAGGGCTTCCATTACTTCATCTGGTGAAATATTGTAGGCTCTCATACGGTCTGGGTTTAACCAAACACGCATAGCATATTGACGGCTACCCAAAATTTTTGCTTGTCCCACACCATTAATCCTTTGTAATTCAGGAATCATGTTAATCCCTGCATAATTGAAAAGGAATTTCATGTTGGCGTTTTTGTCCTTACTGAACAAGTTAACGTACATCAACATACTTGGCATGATAGGCGTAATGACTACCCCTTCTCTTTGTACTAATGCTGGAAGTTTGTTTGTGACTTGTTGTACACGGTTTGAAACCTGCACTAAGGCTTCGTCGGGGTCTGTCCCCAAATTAAATACAATTTGAATATTTGCTTCGCCCGCACTGGTAGCATCGGAAGTCATGTATTTCATGCCCCAAGCACCATTAATGGATTGTTCCAAAGGAATAATCACTGATTCTGCCAGCGATTTGGCACTTGCACCTGGATAAGATGCAGAAACCATGACCATCGGAGGAGCAATTGAAGGAAACTGCGAAGTAGGCAGTGTCTTAATCGCCAGTACGCCCATAAAAATAATAACGAGCGATAATATGATGGCTAATACTGGTCTCTTGATGAATTTATTAAACATATTATTAGTTTTTTGAATCGTTATTACTACTCAGCATATACTCTTAAATTGGCAAGAACTTTTTGTGGTTCTTCGTAGTCATATACTATTTTAGTATTGTCTTTTACCTTACGAATTCCCTCAAGTAATATCTTGTCATTTGCTGAAATACCACTTTCAACTACATATAAATCAGGCATTTCAGCACTGATAGTGATTTCTTTTGAATGCACGATATTGTCTTTTCCTACCACAAAAACATACTTCTTTTCCAATACTTCAAAAGTGGCTTTTTGAGGAATAATCAAAGCATTTTTGAAAGGCACAACCATTTGTATATTACCAGTTTCACCATGACGTAATAATCCTTTTGGATTCGGGAATGTGGCTCTAAAAGCAATGTTACCTGTTTCGTTATTGAAATCAGCTTCAATGGTTTCCACTATGCCTTGATGGTCGAATAATTGATGATTTGCCATCGACAGGTTTACCGTCATCAGTTTATTGCCTTGTGTGGTGGATTTATAATTCAAATATTCAGCTTCTTGAACGTTGTAATAAACCCACATTTTACTATTGTCTGAAAGCGTTGTAAGTAAATCGCCTTCATTCAAAAGGCTTCCTAATCTTACTTGAAAATGGTCGATGATACCATCAAAAGGCGCTCTGATTTCGGTGAAACCAAGATGTACTTTAGCGACAGCTAACTCAGCTTTTGCTTTATCTAATTTGGCTTTTGCTAAGGCTAACTCGTTGCGTGATACGATGTTACTGTCTGCCAACAATTTTGTGTTTTTGTATTCAACTTCTACAAAATTGGCTTCTGCTTCTGCTTTTTGTACTTCTGCTTGGTATTGTACAGGTAGAATTTGAAATAAAAGCTGACCTTTTCTAACAAACTTACCTTCATCTACAAAAATTTGTTTTAAATAGCCTTTTTCTAATGCTCTTAGTTCGATGTGCTGAATAGCATGAATCTGACAAACATAATCATTCGTAACAGTAGTATCTTTTAGGATAGGACTGGTAACCAATAGCTTAGATTCTTCCTTTTTTTCTTCATCTTTTTTAGATTCACAGCTTGTATAGCACAACAAAGCACCCAAGCTCATGATGATGAGATTTTTTTTCATGATCATTTTCTTAAAATATATAGTTACGGAAATTTTAGAATGTATAGGGTACAATAAAAACGCATAGCGCTAATTGAAAGCCTATTAATGTGATAATGTGAGCAAAAATTGAATGAGGAGATGGTTAGTGCAATATCAGATTGTCACTAAAGTATTGGTATCATATTCTGAATACACTGAATACGATGAATAATTTGTAAAGAGGATAATGTGAAAAATGCTTACCGAAATGTAAGACTTGAGAAGTATTGAGGACTAAAAAAAGTTTTGCGTACCAATTATAAAAAGGGGCAGCAGCAACGTAAGGATTTACAGTATTTTTTTTCTGAGAAATACTGCTTTTCTCTTCATCTTCTTCGTGTTCTTCTTCATAATCATAAAATAAATTTTCACGATTATCAAATGAAACACTGGTGAAGATATTGGCAATTCCTTGGTGTTGATTGCCAAAAATAATGTGTTTATGAGGGGCAATAAAGGCACTTTCTCTGTTTGTTTTAGCACTTAGTTGATTACTTAGTGCCAACAAGAGAATGCTGATTGAGAAGAGATATTTTAATACTGCCTTTATCATCGACGGCTAAGGTAATCTACGTTGACTAATCATACAAAACTTTTAATCTTAAATTTTCAATTAATTGCAAAAGTTCTTTTATTTTTCATATATTATCATATATAATTTAAATAAAAGATTGTCTTGTTCAAAAAATAGGCTCAATTTTATGAAACAAATTTGCTTCAAAAATTGAGCCTAATGATTAGCGTTTTTTATCTCGGATGCGAAACGATACCTTATAATAGGCGAACCTCTTTTCAAACATTCAATAGCGTAAAAAGTATTTCCTTTTTTAGCCGTAGATTCAAATATTTTATGTTCAATCACTTGAATTTCAGCATCTTTAAAAACACCTAGGGAAAACTTTGTATCTTTTAATATTTAGGTAGTTTTTCGTTCATTCGGCTACTGATTATAATTATTTTAATATATTTGTCCTTGCAAATATAAATTACAATATTATAATTACAAGGATGATTGCGAGAAATAGCCAAGTTGAAATCATTGAATTGCTCGAAGAATTTCCAGCAGTAAGTATTTTGGGTCCCAGACAGGTTGGGAAAACAACCCTTGCCGAAGAAATAGCATCATCATTAAGTCCTGAACCGATTTATCTTGATTTGGAAAGCCCTATTGACCAAGCAAAGTTAAATGACCCAGAAGCCTATTTTGAATTACACAAGGGGAAACTTATTATTTTGGATGAAATTCAGCGTGTACCAGAACTATTTGCCATATTAAGAGGAGTGATTGACCGCCGAAGAAGGCAAGGTTTCAGAACTGCTCAATTCCTAATTTTAGGTTCTGCATCACTTGACCTTTTAAAACAGTCTTCGGAATCTTTGGCTGGAAGGATTGCTTACAAAGAATTGACAGGTCTGACAGCTTTAGAAGTTAATTCTCTAAGCCAAACCAGTATTGATATGCTTTGGCTTAAAGGTGGCTTTCCAGATAGTTTTCTTGCAAAAACAGACGCTGCCAGTTTTAGATGGCGACAAAACTTTATCAGTACTTATTTGGAAAGAGATATTCCACAATTGGGAACAAGGATTCCTGCTGTAACATTACGGAGGTTATGGACAATGTTGGCACATCATCAAGGAGGACAATTAAATACAGCACAATTAGGAGCAAGTTTGGGAATAACCATTCCAACTGTAAAAAGATATATTGAATTATTAGAAGATTTATTTCTTGTCAGAACTATTCTGCCGTGGTCTGGAAATGTTGGGAAAAGATTAGTCAAAACGCCCAAAGTATATATTCGTGATAGTGGACTGACTCATGCTTTGCTAAATCTTACTACGCAAGAGGATTTGTTGGGGCATCCAATTGTTGGGGCAAGTTGGGAAGGTTTCGTTATAGAAAATATCATTGCTTGCTTACCTCAAGGCGTATCATTCTGGTTTTACCGTACTTCAGCAGGGGCAGAAATAGATTTGGTCATTGAAATCAACAATCAAGAAAGATATGCCATTGAAATAAAACGGTCTTTAGCACCTACGGTTTCTAAAGGTTTTTATTTGGGCTGTGAAGACATAAAAGCTACAAAACGCTACGTAGTGTATCCCGGAAAAGAAAGCTACCCTTCTGCTGAAGGAGTCAAAACTATTTCCTTGGTAGATTTGATGAAAGAATTACAAGGTTAATTACGAGTTTAAAACTTTGAATATCAATTGGCTAACGATTTTAAACTCTTAAAATAATTTTGTACGAATACTTGAAACATGAATCATCTCTAATTTTTAAAATCAAAAAGCGGTCGGAAACTGAATTTCCGACCGCTTTTGGGTTTATAAGAAATAAATTTTGTGTAATGAAATTTCATAATTCATAACTCAAAATTCATATCTACCAATGTCTATCGCTTAAAATAATTCTTTCTCTTTTTCGCTTTTGCTGATTCGCTTTCACCGATGATTTTGTCGATGGCTGCTTGTTTTTGACTTTTTAACAATCGGTCAGCTAAATCTGGACGATTGAGTTTGTGCAAACGCTTACGAATCCAATCTTTAAATTCAGGTTTGTACCAGAAGAAGTAATTGTTCTGATTTTGCTTTTCTTCCTTCGTTTTGGCTGTTTTAATCGGCAATAAAGTATAAGGATGCACGCCAGAATAATAAATTACTTCGGCAACCGTCATCGGGGTAGGAGTGAAGTCTTGTACTTGTTCTAGTTGAAAACCTAAATCCTTCGTTTCAGCAGCAAGATTTGCCATATCTGCTTCTTCACAACCTGGGTGAGAAGAAATAAAGTATGGAATCAAAGGCTGTTTTAAGTTATGTTTTGCCTGAATGTTATCGTATTTTTCCTTGAATTTTCTGAAATACTTAAACGAAGGCTTACGCATTACTCGTAAAGTAGCATCTGAAGTATGTTCTGGAGCAACTTTCAAACGACCAGAAACGTGGCGAGTAACCAATTGTTCCATGTAAACATCATGGTTGCCATCTTGGTTATTTTTATTGAAATCATCCACCAATAAATCATAACGAACACCTGAACCTACAAACGCTTTTTTGACACTTGGGTGAGCATCTACTTTTTTATAGATTTCCGTCAAAGGAGTATGCGAAGTATCTAAATTCGAGCAAATGACAGGGTGAATACAACTTGGACTTTGGCAACGGTTACAAATCGATTCATCTTTTCCTTTCATTTGGTACATATTTGCCGAAGGACCGCCCAAATCTGAAATATAACCTTTGAATTCAGGATGTTTCACAATTTGATCAACCTCTTTCATGATTGATTTTTCACTTCGAGAAGCAATAAATTTACCCTGATGTGCCGAAATTGTACAGAAACTACATCCACCAAAACATCCACGGTGCATATTAATCGAGAACTTAATCATCTCGTAAGATGGAATTGGTCCTCTTTTTTTATACTTCGGATGTGGCATTCGAGTATAAGGTAAATCAAAAGAAATATCCATTTCTTTTTCCTCCATAGTTTTGAAAGGAGGATTAATTACCAATGTTTTATCAGCTACTTTCTGAATAATACGATTCGCTTGCCATTTATTCGATTCTACTTCTACTACTTTGAAATTGGCAGCGTATTTGAGTTTATCCTTCAAACAAATTTCATGACTTGAAATTTCAACAGTATCCCAATTATTGAACTCTCCAAGCGGTTCAGAAGCAGGTTGTAAGTAAGAAATCTGGTTGACATTACGAATAGTATCTAATGGAACACCTTGTTTTACCAAACGCAAAATCTCACGGAGTGGTTGTTCGCCCATCCCATAAACCAACATATCTGCTCCAGAATCGAATAGGATAGAAGGCAACAATTTATCTTGCCAGTAATCGTAATGCGTAACACGGCGAAGTGAAGCCTCAATACCGCCAATTAATACTGGAACATCGGGATAAAGCTCTTTTAAGATTTTGGTATAAACAGTAGTAGCATAATCAGGACGATAGCCCGCTTCGCCACCTGGCGTATATGAATCGTTTGAACGCAAACGTTTATTGGCAGTATAGTGATTCACCATCGAATCCATACAGCCAGCCGTTACGCCAAAGAAATATTTTGGTTTTCCTAATTTTTTAAAGTCACGTAAATCATCTTTCCAGTTAGGTTGAGCCACAATCGCAATTTTGAAACCCTCACTTTCGATGATACGCCCAATTACAGCCGTTCCAAAGGCAGGATGATCTACGTAGGCATCTCCCGAAATCAGAATTACATCCAATTCGTCCCATCCACGTTTTTCTACCTCTTTTTTGGTCAGAGGCAACCAGTCAGTTATTGGTCTTTCAATCATGATACAAAATTACACAAGAAAGGAATGATAAAAATCATTTTTTTTCAATAATTAAGCAGATACTGTTCTTAATTAACGGCTATTGAATTTATAATCAGCTTATTAACCAGAATTGTCTGTCAATTATAGCAAATACTTTATTCTTGTTATGCCAATAACTGTTTTGGAAGGAAATTTGTTTCGTGGACATTTACCAGAGTAATGAGCCATAGCTGAAAATCAGTTCATACTTAAATCTTTAAACTGAACAGGAGTAACGCCTACTACTTTTTTAAATAGTCGGGTAAAGTAGGGAGGGTTTTCAAAACCTAATTGATAGGCTGTTTCTGCAATGGTATTATCGCTACTCAAAAGCAGATTTTTAGCTTCATCAATCAAGTAAATATGGATATGGTCTAAAGCAGTTTTGCCAGTTTCTTGTTTTAACAAATCACTTAAATAACGAGCAGAAGTATTTAGTTCTGCCGCCATGGAACTAACGGTAGGTAAGCCTGTTATTTGTAATTGCCCACTTTCAAAATAATGATTCAATACTTTATTAAATTTAGAAACCATCGTTCCCGATAATGTCGTGCGGGTGATAAACTGTCTTTTATAAAAACGTTGTGCATATTTTAAGATGGAATCAAAATGTGTCAGAATGATTTCTTTACTAAATTCATCTTGATTGTTTTTATATTCAGCATCTATTTTATGATAGAGTTCCCATATCGTTTGTTCTTCTGAAGGCGATAAATGCAAGGCTTCGTTAGTTTCGTAATCAAAAAAATGATACTCCTTGATTTCGTTGTGTAGTCGATGACCCAACAGATAATCTTCATGAATAAAAATTACAAAAGATTTCTCCGACAATGCTACATTATTGATTTCTACAACTTGTCGTGGTTTTACAAAAGACATTGAACCATTATCGTGGTCATAATGGGTTTTACCATAGCTAAAAGTACCAGATTTGATTTTTTTGAATGAAATCATGTAAAAATCACCTGTGAATTTATTTCCTCCCCAAGAGCAAGTAGTGAGTTCCTGACAAGTCAGCAGACTCATCATTGGGTGTTCTGGTAAAGGATAACCACTTTTTTGATGTAATTCCGAAATCGTTTTATAATGGTTCATGCCTTTTGAGGGTTAAAATTTGATGGCTAATTTACCAATTGTTTTTCCTGATTCTAATTGCGTATGTGCTTTTTTCAAGACATCCGCTGATAATCCATGAAGTGTTTCTTTTAAAGTACCGACCAATACGCCTTCATCCAATAAATCAGCTACTTTATTCAAAACATGATGTTGCTCAATCATATCTTCAGTTTGGAACATTGAACGAGTGTACATTAATTCCCAAGAGAAACTAACACTTTTTGATTTGAGTTTATTCAGCAAAACAGGAACAGCGCTTCCTGTAATAGAAGCAATATGTCCTTGTGGTTTAATGAGTTCCGCCATGCTATCCCAATAAAAATTGGTATCTACAAAATCGAGGATAAAATCAACAAATTGGAAGCCTTCATTGCGTACTTCATTGACTAAATCTTGATGATTGACTACTACGTCTGCACCCATTTCTTTACACCAAGCAATGCTTTCAGGACGAGAAGCCGTTGCAATCACTGTTAAGCCAAGTAATTTTTTGGCTAATTGTATCGCAATTGAACCCACACCACCAGCACCACCGATGATTAAAATGCTTTTGCCTTTATCTTTTTCAAGACTCAATCGCATTCTATCAAATAAAATTTCCCATGCAGTTAAGGCGGTCAATGGAATCACAGCCGAAGCTTCGTCGCTCAAAGTACTTGGTTTTTTGCCTACAATTCTTTCATCAATTACTTGATATTCAGCATTAGAACCTTGTTTAGTGAGGTCACCCGCATAATAAACTTCATCACCCACTTTGAATAAGCTAACATTTTCACCGATAGCTTCTACCGTACCCACGGCATCCCAACCAATGATTTTTGGCTGTTCTAAAACCGTATCTTTGGCTGCACTCTGTCTGATTTTAAAATCTACAGGATTCACCGAAATCGCCCTGATTTTTACCAATAATTGATGTTGTACTGGAACGGGTTTATCTGTTTCAAAGTCAATAAAACTATTTTCTTCTACGATAGGAAGAGAGCTTTTAAATCCAACTGCTTTCATGGTTATCTGTTTTTTGGAGCTTATAGCTTATAAGTTATTCCGAATTTTCAATAATTTCAAATAAAGCGGTCAAAGAACTAATTTTGATTGCTTTATTATGATTGATGGGCAACGAATTCCTACTGTTTGAGCGATAGCGAGTTTAGGAATTCTTGATTTTCTTTTGTTACTTTTCTTGTATCAAGACAAGAAAAGTAAGGACTATACAATAATAATAAGTAGAATAACCTATCAATTCATCCACTAAACGCACTATTTTGTGAGAAAATTCGGGAAGACTTATGTTAAGATTCTAACGAATTTTTATGCTGATATGTTCAGCTACTTGCCATGAGCTGTAGTACTTACTTCTTTCCAAGCATCCCATGTAGCTAAACGTTGCTCATAAACTGCTTTGGCAACAGGATAACCAATTTTACCCAAGAAAAGACGCAATGGAGGCGTTGGACTGTTCACTAATGCCAAAACAGCATCAACAGTAGCACTCGGAACGCCATAATTATCAGGATTATAAGTACTTTGGAAAGCAGTTTTCATCTCATCATAAGCCTCAATACTTGCTGATTGTGCTGATGAAGCACCTGCCCAATCGGTTTCGTAACCGTTAGGTTCAATCAAAGTAACCTTAATCCCGAAACCACTTACTTCGCTCGCTAAAGTTTCTGTTAAACCTTCAACGGCAAATTTTGAAGCATTGTAAAGTCCTAAAGTTGGTAAGGTAAAGATGCCCAAGACGCTACTTACTTGGATGATATGCCCACTTTTTTGTGTACGCATATACGGTAAAACGGCTTGCGTTACCCAAAGTAAACCGAAGAAATTTACTTCCATTTGTTGTCTAGCTTCTTGTTCTGAAGCCTCTTCTACCGCTCCAAACAAACCATAACCTGCATTATTAATCAATACATCAATTTGTCCGAAATGTGCATGTGCTTTTGAAACGACTTCAAAAACTTGTTCACGATTGGTAACATCTAATTGTAACGGAAGGATTTGACTTCCAAATTCTTCAGATAAATCTGCTAAATCTTGTAGGTTTCTGGCAGTAGCAATTACGTTATCGCCATTTTGTAAAAATGCTTTTGCCCATATTTTCCCGAATCCACGAGAAGCACCTGTAATTAAAATCGTCTTTGTCATATTTTTGTTTTTTTTTGATGTGACAAAGTTAAGCGACGCCTTTCCGCTAAGGCTTATACAAAAGTCTGTACTTATGATACAAAATGACGTAGCACTTGTTTGGCTATATTCTGACCTACAACATAAATAACCCTGAGTGAAACTCAGGGAAGATGAGGAAAGCATAGGAACAAACAAGTTCCTTGTATAGAGGGGAGAACTACTTTTTTCTTAATATCCATAGTAGTGTAATTTATTAATATTCCCAGTCTGCGTGGCTAACGGGTAAAGTATTTAATTCGCTTTTCAGTTGTTTCCAATTAGGTAAAAAGGTATCCATATAATAAAGAAACCTATCGTTATGATGTCTCTCTAATAAATGTACCATTTCATGAACAATAATATACTCTAAACAATTGATGGGTTTCTTGGCTAATTCAAGATTCAACCATATCCGTTTTTTCTCGATATTGCAAGTTCCCCATTTTGTTTTCATTTGCTTTACTTGCCAATCTTCTACTTGCACGCCCATACGTTTTTCCCAGATGTCAATAATGGGCTGAACCAGTTTTTTTAATTCTGTTCTATACCATTCATTCAATATGGCTTGACGTTGCTGAATACTCGTATCAGGTCGTACATATAATTCTAAGTAAGTTCTATTCTTTAAAAGAACTTTGTTGGGGGCTTCATGTTCTATTACTTTCAATAAATACCTTTTCCCTTGATAATAGTGACTTTCACGAGTTTTATATATTCTGGGACTTTGTCTTTCTTGCTTGGCGAAATTGCGTTGGTGACGTTTTATCCATCCCAATTTTGAGATAGCAAAAAGCCTTACAGCTTCGTCATCTATATTAAGTGGTGCGGCTATTCTTACTCTACCTGTTGGTGGATAAACAGACAGGTGCATATTCTTAATGTTTTTCCGAACAACATCAATTGTGAAATCACTTAAATTTATCTGGTACATTTTAGTATTCTCTTTGATTTAACACTAACTCAAAAATTCTTTTTACCTCTGTATCATCTGTTATTCCAGCACTATGCAATGTTTGTTTGATGATGATTTCTACTTTCCTTTTTTTGATATGTGTACCTCTCCAATCATCATCTTTTGTTTTACGTATTTTATCATCAAGTAAAATGGCTAAATCCTCATTCTTATCTAAGTTGTCATATAATGCTTGCTTAGGTTTAGTGTCTAACTTTTCAGGGTATGTCTTTTTTGCGTTTGGATAAAACTGTTGAGCTAAATCTTCATAATGTTTTAATAACTCTTCGTAATTAATTGCTCCTTCCTTTCGGAGTCTAACAAGTTCTAAGAGTAAAAGACTCATCTTTTCATAATAGGCTGGATTGACAGGCATTTCCTGTATAATCGTTCTACGCATATTATTTTCAATGGTCTCACTCATAGATGTCCTATTGCCTTGAATACCTTGCGGTAATTGTTGAACTGCCTCATCTATACCACTTTCTACTATTAGTTGTAAGAGCGTTGCCTCGCCTAAATTTGATAATACTCTACTGGGGTCGGCTGTTAGGTACATATCCAACATCTGACGCATATCTGGCTCAAATTGCTTTAAGTCAATATAATCTCCACTATAATGCTTGATACTATTCCGTAATTCTGTATAATAATTTACTTGTTGTTTGATTTCTTGAGCCTCTTTTTCAGAGTAACCAGCCTCAATAATTTCGGCAGCAATATTGTTGTAAGCTCTAATTAATGCTACTACCAATTTATAAAAAGTTAGTCGTTTGTCTTCTTTTGATTTTAAGTCGTCTTTGTTTGATGGGTCGCCACAGAAAAAGTGATAATACTGTTCATTTTCTTTAGGAACGTCAACTTCTAAACATAATTGATACAAAGATTCCAGTGCATCCTCTAGGCGTTCTTTAGCTTTTACCAAACGGTCAGTTAATAATCCTTGAATGTCTTCGGGTTCAAAATCATCAAAGGCATCTGAAGTATAATCGTGTATAGATTGATTTAGACTGTCAAATAAATCTTGATAGTCAATGATATAGCCAAATTCTTTAAAATAGGGGTCACTTTCTTCTTCTTTACCCAAACGATTGGTTCTACAAATTGCTTGAAAAAGCCCGTGGTCTTGCATTTTTTTGTCAATGTACAAATACGTACAGTGTACGGCATCAAAGCCTGTTAAGAGCTTATCAACTACTATCAAAAGTTGCATATTGGCTGGCTCTTTCTTGAATTTTTCTTTCGCAAATGCCTCAAAACTATCTGCTTCTTTAAAATTATAATCTCTGAGCATCCTTTGATAAATCTCAAACTGCTCTCTTTTCTGTGTTTCTCCGTTTCCTGTTTCTTCTAATTTAATGCTGTTTTCATTAGGCACAAAACTGGTAATGATGGCACATTTTTTTAAGCCAAAACTCTGAAAGAGTTCATAGAAACGACAAGCTTCATAAATACTTCTGGCTACTAAAATAGCGTTGCCTCTGCCATTTTTTAAGCGTGGTTTGCTGAGAAAGTCTTTTTTAATATCAAAAACTATTCGCTCTAAACGGCTCTTTGTACTCAATACTTTTTGCATAGTTCCCCATTGCTGTTTGAGTTCAGCCTTGGGGAGGTCGTTCATGCCTTTAGTAACTAATTCAAACCACTCATCAATGCCTTTTTGGTCTAATACGTGCTGGTCAACATCACGTGCTTCATATAATAAATCTAATACAACTCCATCTTTTACAGCTTCATCAAATTTGTAGGTATGAATATATCGCCCAAAAATTTCTAAGCTTTTCTTTTTATCTCTTTTAAGAAGTGGCGTGCCTGTAAAGCCGATGAAAATTGTGTTTTCTGGCAATAGTTTTTTCATGGCATCGTGTAGGTCGCCACTTTGTGTACGATGACATTCATCAATAAAAACAATAAACTGACCCACTGGTCGGCAATCAGTAGCATATTGAAGCTCTTTTACAAATTGATTGGCTGTACTTTCGTCTTTATTTCCAAATTTATGAACCAGACTACACAATAGACGTGGAGAAGGGGCATTGAGTTTACTAATTAAATCGGCTCCGCTTTTAGTTCGTACAATGCTTTCGCCTACGCCCACAAATACACCTTCAATCTGCTCGTCTAATTCTGTGCGGTCGGTTACAATTAGCAACCTTTGGTCTGTTCCCATTGGTTTGTTTTCTAATATCCATTTGGCTAACCAAACCATTGTTAAACTCTTGCCACTGCCTTGTGTATGCCAAATAATACCGCCTTCTTGTCGGTTGATATATTTCTGTGCTTCCTTGATACCAAAATATTGGTTTGGGCGACACAACTTTTTAACGCCTCCATCAAAAATGATAAAATTGTTTACAACTTCCAATAATCGCTTTTTATTACAAAATTGAAGGATGTGCTTGTCTAAAATTATTTCATCCGAACGATAACCATCATTATCTTCTTTCCATTTCAAAAAGTATTTTTCTTGGGTAAGGCTGGTGCCATAATACAAACCATTACTATCATTACCCGCTAAGACTAACTGAATGGTAGAGAAAAAAGGTTTGATAAAAAGATGGCTATGATTGGCTAAATTTTGACGGATGGCATCACTCACAGGAATACTTGCCCTTTTTAATTCTAATACACCAATGGCGATACCATTGATATAGAGTACGATGTCTGGTCTTTTTGTTTTTTCGCCTCTGATAGTTACTTCTTCGGCTATGGAAAAATGATTTTTCTCGGGGTTTTCCCAATCAATAAAATGCACTGTTTCGGGCTTGCTCAGGGCTTCCACTTTTTGGGCAGTGCCATACCTGAGCATTGAATAAACAGCTTTATTGATAGTATAGAGGTCGTCGGAAGAATTCATATTGGCTTCTTTTTTAAGAGCAAATAGGGCTTTACTAAGCAATTCATCGCTATACTGTGTTTGTAGATACTTCCTGAGTTCGCTTTCTTCAATATTGCTATTGTTTTCTCGCTCTTCCCAATTACCTAAATAAGCATAGCCCAATTGTTCTTGAAATAAGCGAACGATTCTGTTTTGGGTACTGCGTTCATTGCTTCCGACTTTCATTGTTAAAAAGGTTTTTAATGGTTTGTATCACTATTAATGGTATGCAAAAAGGCTTAAATCAATCTTATCTTTCCAGTAAGTAAATTCTGCATCATTCCTTGCTTGATATTCCTATATTTCTCTAATTTAGTTTCCAATGATTGGATTTGTGAATCCATATCACCTAATATTTTAGCTATGTAAATTTGCTCATTGATATTTGGCACGCTAACTTCAATTTGTTTTATTTTATTAGGACTTATCTCTAAAAATGTACTTCCACTTGCATTTTGCAATAAAACATTTTTTAAAGTTGTGAGTAAATAATATATAAATTCATTGTTATATCCATCTTTTGCAATTAAAGATTGAAAACCTTGATTTGTACACGCTTCATTCATTAAAATTCCTATGTCTCCTATACTTGCTCTTGCTGTTAGCAAAACAGTTCCTTTAGGTAACATTTTGCCTGAACAATTTATAAATCCTTCTTTTGTGATTTTCCTTAAACTTTCATAAATATATTTTTTATCCCCTATTTCTGTTGGGGTAAACCAGTTTATTGTTCCATTCCAATAGCTTGAAACAAAAGTACTTGGTGTTCCACCGCCCACAACATTTGCAATCTCCCCCAAAGTCTTCACTTCCCAACTCTCTTTAGGTTGAAGTAATTGTTGCATAGCACCTTGTTTGATATTTCGCTTTTTAGCAATTAGCGTTTCTAAGCTACCTATCAAAGCATCTGCATCAGATAAGGCTGTTGCTATGGCTGTTTGTTCGGCTAAAGGAGGTATTACAAAGTTGAATGTAACAAAATCCTTTTGATACAAATGTTGAATAGTTGAGCCTGCAACAAGTTGATTTAAGAAATTATCAAAATAAAATGACTTTAATATATAAAATAGGAAATGAGGTAAATATGCGTTGTTTTTGGGTCTTATTACAAAAACACCACTATTAAGTGTTGCTGGAAGTGTTAATTTATCAACGAAGGCAACTTTGCCAATTGTCCCATCTTTGGTAACTAAAATATCATTATCTCTTAATTGGATATTTCTATCTTGTGTATATCTGATTTCTTCAACAAAATGGCAAGTTTCCCATTTGATTTTACCATCAAAAAAATCAGTACCAGTTACTAAATAAAAATTGCCTATTTTTAAATATTCTGAGGTTGTTAATCCTTGCCAACCAATTCTTGCTTTTAGAGTTGAATTAGTTAGCATATTCCCAATTTCCCAATCTTCAGGAATAATGCCAATTTCTGTCTGTTTATAAGTATGTACTACGGTGTTATTCATTTTTATAATTTGTTTTAGCCTTATTAATTAAACCAATATTGGAGTTTTCCCCTTAATTAGTCCCAAGCAAAACCCATTTTTTCAAGATGGGCATTTACTTTAGCTTCAAGTTCGGCTACTTCAATCAATTGCTTTGGCATTGGGGTTTCGTAGCGTTCAGCCAATTGTTTTATCCGTAAAGTCAGGCGTTGGCTAATCCTTTCCATTTCGCTTTTTACGCTATTTTCAATACTTGCCATCCATTTATCAGCTACTACCAATTGTTGAATGGTTTCAATACTTAGGTTTTTGTATTGGTTTAAAGCTTTTAGGTCGAGTGCTATTTCCTCTTCTCTTATCTTTTTATTAAGTTCAGTATATTCATCCGTCAAGGCTAAATACTTTTCAAAAACCTGTTTCTTTTCCAATAAAATACTATCCTCTTTTTTGTTTTTTAGTTTGTTATTTACTGTTTTTAATGCCGTTGTAATAGTGGCTTTATTTACTTTATCCATTTCAGTAAAAAATCCATCTTCGCCACTATGTTCTTCTTCTATTTCACTGATTGCGGTAACAGTTGCTTCTCTTTTAGCTTCTAGTAGCTCAATGGCTTGCTTATCTGCTAAAAAATAGCGGTTGATTACCAAATATTTGGGTACAAGGTCACATTCCCAACCTTTATCGGTTTCTTTTCCTGTTTTTGGGTTGGTTACAATAATTCTATAAGGTTCAGCTTTCCAGCCATCTACTGCTATTAGGTAGCAATCATCTTGCATGGTTTCATTCCAAAAGTTCATCAAATGCTGATATACATCGTATTTATCCATCAATGGTTTATCGGTATAAGTACGCAATATATCTTCTGATACCCGATGAATGATTTTTTTGGGTTTGATACCAACATTTAATCCTTTCAAGAATATTGTATTATTGGTTTTCCAACCATCAAACAAAGTATCCATTTCTTGGCTAAACCGCACAAATTCAGGATGTGAAAAAATGGTTTCTTTAATGGCTGTTTTGGCAATGTTCAAGTCGCTGTATCCTTTTCGATTACTTGCTGAGAACAAATCGTTTTTAAGTGTAGGATAAGCCGTCCAATAATCACTCAAATCATCAATATCAACATTGGGAATACCTCCTATTAAATGAGCTTCAATGTCTTGAATATCTTCAATTTCTTGGCTGTCAATATAGCGAGGGATATTTAGGTTATAATCATTTTTAGGGTCAGCAATTTCTGCTAAACTCACCCAACGACTGAATTTCGGGATTTCAATTTGTTTATTAAAAACATCAACAATTTTATGAATATCCTGCTCACGAAGGCGGTTTTTATTACCATCTTTGATAAATCCTTTGCTGGCATCGACCATAAAAATCCCCTTTTCAGCCTGCGACAGCCCAAAAGAATAATTGGCTGACTCCATATCAACCACGATAATACAAGCTGGAATACCTGTACCATAAAAAAGGTTTGCTGGTAAGCCAATGATTCCCTTGATATAACCCCGTTCGATAAGGCTTTTTCTAATCGTAGCTTCAACATTACCACGGAATAACACCCCATGAGGTAAAATACAAGCTCCTTTGCCTGTACTTCTTAAAGATTTGATGATGTGTAAAAGAAAGGCATAATCACCATTTTTTTCTGGGGGAATATGACCTTCTTCAAAACGCAAATAAAAATCATCATAAGGATTAAATCCGTCCATCCAATTTTTAGAAGAAAAAGGAGGATTTGCCACTACGTAATCAAATGTTTTTAGGCTTCCATCATTTTCAGTATGCAAAGGATTAGAGATAGTACTTTGTCCTTTTTGAATATTAGCTTCTGAGTTATTATGCAGAATCATATTCATACGTGCCAAAGCAGCCGTTACAACTGTTTTTTCTTGTCCGTAAATGGTAACGCCATACTCTCCAGCTTCTTCAGCAACTTTTAATAATAAAGAGCCAGAGCCACAAGTAGGGTCATAAATAGTAAGTTTTCTTTGGGCTTCTTTATCGATACCAATCACTTTTGACATCACACGACTTACTTCGGTCGGTGTATAAAACTCACCTTTACTTTTACCACTTTCTGAGGCAAAATGACGCATCAAATATTCATAGGCATCCCCTAAAATATCATCTCCCTCAGCACGGTTTTTACTAAAATCAAGAGCAGGATTTTCAAAAATAGTAATCAAGTCAGTAAGCTTGTCCACCATTTCTTTCCCTTTGCCTAATTTTTCTTCATCCTGAAAGCTAATAACATCAATAACATTTTCTAAGTCATTTTGCTTGGCTAAAGCACTGATAGCCATATCAATCTTTTCGCCAATATCTTTTTGTCCTTTTAAAGCTTGCATATCCTTAAAGCTACCGCCTTCGGGAATAACAATCAGAGCATAGGGGTCATTAGCGTATTTATCAGAAACATATTTTACGAAGAGTAAAATCAACACATAATCTTTATACTGACTTGGTTCCATTGACCCCCTCAACTTATCACAACTTGCCCACAGAGAACTATACAGTTCAGATTTTTTAATCGCCATTTTTAAATTTTTGAATACTTTTTTGTTTAATTATCTCAAAAGTAAAACAAAAAAAGGCAAGACCATAATTGGAGGATTGGCTTTTAGGCACTTTTCCCAACGGTTAATTACCTAGATGTAAATCCTCCATAAAAACACTAATCCTCCATTAACTTTCTTTCCCCCTTACCGAATAATAAGTTTTTCTTTCAATTATCACCAATTAAGACCGCTCATTTTAAATAATAAATTAAGTTTAACTCAGATTTACTTTACTGGTGCAAATAGCCTTAAACTTTAACTGAATGGGCTCCTTTTCAAAGAAGAAAAGATAATACTCTTCATAAAAAGCACATTACTAACATTTTAAACAACCAAATAACATGAAAAATCAATTTTTTTCCCTTCTAGTAATTTTACTATTGTCATCGAGCTGTGCAAGCGTAAAATTTTACAGTGATAAAGAACTCAAAAATGAATCTGGCATTGAGTTTTATTCTCCAAAGCCATATTTAATTGTTGAAAAAAGTCCAGCCAAGGATGTTGCCATTAAAAGTACAATTGTTTACTTGCCTGATTTTGAAAAGTCAAAATTTGCAAAAATAAAATCAGGCTTTGGTTCTAGTGATTTAAAACTAAGTTTAGAACATGGGATAATAACTTCTTATGGAGTCACTACAGACACAAAAATACCAGAAACCCTTACAGCTATCAGTAGCCTTGTTAGTGGGGTAGGCTCAGCATATAAAACTGTTAAGGAAGTTACTGAAAAGGAAAAAGAAGAAGATGGTGATATTACTAGTATGCAAAATGCAGTAAAAATTATAATACCTATTGTTGATGGATTTCAAAAAATAAAAGGGGAAAAGAATTCATTGCTTTCTGAGCCTCAAAATAATAAAGTAGTTAGCTTGGCAGATACTTTGGAGAATGCACAAAAAAAACTTAATGGTGGCAAACCTAAAGATATACCATCAATTGTTATATCATTTAAAAATGCGGACAATCTCCTTGATGAGTTAAAAACGACATCTGATTCTCCAAAAGCTAAAGATTATAATAGTAAAATTGATTCCTATAAAAAAGAGTTAGAAAAGGCACTAAATATTCTTTCCCCAGCTCCAGCGAAAACAGATACCACAGCCATTGAGATTTATGAAATTGTAATAGCTAACGGCAAAACAGAATTACATAAAGTAAACATGCCATGAATTTTGTAAGAATTAAAGTTGGCTCGAAAGTAGGAGCTTTAGCAGGTTTTGTATCAAAACCCGATGGTTCGATTGTAGGCTTATCTGCATTTCATGTTTTAAGTGGTAGTAATAGACAAATCGACCCATTTGATGATATTGTAGATATTAGAGATGAAGAACAACAAAAGTGGGTAGAATTCGGTATAACCAAAGAAGGAATATATTCTAGAGGAAATGCGACTGATAGAGATTTTGGAGTATTAGATTTCGCATTTTTCCAATTAAATCCTTCCCTCTTAGAGAGAGTAGAAAAAAATTTGAACGAAATCCCTATTAGTCACTTCCTCGAAATGAAAATATTAACTGAAATGGAAAATGAAATGGTTTTTGGATATAGTGTGATAAACGAAAGCCGTATTGTCGGTCAAATTTCTAAGGTTTTTTATACGGGTAGTCATAATCTATTTGACGCAGAAATAGAGATAATTGAAGGCTCAACAGAAGATGGAGACTCTGGTATTCTATGGAAAGATGCTAACGGTAGGGCTTTATTGATGCACATTAGGGGTAATTCTGATAATAACACGTTTAAATCTTATGGAACATTTATTAATAGAATAATTGCAAATAATAAATTATTTGAATGGGAAACAAAACAACTTGCATAAGTTTAAATACTAAGAAGATGTCCTAATTTGAATTGTAAAATCATAAAGAGCAGTTTATTTAAATGTTAGACTGCTTTTTATGATAAATATCTCCAATTTTTAATAGCTGAGTATTTCTTAATCGTCTTCCCTATAAACCCTTAACAAACTATCCACCCTAAGATTCAACGTCTTCATTGCTAAAACCTTTGTTTGTAATAATAGATTTTGTCGGCTAAGTTCTTGGGCGACTAACCTATTTTCTGCAATGGCTGAACGATACGATGCCACACAAGTATCACATAAACCAAACTGTGAGCTATCTAGCCCTGCGAGTTCATGCCTTAAATGAGCAATTTCTTCTACTTTAGTTAGTATCATCTTATCAGAAGGATGATGATTAGTACTTTGTACTAAAAAAGACATTGCTTTAGTGGCGAGCATTAGACATAACATCACAATGCCTAAAAGCTGAGATTTAGATAAGTTGTGCATGACGGTGAAGGTTTTGTAAAGTGAGTATTCTATGTTGCCAACCCTTCAGAAATACGTTTTGGTTTTTCACTTGGGCAAGCTTTTGATAATAAGTTTTCCGATACTGATACAAAGCATGATACACTAATTTTTCATCGGCACGATTCAACGCCTCTATCGTTTGATGATTCATCCTACCATCTGCTTTAATGCCTAAAATATGCTGTAAAGCCTTGATATGTGCTCCTTGATAGCCCATTCCTGCGTGAATGACCATATCGACCAATAGCTCTGCAAGGGCTTGAGAGTGAATTTCATCCGCTCGCATTTGATGCCAATAGGCATTAAGATAAATTTGCTTGACATCCTGTAAAACAATCAAACGTAAATCTTCTACACTTACTAAACCATCACCATCTTTATCACAAATCAGTATTTCGATAGACTGGTGTTTACAAAAAGCCTGAAAGCTTTTTAGCGTGATACCAAATTTGGTAGCACCGCCCAAATCATAACGAGTAATGGTAAAAAGCACCCCTTCAAGACGAATAAGTCTTGGGAAAAAGAGCTTAAAATCTGCACAAAAAGAGATATTACTTTTTAACATAAACAAGAGTAACAAAAGAAGCTTTTTCATAGGCTTGATGATTTTCTAACGAAATTATCAAAGCAGAAAGCCTCTTGCTTGATTCTTCAACCAAATGACCTTTTGGGGTTCTCATTTCTTTTTTGTCCATGAGTTTTTCTCTTCTCCACGAGCTTCGCTCATGGTTATTCGTGTTAGAGTCCTTTGGACTCTTGTGGGAACTTTCTTTTAGTCATTTTCCCCTTCCACGAGCATTGTTCATGGTTATTCATGTTGGAGTCCTTTGGACTCTTGTGGGAACTTTCTTTTAGTCATTTTCCCTTTCCACGAGCATTGTTCATGGTTATTCATGTTGGAGTCCTTTGGACTCTTGTGGGAACTTTCTTTTAGTCATTTTCCCCTTCCACGAGCATTGTTCATGGTTATTCATGTTGGAGTCCTTTGGATTTTTGTAAAAAATATTTATTTTTGAAAGGAATAGTAATTATTACCTGTCAAACAAAACAACCTATCTTATCTCTATGCACAGCTACACACAAACCTTGTATCAGATTGTTTTCAGCACCAAGTACCGAGAGAAAACAATGACTAAAGCAGAACGTCCTGAGCTTTTCGCTTATATTTGGGGAATTCTTAAAAACAAAAAATGTCATCTATATAGAATCAATGGTGTAGAAGACCATCTCCATATCATCACAAGTATTCATCCCTCAATAGCAGTAGCCGACTTGGTAAAAGACATCAAACTTGGTGCTTCAAAATTTATCAAACAGAAAGGTATCTTCAAAGAATTTAGAGGTTGGCAAAACGGATATGCTGCATTTACCTACAGTCAAGAAGCAAAACATAATTTAATTGAGTATGTAAAAAGACAAGAGGAACATCATAAAAAGCAAAGTGCCAAAGAAGAGCTTGTCAAATTACTAGAAGAACACAAGATAGCATTTGATGAAAAATATTTGGAATAACTCCCAAGCCTCAATAATCCATCAAAAAAATAAGTGAAAGCAAAAAGCCCAAAGGGGCTTACACGTGAATAACCCCGAGTGAAAACTCGGGGAAACACAGCTCCAAGTCAAAACTCAGGGAAAAACAAGAAAAGCCCAGCGGGGCTTCAACACGAATAATCCTGAGTGAAAACTCATGGAAACACAGCTCCAAGTGAAACCTCATGGAAAACAAGAAAAGCCCAAAAGGGCTTACACACGAATAACCCTGAGTAAAAACTCAGGGTACTCGGGGTATATACAAAAACTACACCAACACATCCACTAAAATAACTTTCGCCGCATTGAAAGTCATATTTTGCAAAGGATATTTCTCACCATTAATTTCTTGAAAGAATTCGATACCAATCGCTACAAAAACAGGAGCAGTCTCATTGCCATCTAATACAATCGATAAATTTTCTGACGCTACATTTCCCGCTTGAAAAGGCTTGATGTTTGACAATGCTTTTTGCGTTGACTTTTGTTCATTGCTAAAATCAATACTAGCACCTTCAGCAATAAATTGAAAATGTGTCGTCCCTTCTGGTGCAAAAACACTCAAAATAGGGTCAAAAGCATCAATACTGATACTAACTGCTCCTGTTGTTCTGTTCAAAGTAGCACTAACAGAACCAATAAAGACAGCGTTAAAAATAGAGTTTCGATTAAACTCAAAGCCCTGCAAAACCGACAATTCTCCATCCAATACATTTCGCTTACCACGAATAGAAACCGTGTCTAAACTAATCGCCTCTCGCATCTTTTGGGTTATTCTGCTTGCGCTGAATTTATCTGAAGCCTTAGCAATTAAATTGGGAAAAGACGCTCTGAAAATTTTAGTTGCTTTTCCTGCACTAGAGAATTCTTGTTGATTTTCAAGACTTCTCGGAGCAGTACTTGGACCCCTCTGAGCTTTCTGACGGACAATGCCATTTTTGTCCACTGTAATTCCTGCAACCGTCCCACGGATGCCTGAAAGTAAAGAACCTTCTACGATAGTAGCCATTGATTAATACTGTATTTCACCCATACAGCAAGGGTTTATTGGTTTATTTTTTAGCGATGAGCGTATTGAGACATGTATAAAAAAGCTCACAACTCATAGCTCAAGGCTCACAGCAGTCTCAAAGGGGGCTAATAGGAGGGATACTCATACCTGACCCATGCTTAACAGAAGTAAAAGGGGACAAAAAGCTTATATTTTATGCGGTATGCCCTAAGACTTTTATCTTTGTTTTACAGAGGCAAAGCTATGATTGGCAATGAATTGAATGCTTGATTTTAAACTTATTGACCCTTAACAGATATACACGATTACACCAAAACCAAATGGTATGGGCTATGGAAGCACTAGAAAAACCTATCTTAAAAAGTCGAGACATCACACAGACTTTTGTGGTGTATGCAGCCCATATTGAAGTATGGGCAGACGTCAGTGCGAAGACTGCACAGCGAGAAATGAGAAAAATCAGGAATCATTTTGGACTCCAGAAAAGAGCCAGACTTACTTTTCTGGAAGTGGCTGAGTTTTATGGTTGGAGAAAACAAGAATTGCTAGAAGAACTCAACACCCGAAGAATTAGGGTGAAGGAACGATTGAAAGAAAAGATATAATCATAGCAAAAACAACGAAAGTCTTTGCTATGATAGTACTTGTTTACCTAAGTTGTGTCATCTATTCATTACTTAGCTAAACCTTCACCACCTTTTTCTAGGTCTTGGAAAGAGGTGGTGACTTTCATGATTTTTTCCACATTATTTTGATATTCTTTCAATACTTCAGTAGCTCTTACTCTTTTTTGTCCTTTCTCCCATTCTATCAATTTGTCTAATGTATTAACGTTTTCTTCTTTACTCTTGGCAAGAATCAGCCTACTGGCTTCGAAGATAAGCGGGTCATCAGGTTCATATTTTAAAGTATTATGTTGTTCTTCCAATAGGTCGATTTTACGGTCAAAATAAGAGCATATAATATCCTTTACATTACCAATGGTTAAAGCCCCATAAAAGGTTTTTTCTTCAAAAAGTGCTTGTTTTAAAGCCAAGGCTATATCTTCAACACTTTCATGTGTATAGGTCTTTAAAATCCAGTCGCTACACCAAATTAATTCGCTGTTTCTTAGTCCTTGTTTAACCTTCACCATATCCGAAAACATTCTAAGCAAGGCACAAATTACCTTGAAAGTATCTGCTCTATCCTCCTTACTTTTAGTCAATTGGAATAGCTTTTCACCCAAATGAGCTTTTTCAGCATCAATTTGAATCAATTGCATTGACATCGTCTCAGACTCTTGTTCACTAAGGTCAAACCCAGTCTTTTGTTTCAAAATATTGCTCAAGCAATGTTTCAAGCCCTGTTCTTGTTTCAGTGCTATTTCCTTTTTGTTTGTTTGAAGAGAATGATTGTGTGGTGTTTCCATAACCTTGATGATTTTTTAGAACCAAAAGACCTTTTTTATAGTCACCCATAACAAATACACCAATAACGCTTTTCCATATTTTCCTTTTAGGAATTTCTCCAGTTTGAGTATTGGGTGTCTTTGCCCACTTCGAGACGGCAGTAAAATAATAATTAACATCAGCCTCTGGATATTCTTCTGTCATAAAAGCTTCAAAAGTATCAAAATCTGATAGCTCAGAAGCTTCAAAAGTTATCTCCTGAAGCCTAGCACTTTCCTTTTTTTTCTTAAATGACATTTTTGTTTCATCTCCTATTTTTTTTTCATTAAAAATGGGTAATTCATCTTTTTGCTTTTTAATAGTTTCTTTTCTATAAGGTATGCTATCCTGTTTCGGGATACTTTTATCTCCCATTTCGGCATATTTTATATCCTGTTTGGGAATAGTACTACGTTGTCCTTCGGAATGAATGGTCTCCCGTTTCGGGATAATTTTTCTATTAATAATCTCCTGTTTTGGGATATTTTTATCAGTAGTTTGAGATGCTTTCCATTCGGAAGAGATTTGCAGCGTTTTAGGATTCAGTTTAATAAGAAAGCCTTTCTGTATTAAGCTTTTGATTGCCTCAGAAACCTTATTTTCTCGAATGCCTAGATTGCGAGATAACGAACGAATGGAGTCATCATAGACTAATTGATGATTACCCTTATAATGGATATAAGAAATGATAAGGCGTTCATTGCCTGTTAAAAGCTCGTTGATGAGATATTCTTTGGGAATCCAAAGTCCTTGTAAAGTACTCATGTCTGTAGATTTTTAAAATGTATTAATAGGTTTTCTTTTGCGAAGTCATATCAACAAATATGCTCAAAACCAACAATAGTCAAACACATGGAAAAAACAGAGAAGAGCAAAAATCAAGTAAGACTTTGCTAAGTAAAAGACGTAAATAATTACGATTTGAGAGGATAGAGGTAGTTTTTTCCCCATGTTGTGTAGTAGTTAAAGTTCATGGCTGTTAAACAAATATAGAAAAAAACTTCAACCAAATTAAAAAATCATTAAATATCTATTAATATGATTTTGCAAATGGACTTTTGCTGTAAAATAATAGAACTATATCGCCTTGGGAGGGGCAATAAAACAAGGGTGTTATGTAGGAAGTCAGAAATTAAAAGGCATTGGTGAACCAGGGCTTCCGCCTTTAGATTTAGATAATGTCTAGTTAAAGTTAATCTTATCACTAGTAATGGGATTATTACCTTTCCTAGTGATAAGATTGATTATTTCCTATATTTTTCGCTCTCTAATCTTATACTCCTCAATATCAATCAGGGTGTGATATTTTCTAATTAATTCTTCATCGAACTCTTCAAGATGATTAATTTCATTCAATAAATTTCTTTGTTCTTCTAACAATTCAAGGTAAATAACTTGATTCTTTTTTACATTAAATCCTTCGAAAGTATCCTTCGTTTCAATGGCTTGGCTTAGAAAGTTTAGTTCAATGCTAAGTCTTTCGTACAAATTATTAATGTGTTCATTTTGAAGGCAATTCTTACCATATTTTTCTTCTAAATATTGTAATGAGTTTTTTGCCATTTTATGTTGGATACTTACTTCCTGTTCTTTTTCAGGAATGGCATTATCCACTAATTTCACCTTTTTAATAAGCCAAGGAAGAGTAAGCCCTTGAAAAACTAAAGTGACTAAAATGACAATAAAAGTGATAAAAAGAATCAAATTTCGATTTGGGAAAGCTTGTCCTTCTTGAATAACTAAGGGAATAGAAAGTGCAGAAGCCAACGAAACTACCCCACGCATACCAGCCCAACCATGTATTAAGGGCAATTTCCAGCCAGGATTGGGGTCGGCTACACGAATGTAACGGCTGATAAAACGAGTAAAAACAGAAGCCCCCATCGAACAAATAATTCTGCTAATAATCAATACTAAAGAAATGGCTAAACCATATCCAATGGCTTTTTCTAAACTGGTATCACCCAGTTGCTCTACTACTGAAGGCAATTGAAGCCCAATTAGCATAAAAACCAAACCATTGAGGACAAACACTAAACTACCCCAAACATTAGTACTTTGAATTCTACTCATATAAGTAAGCATACTTTGGCGCTTACTTGATAATAAAAGCCCCCCACTGACTACTGCCAGTACGCCCGAAAAATGAAAATGTTCGGCAACATAATACATAAAATAAGGCGTGAGAAAAGTCAAAACAACTTCTATACTGGGTGTAGTGGGCAACCATTTATGAATGGCGTAGAAAATATATCCGACAGCTAGTCCTATCAATGTACCCATTATAATAACCAAAAAGAAATTACTGGTGGCATCTTGCCAATGAAATTGCCCAGTAATCACTGCTGCTAAGGCAAAGCGAAATACAATAAGAGAAGACGCATCATTCAATAAACTTTCGCCTTCGCCAATGCTCAAAAGTGCCTTGGGTACTTTCAGATTACGCATGATGGTGGTGGCTGAAATGGCATCGGGCGGAGAAATAATGCCTCCTAACAAAAAGCCAAGAGCTAAAGTAAAGCCAGGGATCAATGCTTGAGAAACGAATGCAATAACGCAAGAAGTAATAATTACAACTGGAAAGGCAAAACTTGTGATTGCTCTTCGCCATTTCCAAAACTCCTTCCATGAAGTTTGCCAAGCGGCTTCATAAAGTAATGGAGGTAGGAAAATAAAAAAGACTAAGTCGGGTTCAATCGTAATGTTAGAAAAGATTGGAAACAAGCTAAGTGCCAAACCTCCTAATACTAAAACGATAGGGTAGGCGATTTTTAACTTATTGGCAATCATAACCAAAGCCAAAATAATTAAAATAAGCGTTACATATTCAATGAATAAACTTTGCATGAAAGAAGGTTTTAAAAACGTATAAGTCTAAGCGTTTTGATAGGAATGTAATTCCGAAGATATAAATATTTATCAAAAATAGCCCTTACTTACCTAATTTAATGATTATTCTTGAATAAATACGTCTAAATCGTCTATAAATGATACAAAAGCTTAAGAGCCTCAAAGCCTTCAAAATTCTTGGAAAAATTCGATACTTAAACCCAAACCTGTAAGGTTTTTAAAACCTTACAGGTTTAATTTAGCCTACGCTAAAGCTTTTCTTGCTTCTCCGTCGGGATTGTTTACCAGTGCAGGAGTATCATCTAAAATCATGGTTTCGCCATTTTGTGTGCTGTAGGGTTTCCAAGTGGGTAAACCACCACCATTTGGATTTCCTGTTTTTACAAAATTGAGAAAGGATTTTGCCATTTTTTCCGACAATGCTCTCGGACGTTTTCCGCCACCTGTATGTGTTAACATCAAGTCTGTATTATAAAACCAAAAACAAATATCATCGCAATGGAATGCACGCATTCTGCCATCAAAAAGTGGTGGTTGCCAGCCAAACCAAGCCAAGTAAACAGGTGCTTTTTGTTGCGAAACTTTAGCGTCAGCAGTGGCTACAGCATTTTTTCGGTTCGAAAGTATCAATGACCAAATTTCGATTGGACGAGCCTTCGGAAAGTTCTTAGCAAAAGCATCAACAATTTCACCTGATTTTGCTCCAAAACGAGAAGCTATTTTTGTTTTTACTTCCGCCAAAGTAATATTTTCCAAAGCGGCATCGGTTCTACTTGGGCTCTGCTCGTTGAAAGTTGAACAAATCATTAATGGAATATTACTTGAAAAATGATTTGAATCACTGAAAAATGCTTCGTCATTTAAGTATTCTCCATCAGAAACAGGCGAATATCCACCTCTTTGTATGTTAAGTCTTTTGGCTTCATCTGCCATTTTATCGACTGCTCTAGTCGTAATATCAATGTATTCTCTCCACGGAATTTGTTGTAATTTTTCAATTTCACCCTGTTTTAGTCCAGCTTCTTCCATGATTTTCAAGCCTAACTTTTCTGCATATTCTTTGTTTGCACCAATTAAAGAGCTTCCGCTCAAAGCCACAGCTTTATGAAATAAACCTTTTGCTGATGGCATATTCATCAAGCAAGTAACTTTCGCTCCACCGCCCGATTGACCAATAATGGTAACATTATTAGGGTCTCCACCGAAATTGGCGATGTTATTTTTCACCCATTCTAAAGCGGCAACCATGTCCAAGCTTCCAACATTTCCTGAAGCGGGATGTCCACCAGCGGCTTTTAAATGACTATAACCGAATGGACCAAGACGGTGATTGATGGAACAAAAAACCACATTGCCTAGTCGAGCGATGTTTTCTCCATGATAGCCATCTTGTTCTATCGCATTGCCATTCGTAAAACCACCACCATGCAACCAAACTATCACAGGACGTTTCTGCGTATCTAAAGCGGTAGTCCAAACATTTAATTTTAAACAATCTTCTGAAACATCGTCATAATTCCAATGGTCAACAAAAGAAGCATAAGTATTGGCATATCGTTTTTCCATAATTTGCGGAGCAGTATTTCCCCACCAAAGTGCTGGACGAACATCTGTCCACGGCGTTGGTTTTTGTGGGGGCATAAAACGATTTTTGCCCGAAGTATCAGCTCCATAAGGAATGCCTAAAAACTGATGAATGCCACGAAGAATGAAACCTCGTACTTTCCCATGCTCAGTATTAGCAATGGCGATGTTGTCGCCTACGAATAAAATTTGCTCATCAGCCACAGGTTTTGCAGGCTTCGTTACATTAGCAGTATTCGCCACAGCTTGTTGCGAAATACCCAAGCCTGCCACACCGACACCCAATGATTGAATAAAATTACGTCTTGTTGGTTTCATAGTTATTGATTGTTTGAAAGGTTGAAAATTTAGATTATACTTTGTTCTTGATGATAAGTATTAAGTAAAAGGACAAATTAAATTGACAATAAATTTATGTTTGAATATAGTATTAACTATCTGATTTTAAATTAAATACAGATAACAGATATACAGTTAACTAATAACGTCCTTTTACTTAAAAATCAATACCTATAAGTATTTGACGTTAAAGCTCTTATTTTTTTTAATTATGTAAATCCTGATAGGAATCACTAAATACTTCTGAATACTTATCTGAAAAATCATAAACAATATTAATTTTCACAATTAAAGAAATAATATTAATATTTTTATTCTGATATAAGGGCGAAGCTATAATTATAATTCGCTACTAGTGTAATTGGAGGTTGAAAAATAGGTTTAAGTATATTCTGTTTTCGGGTTTATTCATGAAATATCCTTAATTTTGGAGACTGTTAGATTTTCCTAGCACATCAAAATCCTAATTCTTAATTAATTTCATGTCTGAATTTGCCCCTTGTCCCAAATGTAAATGTGAGTACACTTATCCAAGCGATTCGTTATTAGTATGTCCTGAATGTTTCTACGAATGGAATCCCGATGAAGTAGAAGTCGAAGATGCGAGTTCGAAAATATTGGATTCAAATGGAAATGAATTGAAAGACGGCGACACCGTGGTTGTCATCAAAGATTTACCTGTAAAAGGTGCACCCAAAGCCATTAAAGCGGGAACTAAAGTAAAAAATATTCGACTAACAGATGGCGACCATAATATTGACTGCAAAATTGACGGTTTCGGTGCAATGGCATTGAAATCTGAATTTGTGAGAAAGGCGTAGGGCGTTTTTCGATTTTAGCTGTCGGATTTCGACTGAAATCCGACTAAACCACCATTACAATAAATAATTACGTTTGGTATTGTATAAAAGTAAATAGGCTCTTTTACTGGCATTCGATAAAAATGAGTGATTTGTCAATATTTCTACTTGGCTTTGTCGCTGTAAAAAAGGGTGTAAAAGTTTGGGTATTCTATTTGTTGAAATACCAATTCTTTTGCCAAATTCTATAAAATCATCTTGATGAACATGTCCCGAATTTTTGAAATGTTCAGACTCAAACCCATCCTTAAACAAGCCTTTATTTAAGGCAAAATCAGTATCATCAACGTGTAAACGAGTATTGATTAAATCGTAAGCGGGACTCAAAACATAATCACCTTTTGGGGTTTCAAGTACCGAAAAGTTCTTTAAATGTGCATCTCCATTACTAAAAAGATAGTTGAAAACTACCAACGAAAAGTACTTATCCATTTCTATACGCCAAGTAGGTATGTATTTTTTGATAAGCTCAGCTAATGCTTCATAGCTAAATTCATATTTATAGTTTGCTCCAAAATTATCTTTGGTTTTACCCGCCAAACTGGCAAAATCTTCTTCGCCCCATTTTAGTCCGTCGGGTCTGATGTCAAAACGTTTTGTGAGATAGGAGGGAGTACCATCTTTAAAAAATACTAAAGCATTTTCTGCGGTTTTAATGCCATAAACCTGCGACGCTATTTGCATGGTAAGATGCTCATTAGCGGGTACTTGATCTACCTTTTTTAAATCTCTTGGAATTGGTTTTAGAATATATTCGCCTTGTTCACCTTCTTTGGTAAGTCTTAGTTGGTTTTTATCTAATAGAAAACTCAATTTTTCCTGAACGCCCGAAATAGAAATTCGTTTTCTATTTTCTATGAATAAATCTTCAATTTCTTCGTTCGATTGTGGCACTTGATAAGGCAAAATATGGCTCACTTTTTTATTGTTGAAAACTTTTCGCAAACAAGCTGGACTATAGCTATTAAAACCTTCTGCCAATGTGCCGGGACAATATTTTATCTCTTCCATATTAATTCAAAGGTTTAAGGGTTACAGCACCGATGGTATCGTATTGTGAGGTTTTTGCTAATAATCCGAAATGGTCATTTTCGTCAATTTTTAAAGTCATGCTTTGTAATTTGAGATTCATCCCTTCACTAAGCATATTATAAAAAAAAGGGAATAGTATTTCAGAACTATATACTTGTTTTGACTTAGGTAAAGTAAGACTAATAGATTGACTATCAGATGATAATAAGTAATTGTCGTCATACTGAAATAGATATTTTTGTCGATTTTCTTCTGTAAGTATTCCTGCTAAAGTACCATTTCTATACACGGCTAATTGTCTCATGGTTTGATATTTTAAGGATTAATTTTTATGATTGTCCAAACTAATTCCATCCCCAAAACCTCTGCCAGTTTGTTGAGTGTTTCAAGTCTAGGATTGGCTTTACCACTTTCAAAAGCTTTAATTGTTCGAAGTCCCACACCTGCCAATTCTGCCAAGTATTCTTGCGTAATGCCTAATTGTTCTCTTCTTTGTTTTAATTCCTGAGATAAATTCATTTGATTTTAATTTATGGTGCAATATACAGCACTTTAAAGTGTATTTACATAATACGGAATAAAAAAATAGCCATAAAGTGCAGAATGCTGCACTTTATGGCTAAGGTATGTAAAGCTTTTTCGATTAAAAAATAAAGTTTCAGTCCATTTATTGTACTTTAATTGAAACCTCAGTATTCAATTGAGCCATTAATTTTTTAAGATAATCTTCAAAACATTTTTCAGTTTTGAAACATTCATCGGCCAATTCCCAAGCACCCACGGCATAATAACGTAAATTACTGTTATTTTTTAAATCCAATTTTGCATAATAACTCAAAGCAAAAGAGCCAGTTTTGGGCGATTCTCCATAACCTTGATAAACTTCGGCAGGGACAATAATAGCTAAACCGATAATAAATTCTTTGTTATAACTTTGCGCATCATGTGTGTAAAGAGCAACAAATTTTCCTTGTTTAATTTCTGTTACTGGATGATTCGTCGCTACTTTCGACAGACCAATAACCACCGTTTCGTCTCCTTTCAATCCTGAAAGTTTTACAGTATTTTGATAAGCATACATGCCCGGCCAAATGGTTGGTTTTTCAGATAATTGGTAAGTTCTATCAATCGTAGGTTTCCAATTATGATAATCTAAACTAATCTGTGACTTTACTGTACCTTCGCTAACAATCTTAAAATCAGTCGCTTCTACATTATGAACAGTATCGTTTGCCGTTACACCAACTCTATAAAGTTGATTATTGATTAATAACCCTACACCACCAAGACCTACCGAAAGTCCTTCGGCATTACCTGCTGGTAAAATATCACGCCCCCAGTCTTTCAAAACATGATAATTATCTTGAACAGCCCCAGTTTCAGAAATCCCAACATTTTCAGGAGAAATAGCAGAAGTTCTTTTTCCGAATAAATCCTTTGCATTTCTACCATCAAAGTAATGGCGGAAAGCTACTTTATCATTTTCCCACGAAGGTCCATCAGTTTGGTAAGGTTGATAACCAATGATCTTTGGTAATTGGTTAGCATAAAAAGTATCGCTAGTTTTTGGTTCTACAGGTGTATTTTTTGAACTTCTTTTTCCAAAACGAACGCTTGTTTTGATAGGATAGCTAGGCTGATTATTTGTCCATTTAAGCGATAATTTTACACTTGATTTTTGAGGAATATCCGCTACAAAAAATAGCTCATCAAACTGACCATCTCCATCCAAATCATTTAATTGTGAAGGAATTTCTTTCCCTTTTTTATCAAAAATCTGTGGGAAAAGATGCTTGTTGATTTTCGATTGAAAGCGTTTTGTTGCAATACTAACCGGCTTTTCTACTAAATCAGTATTACTTTGATTGGCTAACATAATGCTATTGCCAAACTGACTTTTCTGTGCCAAAGCATTTAGGCTAATGAAAGAGGTAAATGTTAATACAAAGAGTTTGTTCATATTGAATAATATTTTAATTTTAAGAGTTGAATTCGTAAAAATAAATCCATTCCTTTCATTTTCAAAATCATTGGCAAATGCTCCAACAGTTCGCATGATAGCAGTTGGATTCCAAATTTTTAAAATGCTAATCGTCCTGACTCTACAGTCTTACCTTGTAGAATAGTGGATATATTTAATTGGATTTACATGTTTTATTTTTTAGTACTATTATAACTATCGGAAAAGTACAAAATATCATGTATTAATATACAGCCGTATAAGCTTATCATCACTGTAAAGTTTTGAATATATATTCTATATAAAAAATGAATGCTTAGGCAGAAAATACCTAAGACATCAAACAAATACTTGGAAGTAACAACTACTAATTGAGAGAAATATTTTTTATTTTAATGAGATAAGAATAGCGTAAATACTGAAAGAATGTATGTGTAAACCTTGTAGCTACTAAGCTAGAAAAAAGGACTTAGATGGTTGTTTTATTAACAGCTAATTTAGCTGCTTTATCCCCTAAAATTGAGATGATTATATGATATTTATACGAATTCGGGCAAAAAGATTCATAATGTAAAATTTATATCAAATTAGTGTCAAATTAGTATAAGATTAGTGTAAAAAAGGTAGTTAATATAAAATTTAGAACCAATTAGTATAAGATTAGTATAAAATTAGTGTAAGATTAAGGAATTGAGATAGCAGTATTGATTTAGTAAAGGATTAAACATTTTTTCACTACTTGAGTAGTGAAGCAAGATGGAGATTATGTATACATAAACTGGCGTGCAAGCACTTTTGTAGAAGAAAGAATTTTACAATTCAAGCTAAAAAATTCAATGACCAATAGAAGTAAACAATCAGGACGATTTAGCTTAGAAGAAGCCTTATCTGAGCAAGGTTAATCCAGAATTTGAAGAGATTAAACAAAAGCGAAGGCTTAAAAATATCAAGGTTAGTTTATATTCACTCAAGTGGAAATTTTAAAATCTGTTTACAGAAGAAGATAACCTCCCCAAAAACAATTGATAGGTATTGCTAATAATCTTAATCAACGCTTAAAATTTACTCATATTCATGGTATGGAAAGAATGATGAAACAAGTGAATCTACCGCAAGGGAATATTGCTAAAATCTTAGATAAGTACAAATCCGAAACGGTTTCAGACGCTATTGGAGAGGGCTCGTATCAAGGTTCTGTTTCGAGAACGCCATAAGGATAAAACGGTTGTCTCTGTCAGTATAGAGACAACCGTTATATGTATTGCTACCTTACATTCTGAGGCCCCCCCCCTAAAATGATAACATTATCAGGGATAGGCCAAGTGTACAGGTTTTCCTGCTCAGGCGTTAATTCATATTTTTTAGTTCCCAGCGACCGAACAAGGGTATAACCCCTTTCTTTTCTCAGTCGTCTCAAATCACTCCACCTTACCCCTCTGAATACTAAGCTTTTTCTTCTTTGATTCAGGATTTCAGTGAGGATATTCTTGGTATTAGCTAGCGTCATGGCTTGAAAAGTACCAGTTTTGTATCTCTTGATTAAAAGAGAATTAAGCGCCTGCAAGGCATCCTCATGATTTCCTAGTCTTTCACTACATTCCGCCCTAATAAGATAAACCTCATCAAGTGCAGGGAAAGGATTAAAGGTATCATAGCCATTATACGAACCCTTAAAAGTATAGTCGTTATTAGCTTTTAAAAAATAGACTGAAAATCTTAAGTCATTAGGCTCATAAGAAGCCAGCAAGGTTGGATTCACTTTCAGGTAAGAAAAGAAAACCTGAATTTCCAGCATGACATTAAATAGAGGCTGTTCCACATTTCCCAAAGCATAAAGAGGAAAAGGAAAACTTAGCCTACTATCCACTTTATTATAATCGATTAATTCGTCAGCAATAGCCAAGCACTCATCAGCATACTGCTTAGCCATGGCATACTCCTTCATTTGTAAGTAAATACGAGCTAAAAGAGCCAGCGTAGCCTGCTTAGAAGGACGAGTTTTTTCTTTGGGCAATACAGGAAGCAAAGTCAAAGCCTCAGTAAGGTCATGGAGTATTTGTTGGTAAGTAGCCTCTATATTTACTCTAGCATTAGGTTGATTGATGTCAGAAGACAACCTAATGGGAATTCCCATTTTTTGACTAGCCGCCTCCTTTTCATAGTCATCACAGAAAATCTGAGCCAGTTGAAAGAACTGCCATGCCCTCCAGAACAAAGCAGTTCCTCTAATCCTGTTGTACTGTTCCATATTCTTGTCGTTTTGATTTATCTTGCCAAGCCCTTCTAATACTATATTGCTATACAAAACCTTCGTGTAAGCATTGTTCCACCCCGGACACTGCTGACCTTCATAGATGTCTTTAGCCCATACATAGCCATTTTTTTGATAGGGGTTGGTCAAAGAATTCCATTCAGTCTCATTCAGGTAATAATCATCCGTGCCAATTTCTCCCATGATGAGCACTGAGGTAGTATTCATGACAGTCATGTTATCCATCAAGGCATCCATATCCTTTAATGAAGCAGGAACCGCCAGCCTGCTATCAGGTTTAAGCTCCAAAAAATCAGTATGGCAGGAAACCGATACCAAGCATAGCAAGCCAGCGATGATGTTATAAAGTCTTTTCATGTTCGTATGCGTTTTAGTATAGTTAAATGTCCATTTTAAAGCCCAAAGAATAAGTTCTGATAGGAGGGTAGTCTGAGGTTGGGAAATCAGGATCTAAACCTACTTTATTGGCACGCCACAGCATACCAACATTATTGACATACAAGAAGATAGATACATTGCTTAGCCCTAGAGTAGGAGCAGACAACTTATAACTAAGATTGATGTCTTTGAATCTGATATGAGCAGCATTTTCAATCATCGTTTCATTATTAAGATAGATATTCTCTCTGGTGGTATTAGCTCGCATGGTGAGTGCTGGGACAGTAGTATGTAATTCATCTCCAGGAGCCTTCCACCTTAACAAGTAATCCTTGTTCCCATAGTTAATCAGGTTAGTATAATTGATACTGCTTCTTCTAAAATTGTATCCAGCCTTGTAAACAACATTGACGCTAAGGCTTAGTCCCTTCCACCTCAGCGTATTTCTAAAACTCCCAAAATACTGCGGTACGGTTACCCCCATTTCTTGAAGATTAGCCGTTTGCAATGAAGACCAGTAGGCAGCATAGTTCTCATTCAATTCGTTATTGGAATACACTAGCATAGCCCCAGTAGCAGGATTTAAACCATACCAAGGCAAGGCATAGATTACATCCGCAGACTTTCCTTCTCTGGCTGGAGCCCTTGCAGCGTTAGATACGGGAAAAAAAGACTGGATAGACGGTGATTCTGTCCCACTATACTTGGTAATCCTATTTTTTACCCAGCTCGCCAGTAATACAGCAGACCATTTGAACTTACCATTACTGATAAGCCCAGTGATTTCCACATCCATTCCCTTGGTGAGCATGCTAGCAGCATTAATCCGACTATCAATATTGGTGATTCCACCCAGCCCTATTGAAAAGATACCAGTGGTCGGGTCTAGATAATCATAGCCAATCAAGTCACTACCTGCTTTTTGATAGTACTCCAAACTACCCCGAATGCTACCATTCAGGAAAGAAAAGTCAAGGGCAGTATTCCAGACGCTTACCTTCTCCCACCTCAAAGAGGGATTTCCTATGCTTAAGAGCTGAGCAGCAGGTAAATTAGTCACCGTACCGATACTGTTAGTAACACTTGGCATGGTACTTACCTGCTTATTAATGTTACCGTTAACCCCGTAAGTCGCTCTCAGCTTTAGCACGTCAATCGTATTACTTGAGGCTGAGGCCAAGTACTCCTGCTTGAGGTTCCATAATGCCCCCACAGACCAGAGAGGAACCCCTTTTTGATTCGTGGCTACGCCAAAAATATTCGAAGCATCCCACCTGCTGCTGAGTGTCAGGGTATATTTTTGATCAAAAGTATAGGCGGCATTAGCAAAATAAGAGATATATCGGTCAGTGAAAAGCTGGACATCCGCAATGGTATTAGGGATTCTGCTGGCAGACCTCGGTCGCAGGGGATAGCTAGTTTCATAATTAAGATAAGGTGAACTCGTCAAAGTCTGATTATCATAACCGTATAATAAGTAACCAGGTCCCGCTGTTGATAAGTCTTCCCTGATTTCCGCCCCAGCCAGTGCATCGAGTTGGTGTTGTTGGTGTTGCTGGAGCGATTTATGATAGTTAAGTTGCAGACGGCCATAATGACTCTTCCCAGAAGATCTTGAACCCGATAAGATTCCCCCCAGCGGAATGACACTAACACCATTAGGTTGAGTAAAGCGGTTAATAAGGTCTCTGACATAGTATGTTTCAGGCGCATAATAACTACTCACCTCCCCAGCAGCACTTCTGAATTGGTATTTAAGATCAAGGGCTAAATCAGGCAACAAGGAGTATCGCAAGCCAGTGTTGATTCTTATCTCGTTATTGTTGGAAGTATTATCAGCAAAATTAAGTTCCTCCAAGGGTTTAAAAGCCCAGTTTAACAAGCCAGAAGATTCGGCAGCATCAATGTAGGTTTGACGGTATTTGTAGGGGATGGCTGCTGGTAATCCATGTTCATCTATCAAAGCAGTATAAGATTGCAATGCTCCGCCTTCTCTAGGAATAAGGGCTGAAGGCTGGATTCCATTGTTTTTGTAAGCCTGAAGGGCATAGTACAAGCTACTAAAGACCTCCAGTTTTCTACCTAATCTATAGTTTAGTTGATTATTGAGTGTTATCCTTGAAGAACTAAACCCAACGTTTGCGGAAAGGTTTTTATCAAATCCAAGGGACGTGACATATTTCAGCTCATTATTTCCCCCTGAAATATTCAGACAATATTGTTGATTGAGAGGAGTCTGATACAAGTATTTCAGCATGTCTTTTCTTACATCTTTGGTGGCCAAAAGTTTCAGTTGTCGTTCCATCTCCACATTACCAATCTTTCCTTGCTGAGCAGCTATTTGAATTTCAACAGCAGGAGGGAGCAAAGTCCAGTTATTTTGTTGGAAGCCACCATTCTGAAAACGTAAGCGTTGAAAGTCAATCAGGTCTTGAGCATTCAAAAAGGCAGGATTATAAAACAGGTCAGGTTTATCAGCCGAAGTAAAGTTAGCCAGTAAACTGACCGCTGTTTTTTGATTGTACTTGCCTTGTTTGGTGGTAATGACGATTACGCCATTGCCAGCCCGAACACCCCAGATAGAAGTAGCCGCTGCATCTTTGAGGATGGTGATGTCTTCTACATCATTGGGATTGATGGAATTAATATCCCCCTCATAAGGAAAGTTATCTATTACGATTAAAGGGGCACTTGAGGCATGAATGGTGCTAAGCCCCCTGACTCTTAATTCTGAGGTATTTCCGTGAGGAGATATATTGGTTCTGTAAAATTGCAGACCAGCACTTACTCCCTCTAAACGGCTCAGAATATCGGTACTGACGCTTCGGTTGATGAGTTCATTATTAAGATGAGTAAAAGACCCTGTGGCTCTTTCACTGCTGATTTTAGTGTATCCCGTCGAAACGATTACCTCCTGAAGTTCACTGTTTTGTATCTCCATGCTGAGAATGGCAGGCAAACCTTTTAGGGAAACAGTAACAGGAATTTTGAGGGACTTAAAGCCAATACTGCTGATTACCAGCGTATCACTGGGAAGAGTAGCATTGATTTCAAAGAAACCATTCTTATCAGTAAGCGTCCCAGTCCCTTGTTTAGCGAGTCTTACGGATGCACCGGGAAGCTCGATTCCCTCTGAGGCAGTAATCACCCTGCTTTTTAAGAGCTGGGCATACAAGGGTGAAGAGTATGCTAATAGCATGCTTATCAAGAATAGCATACTCACAGAATTTACAAAATAGACCTTTCTCATGTTGTTTAGGGGTTTAGTTTAATGGTTTGAAGTATTAGCATATTTTACGACGATTACATCCATTTCCTGCGCTGTCAGCGTCAAATCAAAACCGATTTTATTGAGGGCTCTTTTAATCGTCGGAATGTTGAGCTGCCTTTTGTCCAGCTGAATAGAGACCTTAGTATCCTCAGGAATCCTATCCATGACAGGGTAAGGCTGGCTTGACAATACCGCACTAACGTAGCTCGTTAAACGTCTGATGGATTGATTTTTCAATGTGAAGAAATCAGCATTAGCAGATTTAGCAGATTCAACATTAGTAGCATCAACCTTCAAGGAAGGAAGGGTAGAGGCAGAGGCATGTTCCAGCCGAACAATAGCATAACAAGGTATTGTTCTTTTCTCGACGAGGGCTTTCACGCCTTTTTCCAGTATTAGATAGCGGTTAATATCATCGCTCATAAACTCCCGAAGTGCTTTGCGGGAAATGTTTAGCGAAGTATCCAAGCTTAACTCATAACAATACATGTATTGTTTTTGCCATTGCTGGTAGTCTTTGTCTTGCTCGTAAATACCCGTTTCCTTTCTATAAGTACCCAGCAACTCATGTTTAAGCGAGTCACTTACTTCCCAGACAAAACGGTTAGTTCTCCCAACAAAGGGGATGTAGTCACTATACATCTCATAGATGAGGGTAACAAAATAAGCATTGTATAGCATGATGCTGTTTTTACCTAGTCGGATTCCTCCCACATCAACATTAATGCGTTTAGAGAAGACAGACCTCATGCGGGGATGCTCCAAAGTACCTCCGTTACCATTATAAAACAGCGGAAGATTAAAGTCAAAGCTAACGGGAGGAGTGGTATGAGAAAGGACGAATTTTTCTCCTTTTAAAGCACGGTTAATGTTGGTAATATTGGCATACGCAGAGGAAGCAGATTCTCCAAAGAACACGCCATTCCTAATCCATACTTGGTGGGGGAGACCGTAGTGAGGAAAGTATTGCCTTACCATGGTATCTTCCAGTACGCTGGGTAGTTGCCAACCTCGCTTGTTGAATAAAGGTAGCACTTTGACAGACTTTTCATTCGTGATAGGGATAACGGCTATTTCCGAGCCAAACTTCCGCTGTAGGCTATCCAGCTTACTAAGTGATTTAATACAGGGAGCGCACCACGTAGCCCAGAAGTCTAGGATGATTAGTTTATCCTTATAGTCACTGAGTTTCAGGCTTTGTTTGCCTTGGGGATGGTTAGTGACTTTTAGGGACAAGTTCCAAAGCTCAGGTGGGATATTGTCTCCCACCTTCAGCGCTTGGGCGGTTAGGAAATGTACAGATATGAAAAAGTAAAGGCATAGCAATGCCCTTACGCAGGTTTTTGCGTTCATGGGTTTAGTTTTTAGATGAATAAATAAATTAAAACAGGGGAAGCACCTTATACAGGTGCTTTGATGATGTTCTTGTAGCGCTGTTTAGGGCATGCACTGACATCTAGGCTGAACAGAGCCTTAACATGATTGGGATAAAAAAAGGAATGTTTCATAACTCGCACCTATTTTACGAGTCTCTTGCAGAAGGCTATAAAAGCAATGTAGCACAGGGCTACGCTCTACAGTTTAGCAAGGTTCCGACGCCTTCTCAAGACTAATACAGCAGTAGCCCATGTGCTACACTGCCAAAATTACGCAAAGTAGTCACACGGACATCAATCTACTGTCTCGGTTGAGAATCAAATTGTCGGAATTTGCTAACGAGACCTTATATCAATGACTAAAATCAATCAAATATATACAAAAATATTTAGATTAGGACAAATATGTCCTAATATTTTTTCTTTATTATATTCAAGTTTGCTTAATGACAAAGCAACAATATAGAGATCAAAGTTATTTAGAGAAAGTAGGTAAAAGAATTGTTACCTTAAGAGAGGGTTTGGGTATATCTCAAGAAAAACTCTCAGAGTTATCTGGGCTTGATACACGCCAAATAGGTAGAATTGAGAGAGCTGAGAATAATTCTTCCATTAGTATGGTAAAAAAGATTGCGGATGCCCTGAAAGTTAAGGTTAGCGAACTAGTAGATGTTGACTTTTAATTTGTATAATTGTCAGGAATTACACAAAAGGCTCTAACAATACAAAAAGCACGACATTAATAATACACAAAAAAACAAAAAGTACCACAAATCTTTCGCAAAAACACTTCGCCTAAATATGTATTGACGAAATAAATAGCGATGCTTTTTACTTCGTCAATACCATCATTGTCAGCAATATTATTATGGAACCAATAATTAGAAAATGAATAGAACGATAGATATAGAATTTAATAAATTCCCTCCTACACCTCAGGCAAATTTATTGGACAAAACAACCAATAATTACGCAAAGTCTTTGGATATTAACTTACTAAAGTTAACAGCACTATACAAAATAGAAGAGTTTGATGACTTCTCTATGCCAACGTGTTGCACAGAATATCCAGCTTTAAAATATCTTCTTCCAAGTACAGACTTGTTTAAATTTCAAATAGGACACCCAGGTAAAGGGAAAGACTCACGAAAAGAAAATTCAAGAGTATTAGGACAAACTCTTTGTAGATATTTCAACTCAGAGTATTTGGACGCCCCTTATATGGCAAATATTTCTGACTTTATTGGACGAAAATTAGGTAATGAATTCAATAATGTGAGAATTGAAAGGAAGTCCTCAGGCGACACACCTGATTTTATTGCTGCAAGTAACAGTAAATCCATATTTTTATCTGAGGCAAAAGGACGAAGAAGAATTGTTCCATTTACTGACAACGATTTTGATAAATGGAGAGAACAGTTTGACAGAATTTCTATTTTTAGTAGCACTACAGAACAAAGTTTAAAAGGATATATTTTTGAAGTTGCCATTGCAAACGAAAACAATAAACTATCTAACAGCAAGATACTTGTTGAAGACCCTTATACGAGTGGAGAAAGATTTGAATCTAATGAAGATTTATTCAATCTTACAAAATTTGGACATTACAAACGTGTATTACAAAAAATGGGATTACAATTTATTGGAGACGCTATTATCTACACAGAGAAATTGAATGAAAGTAAATATTCATTTCCAACATTCACTTCAAAAAAATCAAATAAAGAATATGTTGGCATTTTTACGCCTAACTTCCCTTTTATGTTTGATTTTCCATTTTGGGAATTTGGTATAAGAGAGTATAATCAAGTTATTAAGCGACATTCACAACATTTCTTTGGCATTGAAAAGACAATTTTTAAAAATCTAATTAGTATCGCCAGAGGAGACAAGGAATATTTGAATAGTATAGAAAAACGTAAAGGAGATTTTTTAAATGAATCTCATATTGAGTTTGAGGATGGCACATTATTATGCAATCCATACTTAATATCAATTGAAAAATTTGAACAGTTTTAAAAATACAGCTGCTAATATCATCGCCTTTATCGCATGGTTTGCAGCCACGACGAAGACGATGTTGAACTTAACCGAGGCGGACGGCTCATCTAGGGTCGGTTTCGTTAGTTTCTTTTATGGAGCTGTCGTTCGAATTGAAGATTTTGGAAGAGCAGGTTTTTGCCTACTCTTTTTGTTTTTGGAGCTTGTTTCTCATTTATAGTTATACCCATGTTATAAAGTAAGTCTTTTGAAAATTGATAGTCTGTTTGGACAATTAAATTTAAAACAAGAAAATTGTTTAGAATTACTAAGAAAACAACTACTTTAGGAAGTGGAAAACTGGCACAACAATACAAAAAGTACGATAAACTTTTTGCATACTAGTGAGTTGTGCGTCATGTGAAAATAGACCACTTAGTAAGATACACACTAAAATTTCAATCACTAAAACTAACCCAAAATGAATAGATTGACCTTTTTAAACAAAACGATTATCAGAATACAACAACATGCGTTTATAATTGCTTTTTTTGTTTCGATAATATCGTTATTCATTGTAACCTTAGTGACATTGTATAATTTCATTGAACATAATCCTCTAAAAAATAATAATACACATATTCAAATTGAAATAGTAAAAAGTTTGTTGCAAGTATTAGTAGTCGCTATTATTGGTGGAACTGTAGCAGCACTTTTTAGAGCGTATGAGCAAAATCAAGAAACTTCGAGACTCCGTATTCAAAAGAAAATGGACTTTACTAAACAACTTAATAAACTGTACAGAACTGTCAAATGTTCAAGACGGAAACTCAAATCTAAAGGCATAGCAGTCAGAATTGAAGGAGAGAATACAATTCTTAACAGAGACAAAATTGACTTTTACAAGTCCCAATTAGATATACTTGATGAAGTTCAATTGGAGTTAGAAGGACTGACAACCGAAGCGGAAAACTTTAAATTATTTAAAGATTGCGAGAAAATATCTCATTACATGAAGGAAATGTCTAATTATCTACGGAAGATTAATGAAGAATTCGAAAAGAATAATCAGTCATTTGATGTGACTAATGGTGTAAACCTAGATAATTTAGAATATTTAAAGGAGTTCACATATTCCGCTAATAAGCCATTTACTTTTTTATTAAGAAATAAAGTAGATTATCGATTTAAATCGAAGTTTTCAGAGCCTTTTCATGACATTTTTAGGACATTATATTAATTGAGGCTTATTGCGGATTACACGAACGCACAATAGCTAAGGTTTCGTGGTGGCTGAAAGCCAAACCATGAAGGAATGAGGGACGCTTAGTATTGAACTTAGCTTGAGCAGTCGGTTTCAGTGGTTTCTTTTATGGAGTTATCGTTCGACTTAAAGATTTTGGAAGAGCAGGTTTTTGCCTGCTTTTTTTGTTTTTTGGGCTTCAGATGTTTCTATTTTGTCATCTTAAAAATAGTTTGTAATTTATGCAAAGATAGAACCTTGAGAAGCCAAAAGCTACCAGAGGTTTAGTTCAACAAGGGTTTGGCAAAATGTAGGCAGAAGTGCTGAATTTAACAATTGTACTTCTATTTGGCATTTGTGTTTCTAATTCCCCCACTTCGCCAAGCTCCAAAAAGTTGGTGGCAATTTTTAAGGATACTACTATTATGACAAAATGCTTTGAAGGTGTTTGTAATTGCACGTGCAATTCACAAAATACTACATTTGACGATATTATAAAAGAAGAAACAAATTTTAAGTTTACTCTTTACAATATCTGCCATTCAAATATTGGGTGGTTTACCGACACTTCAATTTGTAGTGATAATCATCTTAAAGAATGGACTATTGACACAAATGAAGGAATATATTTTTTATGGCACAAAGACGCATATTGTGACACACACAATTTATTTCATATGAAGTGTTTATATGTTGGAAAAGGACATATCCTTAATAGAATAATTAATCATTTTAAAACAAAAGACTTTAGCGATGAAATGTTAGTTTACTTTACATATTTTACAATGTCTAATAGACAATCAAAGTATGTTGAACAACTAATCCTTGACATTTACAATATTCCTCATAATACATATGAAAAGAAAGGCTCAAAGAATTTATGTATGTACTTTACACAAAATGAAGTAGACTAAAAATATTAAATATGGATTTTAAAGATTTTATCAAAAACATAATATCTCAAACGAATCGTAGGTTGTTTCCTACGACTCAAAATGTTAAAGAGCGTCACGCTCGTACAATGTATCAGGGATAAATATTCCTTTTGCCTTGAAACATTTTAATATCTTCAATAAGCCCTTTCGAGCGTCAGTCTCTTGCTTATTTTAGGTGTTAGGAAATCCTAAGACTAGGTTTGGGAGTTAATAATTGCTTAGTTTATATCCATTACTTAGTTCTAGGGAAAAACAATAAACATGCGTATATTTACGAGTTGTACACAATGTGTAGAATAAAATTATCGAGCTTTATGAAAGAAAGTTCAATACAAAAGCTGATTTGAATACTAAAATATAAGATAATGAGAAGCAGAGCAACAAAACGTGAGAAAGGCAGTCATCACACGAATGAAGAACAAATCCTTCTTCAATCTGCAAAAATAGCATCTTCCAAAGCAATCAGAACTTCTGCAGCTTTGGGTTTGACAGTAAAAATCATAAGAGACGGCAAGATTATTTCTATAAACCCTGACAAAAGCGAGGTGGTATTAAGAACCCTAGATAAACATGAAGTGGATACTTCAAGATTTAAAAAAGGGATGATTTTAGAACGAAAATAGTGCTATGTCAAAGCCAAGGTTAAGGGTTTTTGCAGGACCAAATGGTTCAGGTAAAAGTACTTTGTTTGAATCTTTTTCTAAAAAATATAAGACAGGCCCTTTCTTAAATGCAGACCTGATAGAAAAAGAACTCGCAACAAAGGGATATGTTGACTTGAATGATTACGATTTAAGCCTGACACAAGCGGATTTAGATGATTTTTATAAAACTGAGCGAGCGAAATCACTGATAGAAAAGTCGAGCAAGGATAAACGACCTATAGATATTACAGTAAAAGAGAATGTTATTATAGATATTCAAAAAGAGACGCACAGCTATGAAGGTGCTTTGATAAGTGCGTTTTTAAGACATCATGTACAAAAACAAAAGATTGATTTTTGTTTTGAAACAGTGATGAGTCACCCGTCAAAAATTCAGGAAATAGCTGAGGCAAAACAAAACGGATACAAAACTTACTTGTACTTTATATGTATTGATGATCCAGAGGTTAATATCTCAAGGGTTGAGAACAGGGTGGTAAAAGGAGGACATGGAGTTGATTCTGACAAAATACAGAGTAGGTATTACAATACATTGAAGAACCTCATCGATGCTATTGAGAACACTGATAAATGTTATTTGTTTGATAATTCAGAAAAGGAATTCAGACTTATCGCAACAAAAATAGAGGGTAAGTTAAAATTAGAGGTTGATTCGGATTTATTACCTCGTTGGTTTATTGATTATGTTTTAAAATACTACGTATAGTTTCCCTAAGAATTCAAAATGCACATGAGCGTTACGCCCGTAGAATGTATCAGGGATAAATATTCCTTTTGCCTTGAAGTATTTTAATATATTCAATAAGCCCTTTCGAGTGTGAGGCTCTTATTTAGTTTTAGAGAGTTTAAGACTAGTTTGGGAATAATACAAAAAGTACTACAAAACTTTCGCATATTAGCGAGTTGCCTGTAATTTTAAATGACACTTCCAGCTGACATAGAACAAATATTTTTTGACACTTTAAGTGGTGACAAAACTGCTTTAGAATTTGAGCAATGGTTATATGCCGACAAGCGACTTGAAACAATCCTTAACTCTGACGACTATTTAGACCTCATTTCGTATGGTTATAAAACTGACAATGCAAAATATGGTTTGTTCAGACTTTTAGAAAAGCATATTGACAAAAGACAACTTGAAACAAGGCGAATCCGCAAACTGTTGACAAAGTCTTTAAATCGCAACAAAGAACTGCCAGAAATCTTAATGACTTTCTATGACCTATATTGTAAGGGATATAACTTTTTTGACAGCTTAGGCTTGGGCTACGGATTACGAGTTGAAGTACCTGGAATTAATAATTATGAGGAGACTTGGGACGATTTGAATGAAGTAGAACAAGCTACATTATTAAACAGTTTTTATCCCGACCTTGAAACTGAAATTAATAAAGTCATTTCTTGGTTGGACACAGGCAAAGTTATTTTGACAGGCATCAAAGACGAATACAATCACTTTGAATACATTGACAAGAGAACAGAATTAGAGAAACAACCTACAGGTTACAACTATTGACAATAATGCACAAAAACCTTGGTGGAAAATTTGGTAGTGTTTCATCTCTGTGGACGACTAGTCTTGAACTTAACATGGGCGGACGGCTAGTCTAGCGGTCGGCTTCGGTGGTTTCTTTTATGGAGTTATCGTTCGACTTCAAGATTTTGGAAGAGCAGGTTTTCGCCTGCTTTTTTTGTTTTTAGGGCTTGTTTCTCATTTATATTTATGCCCATGTTGGTAAAGTAAGTCTTTCGAAAATTGTTAGTCTGTTTGGACAATTAAATTTAATTAAGAGAATTTTTTAGAATTATTAATAAAACAACTATTTTAGTAAACACAAAAACTTGTATTAGCAATACAAAAAATACTACAAAAACTTTTGTATATTAGCGAGTTAGCTGTCATTTTTATGAACCACCCAGACGACCTAAAAGAATTTATGATTTGGTTTAAAGACCTAAGCGAAAAATATTTTGAAATGATAGAACTTGAAAAAGATGTCGCAGGATTACAACACCAGAGAGGAACAAAGTGGCGACCTGGACTTACTAATCAAGAGTTAGTAGATTTTCAAAACGAATTAGGGTTTGATTTTCCATACGAATTAATTGAATTTTATAAAACAATGAATGGCACAGATTTTCCTGGAGTTAATGTTTATGCCGAGCAAGGATTGCCATACTATTACGCACCTGTTTATTTTTCCTATCCTGAACATTTGCCTGAAATAAAGAAATTGATACAAGAGCGATTAGATATGAATGGGCTGACGATTGAACAAATGAAAAAAGAAGGCATTCCATTCATTTTTCCAGTCCATAACTACTATTTTATGGTAATTGACAAGTTGACAAACCCAATTTATTACCTTTCAATTGCACATAAAAATCACGGCCTCAATCAGGGCTACATTTATGGCTCATTGTGGACAGACACATTTCAAAGTTGGCTTATTAAAGATGTCTTTTACCAGACGTCGCATATCAATGACTTAGAGGAATTTCCCAACAAACAACGAGTGACAAATTATTGGACGACTGAAAACGACAGCTAACATTGCATTGTCATTATGGCGGCTGACGAATATAGGCTCAACAGTTGTACTACTATTTAGCTTTTGTGCTATAATTCGGCTGACGTAATGCTATTCCCGCCACAACGCCAATGCTTCAACGTTACCTGCAAGCCTACGAGACCACCAACGAACATTGAACATCAACAAAAAATGAGTATCGAATTAAGACAACATTTTGAGAAAATCACACCGCTGACCGACCAAGAGTTTGACTATATCTTTTCCCATTTCACAACCAAAAAACTAAAAAAACGTCAATTCCTAATTCAAGAAGATGATAACGTTACGAATGATTATTTTGTAGTGAAGGGACTTTTGAAGGCATCACATTTTGACAAAGAAGGCAAAGAATATATTATGCAATTTGCTATGGAAGATTGGTGGGTTACTGATTATCAAGCCTATTTTAGCCAAACAAAAGCAACATTAACTATTGACTGCATTGAAAATGCAGAATTACTTTGTTTATCGTTACAAAACAGAGATAAAATTTGTTCTGAACTACACAAAATAGAACACTTTTTTAGAAAAAAATCTAATTTTGGTTATGTTGCCTTGCAACGTAGAATTTTATCATTACTCAACAGTAATGCAAAAGAACGTTACGAACAATTATTACTTCAATATCCATCACTTTTTCAAAGAGTTCCCAAAACACTAATTGCTGCATATTTAGGTGTTTCGAGAGAAACATTAAGCCGACTCTTCTCATAGTGTGACATACCTCACAAAAAACTTGTGATTTAGTTCCTGTGCCAACCGTTGCATTGTTGCCACTTTTGCATTGTAATAATTAAACAATATAAAAATGCAAAAAGTATTTCTATCAATCGCAACGGGAATAATGGTAATCGCAGGGTGCACCATTCTTTCTTTAAATCAAGCAACGGCACAAACTAAAAAAGTAAGTAAAATGAAAAAAGTATTATTTGTGGTAACAAGCCACGACAAAAAAGGCGACACAGGTCAGCCAACAGGTTATTATTTAGCAGAAGTTTCTCATCCTTGGGAAGTTTTGCACAAAGCAGGTTATGAAATTGACTTTGTAAGTCCAAAAGGAGGAAAAGCACCAGTGGACGGTTTCAATTTGGACGATTCAACCAACAAGAAGTTTTGGGAAGATACAAAATATCGTACTAAAATTGAGAACACAATGAAACCATCAGAAGTAAAACCAGAAGAATATTCGGCAATACTTTATGCAGGTGGACATGGAACAATGTGGGATTTTGCTGACAATGCAGAACTTTCGACAATTACACAAAAAATTTACGAAAACAATGGTGTAGTTAGTGCAGTTTGCCACGGACCAGCAGGGCTTGTAAACATCAAACTAAATAATGGAAAATATTTGGTGGACGGAAAAAAGATAAATGCTTTCACCAACGAAGAAGAAATTGCTGTTGGACTTGAAAATGTTGTTCCGTTTATGTTGGAGACTAAATTAATTGAACGTGGAGCAATTTTTGAAAAATCAGGACTTTGGCAAAATCACGTTGTGGCTGACCAAAGAGTAGTAACGGGACAAAATCCTGCATCTGCAAAAAGTGTAGGTGAAGCGACTTTGGCAGAATTAAGAAAACTGAAATAGTTTTTACAAACGAATTAATTTAAAGGTAAGGTTGCAATTTGCGACCTTACCTTTTTGTGTTTTTACAAAGCGAAATGAACAGACGAAAAAAGGCCAGCAGGTAACAACAGCTAAGGTTTCGTGGTGGCTGAAAGCCAAATCATGAAAGAATGGTGGACGGCTAGGCTAGGGGTCGGCTTAGTTTGTTTCTTTTATGGAGTTGTCGTTCGGTTTGAAGATATTTGGAAGAGCAGATTTTGTCTGCTTTTTTGTTTTTTAGGGTTTGTTTCTCATTTATAGTTATACCCATGTTTTAAAGTAAGTCATTTGAAAATTGTTAGTCTGTCTGACCGATTAAATTTAAAGGAAGTCTATTTTTTGGGATTAAAAGATAAATTATTACTTTGGATTGTAGAAATTCAGGCTTCAACAATACAAAAAGTACGACAAAACTTTCTTATATCAGCGAGTTAGCGGTAATGGTACAACAGTCCCCCCACAAAATTCAACCAAACTTTTTTTGGACACAACACCAAGTGATTTGGATACATTTGCTGACAAAATTCTAATGACTTTTGCAGTGAATTAAAACAAATTAATATGAGCAACATCAAAGAAGTAAAATTAGGAAGTCAGGGATTAGTAGTTCCTGCCTTAGGTCTTGGTTGTATGGGTATGACAACAGGTTTCGGTGGAGATATTTATGGAAAAGCCGATGAAAAAGAAGCCATTGCTACCATTCAACGTTCATTGGAGTTGGGCGGTAATTTTTTGGACACGGCAGATATATATGGTCCTTTTTTAAACGAACAATTGATTGCAAAAGCCATTCGAGGAAACAGGGAAAAATACATTATTGCCACAAAATTTGGCTTTGAAATTGGCGATAACGGACAAGCTACAGGAGCATTTAATAGCAGTAAAAATTATGTAAAAAAAGCAGTTGAGCGTTCGTTAAAAAATCTTGGTACAGATTATATCGACTTGTATTACCAGCATCGATTAGACACGAACACACCCATTGAAGAAACCGTAGAAGCAATGGCAGAATTGGTAAAAGAAGGAAAAGTAAAATATATTGGTCTTTCGGAAGTAGGTTCTGAAACCATAAGAAAAGCACACCAAGTTCATCCCCTTACAGCAGTGCAGTCTGAGTATTCTTTATTTGAAAGACAAATAGAAGAATTGGGTATTTTGGATACCTTGAAAGAATTAGGCATTAGTCTGATTGCTTATTCACCAGTTGGAAGAGGATTTTTAAATGGCACCATTCAAAAGCCAGAAGATTTTGGTGAAAATGATTGGAGAAAATTTCTGCCCAAATATCAAGGCGAGCAATTTTACAAAAATGTAGAATTGGTAAATGAAATAAAAAAAGTTGCAGTTGAAAAGAATATCACTTCTGCACAATTGGCAATTGCGTGGGTTATTGCAAAAGGACACACACCTATTCCAGGTACAAAACGTGTTAAATACGTAGAAGAAAATATTGCATCAGCAAGTATTATGCTAACTCAAGAAGACCTAAACCGATTAGAAGCAATTATTCCGTTGGGCACAGTTACGGGAGCAAGATATGATGAAGCATCAATGAAAGGCGTTAATCTATAAAATTTCTATCGCCAGTAATTTATATGCTGACTATCTTTTTGTAAAGAGTATAACAGAATATGTATGTTATCAAATCTGTTTTATTGAAAAAATATAAATAAATACAATCATGAAGTATTTTATCGAAATGTTTTCCCCTACGCAAGCTTGGCTTGATTTGAGCAAAGAGGAGAGAGCCGCTTACCTAACTCACGTTAATGACTCATCAAAGGGGTTGATGGAACAAGGTGTAGCAATAGTGAGCATGAATGAAAATAATCACGACACCATTCAACGTGCTGGTTATGATTTTTTTGTCATCTGGACAATTCCAACCGATGAACTTGCAAATGCAGTTCAAAAGCTGATGGTAAGTGAAGGCTGGTTTAAATACTTTGACCAGTTAAATCTGAAAGGTGGTTCTACCGACATTTTTGAAAAACTCACTACAATGTAATCTGAAAATTTGTTGCCACTTTTTTCGGTTACATCGTTTGTGAATAGTTATCGGAGCAAGGCATGACGAAGCATCAATAAAAGGCGTTAATTTGTAGCATTCAAAACAGCAGATAAATAAACATTTATCTGCTGTTTTTTTAAATTTTATAAAATGAAAAATCATAACACTTATATTCTAAAGTCTGTTTCAGAACTTCATCACTTTCTGAATATTAAAAAACCAACACATCCTTTGGTAAGTGTTGTAAATCTTGACGAGATTGCTGTTAATGTTTGTGAAGAAATGAACACAATTGTCTATAATTTTTACACAATTTATTTGAAGAAGAATTTTGATGGAAAGATAAGATACGGACAACAGTATTATGATTTTGACGATGGAACAATGACATTTTTTGCACCAAAACAAATGTTTTCGATAAAAGAAAACAGTTCGACAAAAGCCGAAGGTTGGATGCTTGTTTTCCATCCAGATTTTCTTCACAGCAATCCACTTGCAAAAAAGATTACAGACTACGGCTTTTTTGATTACGCCACTAATGAAGCGTTGCATCTTTCAGATGCGGAAGACCAAATTATTTCAAGTCTAATGCTAAATCTGCAACGAGAAATTGAAGCAATGATAGATAATTACACGCAAGATGTAGTTGTTTCTCATATTGATTTGTTACTGAATTATTGTAACCGCTTTTATAACCGACAATTTATCACAAGAAAAAAAGTTTCTAATGACTTGATAAGTAAGTTTGAAGATTTATTAAAAACCTATTTTAAAAATCAATCTACTGACAAAGGTTTGCCAAGTGTTCAATATTTTTCAGAGCAACTTTATGTATCGCCAAACTACCTTAATGATTTGTTGAAAAACTTGACAGGACAAACAACTCAACAACACATACATAATTACATTATTGAACAAGCAAAAGAACTTTTATCAACAACTAATTTGACAGTAAGCGAAATTGCTTATCAGTTAGGCTTTGAATATTCACAATCATTCAATAAACTTTTTAAAAACAAAACACAGCAGACACCATTGGAGTTTCGACAGTCGTTTAACTGACCGATTGACGTTTTATACAAAGTGAGTTTTGAAAATGTATCACATTTCTATTCTGTGTTTAAAAAACAATTTGGACATTCACCAACAGAACTAACAGCAATCAAAAGTAATGGATATAGAAACATTAAGAGCATTTTGTCTATCTTTTCCTGATACGCACGAAGGAATGCCGTTTCAGGGATTTTTCAAAAATTCAAGGGCTATTCTTGTGTTTTATGTAGGAAAGAAAATGTTTTGTTTTTTTGATATTGATATATTCGATTATTGCACGTTGAAATGTAATCCTGAAACTATTGAAGAACTTAGAGAAAAAGATGGCTTTGAAAAACCATTCAATCTGAGTTGGAAACATTGGATTAATGTTAACCTAAATGGCAATGTTCCTGACGAAATCATAAAGGATTTAGTTGAAAAATCATATCAATTAGTTGCAAAAGGCGGGGCAAAGGGAAATAGATAAAATTATAGAATAATTAATTATGTCGGTAATTTGGAATTTATGGCACGGATGTATTAAAATCAGTGAAGGCTGCAAAAACTCAAACTAGTCGTAGGATATTCCCTACGACTCAAAATGTTAAAGAGCGTCACCTCGTACAATGTATCAGGGATAAATCTTCCTTTTGCTTTTAAACATTTTAATATATTCAATAAGCCTTTTCGGGCGTGAGGCTCTACTTTGTTTTAAATTCTAAGACCAGTTCTGCTAAACAAAAAACAAGACTTATACTCAGACTAAAATATGAATAGATAAGCCTTTATGTAAGGGACTTTTATAATCAATAACCTAGTTTACTTTGCGATAAACAACAACATAAAAATAAATAGCTATGCTTAGAGTAATGGTATTAATCACACTTTCAGTGAGCGGAATTGAGACAATCCAATCCTGAATTACCAAAAAAGGAATTTTTGTAAAGTTATTTTCTAAATTATTGGTAGCATAATAACGTTAGATTTTGATACTGAATAAGAAAATCAATAAACATTTCTACAAGAAAAATCATTCAGAGATTCGTTTTATTAATCGTCTAAAATCGCATTCAGCCCTAAAAATGCTACATTCTATCATGCTAAAAATTTGATTGAGCTGATTCATGATTATTTTATTGTCGGTTAAGTATGCCTGTTTTATTTGCAAACAAGTATAAATATTTTGGGTATGTTGCTCGTGTAGGGATGAAAGCTCAACTTCTATTTCCTCAAGTTCTTCTGTCTTTGTTCCTTGAATAAAGTGCTGCTTTAATAATATGATGCCTTCCTGAATATATTGCATATTATCATTCATCATTTCGTGATATTGCTGTACCAGAAAAAAAATTCTTGTATTTGACATTGATGTTTCCATGCTGTTTGTGCTTTTTAACAAATGTTAGGGTTATCAATTTAACGCTTAAATTGGCGAGTGATTTGTATTAAACCACAATTTCGCTATCTGTAAATAGAAAGGTATTCTAGGTGTAGCTTATTATTGGTTTTAGCTAGAAAACATCTTTTTTCAGCGCCATTTTTTGCCCATTATTGTTGAGTAATGAACGTAATAAAGCATCATTGGAACAAGAAAAAAAATTGATTCTATCAACTTCTACTTGTAAGGACACATCACTTATAATTTTTTTGATAAACCATAAATGTACTTTGATTATCAATTCAGTATTACTTCGATAAATATTTTCTGTTTGCCCTCTAACAATATTTTGCAATAAGAAAGCATATAATTTTTCATCTATAAATTGTAAAAACAAATGATATGCAGAACGGTACTGAATTAAATCATGATAGAACATCGGGGAAATAATAAATATGTTGACCTCTACATATTGGAAATAATACCTTATTTCTGAAATTGCATTAGGTGAAATACTTGGCCAAACCCTAATATATCGCTCCGTTTTACTTAATAAGTGCTTAATAACATTTTCTACCAAAGCGGACTTATTGATAAAGTATTCGTAAATTGTTTTTTTAGATACTTCACATTTAATTGATATTTCATCCATTGTGACGGCATTAATACCCTGTTTGCTAAACAGGGACATTGCCGTTTCAATAATATGGATTTGTTTACTCTTCATTTTATCTCAACTCTCCAATAGCCTTTTTATAATTGGCTATATTAACTTTATACTCCACTTTGGCATCTATATTACTGCTATAAGCTTGTTGCCAAATCACCTGAGCTTCTAGTACATCCTTTCCAGTAATTGTGCCAGCTTTATAGCGATTATTGGCCAATCTGAGGTTTTCTTCAGCTTGTTTCATTGAATGGCCTGTTAGGTCAATCTTTTTTACTGTTTGGTTGATTTGCAGCCACGCACTTTGAGCTTGAAGGTTAATTAACTCTTTTGTTCCCTCTAATTCCCATTGTTTTGCTTCTATATGCAATGCTTGTTCTTTTACTTTCTTGGCATTTTTTCCCCAATCAAAAATAGGAATAGATACATTCAACAAGCCGTAATAAGACGTCATTGAATTTTCCCCATTACCGATGTTAATTTTTTTACCCACACTGCTAAACCCAGATAATGAAAAACCTATTTGTGGTTTAAGGTCTGCTTTAATCAGCTTGGTCTGAATTTGCTCAATCTCAATGGCTTTTTTAAGTAAATTGATTTCAGGTCGATTGTCTGCAATGCCATCGAAAGACTGTGTCGCCATGGCACTGAAATTTCCATCAACTGAATCTTTAATATCGAAATCTGTATGATTAGATTGTCCAATGATTTGTGCTAAATTGAGTTTTGCCAATACCAAGCCATCATTAGCTTTTGCTATGTTCAAATCAGCTTCATTCATATTTACCTCTACTCTTAATAAATCATTCTTATAAGTAAGTCCAGCATTTACTGCATTTTCGAGTTCTGTATGAAGTTGTTGTAACATTTCTTTGTACTTATTGGCAAGCACTATTTTATCCTTTACTTGAACAATCTGCCAGTAGGCATTTTCTACTTCAAATAGCACATCTACTTCGGTCATTGTTTTTTGATCTTCTGTTATTTCAATCGCTTTTGCAGTAGCAGCTTGACCCAATTTTATTTTTCCACCAGTATAGATAGGTTGTGATGCTGAGACTGAACCATTTAATAGGGCAGGGGGAAGTAATTTGTCAAGAGGTTTTCCGACATGAACCCCCATGATTGAAGCATCAAAAGACGGGCGATTATTGAGCCCAGCTGTCTCATTAGCAATTTTGGCTGCTGCAATTTGAGATTGTACCGCCTTTATTTTTTTGTTTTGCGTCACTGCCATTTGTCGGCATTCTTGAAGAGTTAGTGTAACGTTTTGTCCGTCACAAGGTAAACTTATCCCAGCAATTATTGTGACTGTTAATACTTTCCAATACTTGATAAAATTCATTTTCTTATTTTTAGTTTTTATCGAACTCACTTTAGTTTAAAACATTTGGGGGATTCCCTCTCACACGGTATTGAAAAATTAACCTTCATCTCACTCATCCCCCTCAGTCCATTTTATTGTACTCATTCAAAATTTTAGCGATGTTCAGGCTTGTATTGAATTTCAACGTTTGCATCAAATTCATCGGCAGGTTCAGGTACTGGTTTTACAAATTTGTAATAAAGCACAGGCACAACAAACAAGGTAAGTACCATTGAAATAATTAGACCAAAAGCTAATACGCTTCCAAGTGGAGCCCATAATGGAGATTTTCCAACAATCATTGGGACAACACCTACTGCCGCTGCTGCTGAAGTAAGGAAAATCGGACGCATTCGACGTTTTGCAGAGGCTAATGCCGCAGCTTTGATAGTATAATGATGTTCTAAAACCAATTCATCGGCATAATCAACGAGGATAATTCCATTACGTACTACAATACCAATGAGACTGATAACGCCCATAAAGGCAGTCATTCCTATTGGGTTATTGGTGAGATATAGACCAAGAAAAGCACCAAGCAAGCTTAATGGGAAAGTCGATAAAATAATTAAGGTTTTAGCTAAACTCTTAAATTGGAATAGTAAAGTAATAAAAATCAAGATTAAACTCACCCCTAAAGCGCTAAGCATTCCGGGTGCGTTTTCAGCATTTGATTCAAAATCACCTCCATATTCAATACTTATTCCTTCAGGTAAATTTAGCTTTTCAATTTTAGGTTGAATTTCCTTCAGAATATTCGAAGCTCTGATGCCATTTTGAGCTTCAGATAAAACAGTGAGTGTTCTAATGCCATTTCGGTGTGCAATAACCCCAGTATGCCAAGAAGGTTTGAGTTCTGCCACTTCATTCAAAGGCACTTTCGTTCCATACATTGTACTTAAATGCAAATTTCCTAATTGGTTGACATCCTTTCTGCTATTGGCATCTAATCGAAGAAAAATATCAATAGGTTTATCTCCTTCCCATAATTGAGAAACAGCAAAACCTTTTAGTCCAGCACCTAATGTTTGAGTGATTACCTGATTGGGTACTCCCAAACGAGCAGCAATATCTTCTTTTACATTGAGACTAATACCTAAGTAATCATTTTCGTAGTCGGTACGTACCCAGTTTGTCCCTTTCGCTTGGCGTAAAATATCCTCAATCTGTAAAGCCACACGTTTCTGGTCATTAATATCATTGCCAATTATTTTTACCGCTATCGGAGAGCCTTCTTGGAAACTCAATTGTCTGAATCTAACATAAGCGTCTTTTACCAAGTACTCAAGTTTAGGACGATACTCATGCACAATATCATCAGTAGCCTTATTATCAACGGTGGTGATAAATAATTGAGCAAAATTTCTTCGAGGAATTTCTGGTGCATAAGAAGTTTGAAAACGAGGAGAGCTAGTGCCGACAAAACTTGCAATACTCACAACTCTTTTATCTTTTTTCAAAATAGTTTCAACTTCTTTCACAGTTTTGTCTGTCTCAGTTAGAGCAGTTCCATCGGGCATCCAAACTTCTATATTGAATTGATTGCGTTCGCTAGTTGGGAAAAACTCTTGATCTACTTTACTAGCAATTAAGAAGGCTATTAATACAGCGACTACAGCAGAAACCATTGTTATTTTTGGCCAGCGGAAACAAAATTCAACAGCTATATTAAATACATTTTGTAAGTAATCTAATAATGATTTTCTAGGTGGGCGGTCAGATACTTTGTGTTTTAATCCTTTTTTAATAAACACATAACATGTATAAGGTGTTAAAAACAAGGCAACTAACATAGAGGTAATCAATGCAATGGCAACTGTAATAGGTAAAGAGGCCATAAAATCCTTGGTTATACCATTCATAAAAAATGCTAGTGGTGCAAAAGCAAAAATAATAGCTAAAGTGGCAGTAAAGATTGGCAAAGTAAGTTGAGTTGCTGCCTGCCATGCACCAGTCCACGGCGTAATACCCTCATCTAATTTTTCAATATAATTATCCACCACTACAATGGCATTATCCACTACCATTCCAAGTACAATAATAAGTGCTGCCAGTGAAACCTGATGTAGCTCTACTCCAATCATATTCATCAAACCAAAAGTGATAAGAATGGCAATAGGTGCTGCAATTGAAGAAACGGCTGCCATACTGAGAGGCAACAACAACATTACTACGATGATTACAGACGCAATAGCCATTCCGAACTCAATCATAAAATGGTTGATACTTTCAGCAACAACCTCTGGCTGATTAACTATCGTTTCAATTTTTATGTCATCGGGAAAGCTACTTTGAAGTTTTTTTAGTTTCTCGTCAACCTTTTCTCCAAAAGCTACAATATTGTTGTCAGGTTGCATCTCTGTTGAAATCAGCATCACCTTATCATTGCCAATACGAATATATGAAGATTCTTCTTCATAACGCCTTTCTATATACGCAACATCTTTTAGTCTTACTACTACTCCCTTAGGTGTTGTATAGATTACTTGATTGGCTATATCAGCTTCTGTTTTGTATTGACTGTTCGTAAATACAGGAATAGTATTTTTACTGATTGTCATTTCTCCAGAATAACCTGTAATGTTTTGCATTTGTAAGGTATTGACTATCGTTCCTAAGTCAAAGCCATATTGTAGCATTTTTTGATCATCTACAGTAACATAAATTTGTTGTTTCTGTCCCCCAGAGCGATTGATTTTTGATACTTCAGGAATCGTTTTTAGTACATCTTCCATCTTATCAAGATACTTCTCTAGTTCTGCATAACTCCTTGTAGAAGAAGATACAGCTATGATTTGAGCCGTTACATCCCCAAAATTGCTATTTGTAATTGGGCCAATAACGCCCGATGGAATATTACCACGAACAACAGTATTAAAACCATGTTGTAAAGTAGCCCAAAATTTCTTTCTATCTTTTACGCTTGTATGGAGCTCAACAGTGATAAAGACCTGTCCATCTCTTGTTTGCGATTTTGTTTTTTGTTTGTTTACTTCTTCAAAAGAGAATAAATATTGTTCTATTTTGGAAGTTACTTGTTTTTCCATTTGTACCTCATCGGCACCAGGATAAAAAGCATAGACCATTGCTACTGGCGTATCAATTTTAGGGTCTTCGGCACGGGGCATATTCCGAAGAGAATAATAGCCGAATATTAATAACAAGCAAGTTATAACTATTGTTACTTCCCTGTATCTCATTGCAGCCTCAATAAAATTTATCTTTCGTTTTTCCATTTTTTTATTTTGCTAAAAACTGACATTGATGTATCATTTTAAAAACTTACTAATGAGCCATCTCTGAGTTGAGTCTGACCTTCCACAATAATTAAATCACCTTTAGTAAGTCCGTCTTTTACAATTACTTCTTTACTTCCAATAAGACTACTTATGGTTATACGTTTACGGACAGCCTTTTTCTCTGCATTGACAACAAATACATAAGTAATGTCATCTGCATCTCTAAGTACTACCGTAGCTGGAATCGTAATTACAGGAACATACTTATTTGGATTAATTTCAACATTGGCAATCATGCCGGGGAGTAATTTTTGCCCGATATTATTTAAAAGAATTTTTGCTGAATAAGTTTTTGAAACAGCATCTGCTTGTGGATTAATAATCGATATGGTTCCTTTTACTGAATCACTTAAGGTCGGAATAAATACATTTGATGTCATTCCTACTTTAAAACTTCCAATCTCATTTTCTGGGACAGTGACTTTAGCATAAACTTTATCTGTTTTAATAATGGTAAATGCTGGAACACCAGGAGCGGCCATACTTCCACGTTCAATCAACTTCTCTGTAATAATACCCGACATAGGAGCATACAATTTACTGTCAGCAATATGTTTACTATTAATACTTTTACTGGCTTTAGCCTGAGCTAGCTTTGTTTTAATATCGATATAATCTTTTGCTGGAAGACTTCCCTTTTGATAAAGTTCATTAAGTCGCTGATACATGTCTTCGGCTTGTTCTAGGCCTGCATTGGCAATAATTAAGGCATTGTCGTATTCGGTAGCATCAATGCTTGCCAATAACTGACCTTGTTTTACAAACTGCCCTTCTTTCACCGTAACGTTGTTGATTACACCAGGTACTGCAAAACCTATTTTGGTAATAATATCTGGCTCGATAGTAGCAGAATAGCTAAGTTTTTGGCGACTATTAATTTCTTCAACTTGTTGAGTTGTTACCTTAACAGCCTTAGGTTTATCTTGCGTTTTTGTGGGCTTATTTCCACAGGCTGAAAGCATTAGGGTGGTCACTAATAAAGGGAAAGCCTTTACGAGATTTGACTTTATCATAAGGATATTCATGTTTAAATGATACTATAATTTGATGTTACAAAGTTGGCACACCAAGTAGCATTTAAAAAGGTCATGAATTCGTTAAGATTGGTCAGAAAGTCGTTTTTCTATTTTTTGAAATGATAAGAAGTCGAGATTAATGTGTTACAAAAATTAATATTGTAATACATTAATCTAATTTGCGATATTCTTTTGGAGAAATCCCAGTATGTCTTTTAAAGAACTTTCCAAAGAAAGACTGGTCACTAAAATGAAGTTCTTCTGCAACTTCGGAAATACTTAAATTTGAATCACTCAATATTATTTTTGCTTCTTGAATAACAAAGTCATCAATAATTTCTCCGGCACTTTTTCCAGAAATTTCTTTGACGGTTTCAGTAAGGTATTTAGGTGTAATATTTAGCTGAGAAGCATAAGCCTGAACATTGCGTTGAAATTTAACTTTTTGTTGTAAAAGAGATACAAAGTTCATCACCAAAGTTTCTTTTCTGGACAAATTAGTACTTTTAAATATTGAGTACTTTTTAGCAAAACCGCCTAATTCGTATAGAAGAATATTAAAATGAGTATAAAGTAATTCTTTCCCAAAAGGATGTTCTTTTATATCAACAGTACGATATGAGATTTGCTCCAACAGCTTTTTTAGAGTATTAGCATCTTTAGGCTCTAGCGTCCAAAGAGGTAAGCTTTGATAAGTCAAATAACTAAAAACTTCAGATATATTTTTAACTGTATCGGTAGCTTTAGTTATAAAATTAGCATTAAAAGCTATACTTGATACAAGAGCATCTTTTGTAGAGACAGAGCGTTTCAAATCGTTAGGAGAAACAATAATAATGTTGTTTTTCTTAGCACAATACTCTTCTAAATTAATATCAATCCTTATCTCTCCCTCTAAAACGAGGAATATGATGAAACAATCTGTACGAAAATATTTCTTAAAGATTTCAAGTTCAACCAAAGGAGTGTTCACCTTTATGTTAAAATCATCTGATTTTATATCATAAAGTTCAGGCTGTGGATCGTCTATCATTAAATCTGTTAATTTATAGACTGGTACACTATTTTCTTTGGGTTTCATATATGTAAATTCAACTCTCTGCTAGAGGAAATAATTCGACAGTTCGTAAATTTATTACATAATTTATAATTTTCAAGTCTTGGTTTTTCATACAAAGCATTTTTATAATCTTTGTTTCAACGCCATCTTGCTTTTCGGCTTGTTGACCGCAAGCCGAAAGACAACTCATCGCAAAAATTGCGATGAAAATTTCACTTCGTATAATTCAGTTTTCTGAAGTAATAATAAGACACAGAAAGAATTGCAAACGGTACAAGAGGGGCAATACCTTTTGCCCAACCATCAATAAGAAAATGTGCCAGACTTGCTGAAAGTAAAAGTATTCCAAATCCCACATATGACCATTCTTTAAACATTGCAGGAATGGCAGGAATAAGAATAATTGCTGCACCAACAACTTTTAGAATATCTAATTCTAATCCGAAATAATCCGGGAATTGCATTCTGCGAATGGTTTCCTCTAAGTATTCACGTGGTGCAAAATACGAGGGTAACACAATTAACGCCATTGTAATAATGGTAACTGTCCAATAGATTTTTTTCTCTTTGCTCATCTTTCTTAATTTATTTGATTTGACGTTGCAAAACTATTTATATTTGCTAACCAATGGTAAGCACTAACCTAACAGTTAGCACTCACCTTTAGGTTAGTAATGTAATTTTGAATAATGACAAAGGCAATTAAATGTGATTCTTCGGGCATTCGTGCCATAAAAGATGCAATGGAAACATTAAGTGGAAATTGGAAACTTCCGATATTGTTTTCGTTGTCGGGTGGAGCAAAACGGTTTAAAGAAATTACAAGAGAAGTTGAAGGAATTAGCGATAAAATGTTGAGCAAAGAATTGAAAAACTTGGAAACAAATCATCTTGTTAAGCGGACAGTTTACGAGACCTTTCCACCGACCGTTGAATATGAAATAACCGAACACGCAGAAACATTATTTGAGGTAATGAAAGCATTGCGTGATTGGGGACAAAACCACAGAAAAAAAATAATTGGAAAGTAAAACGGGAAAAACAGCGAGCCGATAATCGCTAAGCTTTCGTGGTGGCTTTAAACCAAACCATGAAAGAATTGGAAAATTACTCATCCCTTGCAGGTTGACAGACCTGCTGACGTTATTCAAATATTAATTTAGAGATGGTAATCAATTATAAAAAAATCGATTTGTTTGGAAAAATATTTATTCAAAAGGTAGCGTTAAAGCCGCCTTTCCGATTTGATTTTCCCGTAAACGAACAAGCCTGTTTTTTATTTGTAAAAGAAGGCGAATTTCAATATCAATTTGATAGTGAACAAAGGAATATTCCTGCCAACTATGCTTTGTTTCTAAATTGTATCAAATCCGGAAAACGAATACAAAACGCAAATTCAGAAAATGTTTGTGAAATCGTAATTGTTACTTTCCACCCAGAGATTTTAAAGCAAGTTTATAACCGTGAATTGCCATCACTGCTTCAGGTACCCAAAAACATTATTTCAAATAAATCCAGCGAAAAAATTAACAATGATTTTTTAATTCAAAAATACATTGAAGGACTTTTATTTTACTTTGAAAACCCGTCTTTGGTAAATGAGGATATTTTGATTTTGAAATTAAAGGAAATTATACTCTTACTTTCCCAAACAAAAAATGCCGAATCAGTTCAAGTAATATTATCACAACTTTTTTCGCCAACAACTTACACTTTCAAACAGATAATTGAAGTAAACTTATTTTCACAGCTGACACTTGAAGAGTTGGCAGACCAAACTAATTTAAGCTTGTCATCATTCAAAAGAGAATTTTCGAAACTTTATAATGATACGCCTGCCAATTATATCAAGACAAAAAAGCTTGAAAAGGCAGCTAAATTATTATTGGCATCAAACGAACGTATTAGCGACATTGCCTTTACTTGTGGCTTTAATGACTTAGCAAACTTTACCAAAAGTTTCGGAGAAAAATACAACATGGCACCGACCAATTATCGTCTGAGCCAAATTGCCAAATAGTTGACCTAATTCGCAAAATCATTCCTATTTTTTCATCGCACATTTGTAATGTTAATTCAAATCAAAAATAAAAAATGGGACTTTCTAATTTAGGTATTTTTCATACCATCATTGGCATTATTGCCATCATTGCTGCAATTATTTCATTCAGAAAAAACGGAAAAATAGGTTTAGAGCAACCTTCAGGCAAAATTTATTTTTACGGAACCATCGTTACGTCACTTACATCATTGGGTTTATTAAAACACGGTTTTAATCCTGGTCATATTTTTGCCTTATTTATTGTGGCTTTGGTGGCCGGAGCTTATTTTTTACACAGCAAAAAACAGGGAAACAACAAAAGCCGATATTTTGAGAATTTCCTTCTTTCGTTTAGTTTTTTCTTGTCGTGGGTTCCTACTATTAACGAAACTTTTACCCGTGTCCCAATCGGACATCCTTTGGCAAAAGCACCAACAGACCCTGTTATCGGAATAACACTTCTTGTATTCTTATTGCTATTTATTGTTGGTTCTGTTTACCAGTTTCGTCATCAACGGAAAATTAATAATGCCATCAATAGCTAATTCACAAAAGCAACAGCCATCAATAACTAAGGTACCTTAACGAAAAACAATCAAATTTTAGATTATTTTTTAATAATGTTCTCAAACGAGTCGTAGGTTATTTCCTACGACTCAAAATGTTAAAGAGCGTCATGCACGTAAAATGTATCAGGGATAAATATTCCTTTTGCCTTGCAACGGTTTAATATATTCAATTAGCCTTTTCGAGGGTAGGAATCTTTCTTGTTTTGGGTCTTAGGAAATCCTAAGACTAGTTTGGGCTTGATACGTCAGGATTTAAAAAGGGATGATTTTAGAACGAAAATAGCACTATATCAAAGCCAAGCCTTGACTTTGTTTTCCCCGCAGGCATATTAAGTCTTTCTTGATTCAGCTCTATCTCAAACTTCATCCCAGAGGTTTTCTAAGGTGTAGCCACTGCCCTCTAAGCACCAAAAATCACCCTTAATATATCGATAATGTTGATCTAATTGATTGATTTTCTCCATTTCTAAAAGGGTAAGTTCAATATTAGCCGCTTCCAAATTTTCTTTTAACCTTTGTGGATTTACGGATTTTGGAATGACCGATGTGCCTCTATTGATTGCCCAAGCGAGCATAATTTGTGCGGGTGTATTTCCTTTTTCTTGGGCAATATCTATAATTGTTTTATTTTCAAACAACTTGGGTTCACCTGCTGAAATCCTATTGATGGGTCTATCTGACGAACCAAGAGGGCAAAAACCCGTGAGGATGATGTTGTTGGCATTGGCAAAATCTACAATTTTATTTTGTTGAAGAAATGGATGCAGTTCTAATTGTAGGGCTTCTGGACAAACGCCTGTTTCACTGATTAATTCATTGATTTTTTTAATGCTAAAATTTGAAACACCGATATGCTTGGTCAAATTATTTTCTTTTAAAGCAATCATCCCCTGCCAAGTTTCCGTCAAAGGAATGTGTTTCAAGTCAATCATCTCACTTCCGTCTTGTGGATAGTTTACGCTGTTTAAGAGTGCTATTGGCCAATGAATTAAGTATAAATCTAAATATTCAAGTTTCAAACTATCCAATGTTATTTCAATAGTTGGCTGAATATCAACTTTTTTATGGCGATTATTCCATAGTTTTGAGGTAATCCAAAGCTCATTTCTGGTTACTTCTCTATTATTGATTGCATCTGAAATTGCCTGTCCTATTTCTTGTTCATTACCATAGATTAAAGCACAATCAAAATGGCGATAACCAATTTCGATGGCTTTTCTAACGGTTTGATAAATCTCACCTTTGGCTGATTTCCAAGTACCTAAACCCAACATTGGGATGCTGTCATTATTACTAAATTGAAGATATTTCATGAATTTTTCTTATAAATTTGATTATTTGTGAATGCAGTTTTCAGTAGGCTTACCGAACTACAAATCACTCAGCCTTTACGTATTTCCTCCAATTATGCTGTTCTTTGAATCCAAGTACTTCTCGGATTTTCCGATTAGAAAATAAGGCTTCGTGTTCGCCTAATTCACGAGTAATGGGTACGTTGGGGAAAAACTTTTCGGCTAATTCTTTACTTGGAATAATAGCACCGTTGTGGTCATTTCCAGCATTGAAAATCTGAAAGCCAAGCCCGTCTTTCTGTAAACATAAATTTACAATTTGTCCTAAGTCACGGGCATCTATATAACAAAAAGCATTTCTGCGACGAACTTCAGGATTTTTAAAATAATGCGGGAATAATTCTGCGTATTCATGAGGTTCAATCACATTTCCGATTCGGAGTGCATAAATATCAATACCTGAACGTCGCTGGAAACTCTGTGCCGTTTTTTCATTCACAACTTTTGATAATCCGTAACTATCCATTGGGTCCACATCATAATCTTCTTCAAGGGGTAATGATTTCGGGTCAGTTTGTCCATCTGAAAAACAGATGCCATAAGTGGTTTCCGAAGAAGCAATAACAATCTTTTTAATACCCAGTTTAACAGCTGCTTCAATCACATTATACGTCCCAATTGTGTTCACTCGAAAGGTTTCATTATCTGGTTTAATCAAAATTCTGGGAACTGCGGCAAAATGTACTACTGCATCAAATTTTGGTACGCCATTGCCACCTTCCAATTCACCTAAGCCAATGTAAGAACTCATGGCATTAAACATTTGTCCAGCATCTGTAATATCAGCTATTAGATTTTCAACCCCAACAAGGCTCAAAGGTGTTATATCCACATTCAGTACCTTGTGCCCTTGTTCTAGCAGATACGCAATTACGTACTTTCCTGCTTTTCCCGAACCACCCGTAAAAAGAATTCTCATTTTCTTATTTGTTTATTGAATTTATAAGGGTTTTACTTGTTACTAACCCCAGCAGTTCAAAGTCTAAAGACTTGGAACAAATAATATGCAATCTCAGACTGCAACCTTGCTTGGCGTAGTCTTATTGAAAAATACTATGGCAAGCAGGAGTATTGCTTGAAAATTCGTCAATTTGTGGATATTTTGTGCTGAATTTACCATTATATTTTTTCTATTTTCTAATCAAATATACAACCTCTTTGAGGTTATTTGCCTTCAACAATCAAAATCTCTTCATCGGTCAATTTCTGCTTCTAATTCACTGGTATTGGCTTTTGAATCTTCTTTTTTAGTGCTAAAATTTGATTTACTTTTTCAATGAATGGGATTTGAAACGTTTCATAACTCTCCTTTATCCAACCTTTTTTCAAGCTGTGGTTGATATTTAGATAAATGTTGGAAAACAGCAGGAAAATATATTTCATCGAAAACACGGTTAATTCTTATTTGTTTTGCCCTTGTTCACCCTTTTTATACTTATTCAATCATAACTTTGGTCGTAGCGTCACACAAAAAACGATTTTTGTATAAAAGCCAAACAACCGATAGTTTTATATTTGAAAGTAAATTGTGTTTGTAATTTATTAATAATTCATTAAAACTGGTAGTAGGAGAGGTGTTTTCTACACTCTAGAATGTTAAAGAGTGTGATGCTTTTCCTTGTTTTAGGTTTTAGAAAATCATAAGACTAGTTTGGGAACAATACAAAAAGTACTACAAAACGTTTACATATTTTTGAGTTGTGTGCAAACCAAAAAAGAAATTTCGTTCCCCTACAAGCGAAAAGATATTCAAGGCGAAGTCTTTTACTGCCTACTTCATCACAAAAGCTAACCTTACAAAAAGAGCTGCAATCGCCAACACATGGCAGTTATTCCTGCAATTCAAGCAGATAAAATTCCACCCATCTAAAGAAGAATTAACCCATGATTTATTTGTAAGTTTGCTTTTTAGCATTGTAACACTTTTTGAATAAATGTAATACAAAAAATAGAAAGATGAAGACTACAATAGATTTAAAGCAAATAGATACCTTACGAAACCTGCCTGATATGATTCCTGTTTTGAGGGATTTTTATGAAGACTGGACAGTGAAAGTGTTTAATCGCAAGTATCACGAATGCAGAAATTATTTGTCGCCCAACAGGCGTGAATTTTACAAAGTATTATTCATCTCAAAAGGTTCAGGCGTTTTTACAATGGGGCTTAACACCTACTACATTGACGAACCTACTATATTGTATATCCATCCTAATGATATTATTTCATGGAAAAATCTCTCCGATGAACCAGCAGGATATTATGTGCTGTTCAAAAAAGGGTTCATAAATAGCTTTCCAAATCTAAAATCTACTATCGACAAATTTGCTCTCTATACCGACAAATCAAAAAGTGTAATTCGTTTGAGTGAATCTGAAGTGCCTGTTATCAATAATCTATTTATCAAAATGCAGGAAGAAGAAGATACCAATGGAACTTACAAGGAAGATTCATTACAGGCTTATATTCAGCTATTAATGGTAGAGAGTATGAAAGTGGGGAAATACCCCAAGCCCGATGCTGTTACTGAGGAATTTTCGCACATACACCACTTCTTCAACTTGTTGGAAAAAGAAACCTCAAACATTAATTACAATTCCCCAATACGCATAAGGACAGCTAAAGAATTTGCAGCTGACTTAGCTATTCATCCAAATTACCTGAATGAATTGTTAAAAAAGCACACAGGACAAAATGCCAGTATTCATATTCGCAACAGACTTTTGGATGAAGCCAAAGCTTTACTTCTTCAAACAGACTGGAACTTGAATAATATTAGTTACAGCATGGGATTTTCTGACCAACCAAATTTTTCTTTTTTCTTCAAAAAAAATACAGGACTTACTCCTGTAGAGTTTAGGAAATCGTTTCTTTCTGCTAGAGCATCAGCGTAGCTCAAAATAAATTCACATTCATATTTCATAAAATGTTGCTAATTAATAGCAGCATTTTTTTTTGCTCCATACTCATCTTTGATATTCATAATAGCCCCTTTGTCTTTCCTATCATAGAGGGCAGCAACCTGTAGCATCTTTGTATCATCAAAAACAAATAAAAATAACCATAAACAAATTAAACAAAATGGAAAACGTAACAATCAAAATTCCTGCAAAAAACACAGAAAGTGTTTTTAAAAATATGAGAGGTGCACACGTAGCTCTCAGAGTTCCTAACTACGAGCAAACCAAAAACTGGTACATGGAAAAATTAGATTTCCGTTTACTGCATGAATGGCCATTTGGCGATTTACAACTGGCTTATTTAGCACCAGCCAACGATGACAATTTCTGGATTGAATTATTAGCAGGCGGTAATCCAGAGCCAAAAGCCAACTATGCCGACCTAAACGAAAGCCTTCACCCAAGCGGTTACCACCACATTTGTATGGATGTAAAAAGCGTAGATGAAACGCTTGCTGAATTAAGCAAACGTGGTGTAACTGTTCTCGGCGAACCTTTTGATTTACCTGTAATTGGCAAACGCCTTGGCTTCTTCTCTGACCTTTGGGGGAATGTAATTGAACTCGCAGAGGTGATTTAATAAAACAAAAAAATCAATCAACAAAACAAACTACGAAAAATGGAAACGACACAAATACAAGCATCAAGAGCTATCAATCAAGCGGTTGAAAAAGCTATGCAACTTGATGTTAATGCAAACATATCTATCCTTGATTCATTTGGACATTTAAAAAGTTTTTTAAGAATGGACAATGCCTACCTTGGTTCAATTGATGTAGCTATGGGAAAAGCAAAAACAGCCATGCTATTCCGTATGAACTCGGAAGCTGTTGGCGAATTTTTAAATCCTGAAAACAAAACTTATGGCTTGGTAAATACAAGTGGTGGCCTAGTTGGATTTAAAGGAGGAATGCCTATCAAATCACAGGGAAGTATAGTTGGATACATTGGAGTTTCTGGCGGAAGCCCTGACCAAGACTTTGAAATTGCATCAGCAGGCAGCAACATTTAATACTCAATAAAAAATCAATAAACAATAAAAATCTAAAAAAATGGAAAATACAAAAACAATTTTGATTACTGGAGCAGGCTCTGGATTCGGAGAAGGAACAGCTATTGGTTTAGCTCAATTAGGTCATAAAATTATTGCAGGTGTACAAATCTCTCCACAGGTTACTGCACTTCGCCAAAAGGTAGAAGAACTTGGCTTGCAAAACAACATTGAGGTTATCAAACTCGACATACTTGATAAATACGATGTTAGAGTTGCATTGAAATACGATATTGATGTATTGTTTAGCAATGCTGGTATTGGTGAAAGTGGTCCTGTGTTTGAAATTCCGTTAGACCTTGTAAGAAATAATTACGAAACCAATGTGTTTGCACCATTAGACCTTGCCCAACAATTTATCACCAAATGGATTAACGCTGGTAAAAAAGGCAAAATAGTTTTCACCTCGTCAATGGGTGGTCTATTTACACCTTCTGGTTATGGTATCTATGTTTCAACCAAACACGCCTTGGAAGCAGTTGCTGAAGCTTTGGCGGATGAGTTAAAGCCTTATAACATCAAAGTGCAAACCATTAATCCTGGTGCTTACTTGACAGGCTACAATGAAACAATGGCAGAAAATGCTTTCCGTTGGTTGGATGATGATAAAAACTTCACCAAACGTGCCGACATGAAAGCCAATTTTGATTCTCTATTGGGTACTCCCGAAGGAAGACTTGACCCTAAAGAAATGATTGATGCCATGATTAAAATCGTTCCTTCTGATACTGGTAAGTTCCGTAATGTCGTGCCACAGTTTGTAGAAGATATGCTTAAAGACCATCAAGTAAAAGCGTGGGAAAATACAATCTAAAAATTTTCAAAAAACTTGTAATGAAGTCAGAAAAATGCTCTGACTTCATTACAAGTAGTCAAAATTAAGTCTATTGAAAATTTAAAATCTTACAAAAAATGGAAAATTCAAATAATAAAGTTTGGTTAATTACTGGTTGTTCAACTGGCTTTGGACGTGCTTTCGCAACTACGGCATTGCGTGCTGGATATTTGGTTGCAGTTGCTTCTCGTAAAACAAGCGACATTCAAGATATTGTTGACGCTTATCCCAACACAGCATTAGCAGTAAAATTAGATGTAACAAATACTAATGAAATTAAAGCCGCTGTAAGAGCAACACTTGACCATTTCGGAAAAATTGATGTATTACTAAACAATGCTGGGATAGGTTATTTCGGTGCAATTGAAGAAAGCGATGATGCGGAAACCCGTAGAATGTTTGAAATAAATTTCTTTGGATTGGCTAATCTTACAAAAGAGGTTCTTCCTCTCATGCGGTCTCAAAAAAGTGGACATATTATCAATGTTGCTTCTATTGGTGGGATAGCTTCTTATCCTGCATTGGGCTATTATCATGCTACAAAATACGCCGTGGATGGATTTTCTGAGTCACTATCCAAAGAGGTAGGGCATCTTGGAATCAAAGTAACCATTGTTGCCCCAGGTGCATTCCGTACCGATTGGGCTGGACGTTCTGCCAATGAAACTCCCGGTAAGATTTCAGATTATGCTGAAACTGCCGAAATAACAAAAGTATGGTTGCGTAACAAAGATGGCAATCAACCTGGAAACCCTGTAAAAGCAGCCGAGGCTATTATCAAAGTAGTTGAATGTCCGAATCCCCCATTGAGATTATTATTAGGACATGATGCAATGGAAGCCGCAAGAGCAAAGTTGGTTTTGCTTACAAAAGACTTTGATGAATGGGAATCAACAACGTTAAATGTAAATTTTTAATCTCAAAAATGAAAACAATTCTTATAATTGGTGCAGGCACAGGGCTAAGTCTTGGTGTAGCACGAAAGTTTGGAAAGCAAGGGTTTAAAGTTGGGCTAATCAGTCGTAGCAAAAAAAATCTTGAAAAATTAGCAGAAACACTAAAAGCAGAAAACATACAGAGTTATTATGCCGATGCTGATGTTGGCAATACAGAATCCTTAAAGGAAGCAATCTCAAAATTGCGAAATGATATGGGCAGTTTCGACATCTTGTTTTACAACGTAGCCGATGTAAAAGCCAAAGACATTCTTGAAGAAACTTCTGCGTCGCTTATTGATGACTTTAGCAAAAATGTTGCGGCTGCTTTAGATGCTTACCTTATACTGCAAAATGATTTAAAAGAAAAGCGAGGGGCATTTTTAATATCGGGTGGTGGCTTTGCTTTATTTCCATCGGCTGATTATGGTTCGCTTTCTATTGGTAAAGCAGGCATTAGAAGTTTGGCTTTACAGCTTCACGAGAGGTTAAAACCTGACAACATTTATGTTGGGCTTCTCACTATTGCTAATATTATTGCCGAATCAAGCCCTACACACTCACCGACGGTTCTGGCTGATAAATTTTGGCAACTCTATCAGGATAGAACTACTGCCGAGGAACAACAATAATTTTAAAATTTAACAACATTCAAATAAAATGAAAAATAAAATAAGCTTGTTGATAGCATTTGGTCTATTGACACTCACGACGAGTGCTTTTGCACAACATCAAGAAAATACAGGCTTTAATATGCCTGCCTTAAATCCTAAAAGTAAACTTGCTGATATTTCGGGCAATCACATTGGCATTCGTGTACCAAATTATGATTTAGCTATTAAGTGGTGGACTGAAAAAATGGATTTCAGAATCATCCATCAGTGGCCCTATGCCGACGAAAAGCTGGCATACTTAGCCCCCCCAAATGATAACAGTTTTTGGGTAGAGATACTGGCAGAAGGCAAATTGGAGGCACAAAAGAATTATACTGATTTAGGCGAAAGTCTGTCAAAGCCAGGGTATCATCATATTTGTATGCACGTGAAAAATTTAGATGCAACATTAGCAGAGTTAAAAAAACGGGGAGTAACAACTGTCGGAGAACCATTCTATTTAGAAACGATTACCCGTAAACTGGCCTTCATTGCTGACCCTTGGGGTAATTTGATTGAACTTTCAGAAGTTGTTTTTAAATAATAAAAAAATGAAAACACTAAGCATAATTGTATCACTACTCTTCGTAACTCAATTTTCAATGGCACAACAAAATAGTTTACAACAGGATAGTAATAGGCAATTGATAAAGGAAGGGTTTGAAAAATGGGCAAATGGCAGTGGAAGTTTTTTTGATTTATTAGCTGAAGATGTACATTGGACTATATCGGGAAGCTCCTATCTATCCAAGACATATACTTCAAAAAAACAGCTAATAGATGAAGTACTTAACCCGTTAAATGACCGCCTTTCTCAAAAAATCATTCCAACAATAAGAGAAATATTTGTAGATAACAATACAGTAATTGCTATTTGGGATGGCAAGGCAACTGCACTTGATGGAAAACCATACAATGTTAGCTATGCTTGGTTTATGGAAATACAACATGGAAAAATAGTTAAAGTAACTGCGTTTCTGGATACGCTGGACTTAGAAGAAATATTCAAACGGGTAAAAGTTGCTAAAAAATAACTGCAAAATGAAAACTTAAATTTATTATCTAGCTTTAGTTTGTTATCTCTATAATCAGTTTTTAAATTATCATTGGTACTTGACGAGCGAAATAATAACTCTACTAGTACTTCTGCAAGCCCAGTCCTTTAGTGGCAATGCTAGAGCGACTGTTCTCTGTCTTGTCCTAAAATAAGTTGACAGTTTCGGTTAAGTTATCGAAATTAGTTATAAACTTTAAAGTAATGGGACAAAGAAGATTAAAAAGCGAAAAAATTGTCAATGAGTCATTTAAAC